>NZ_CP015986.1:1738040-2048580 GCF_001658005.1 Sphingobium sp. EP60837 | reverse complement strand
GACCAGGGTAAGGGGATCAAATAGCTGCGCCAATATCGCGATCATCAACAAATCCCCCATTCACCCAAAAGAGCGGCGGCAAAGCCTTGCCAGCAGGCGGCAAAATCTTGCCGTCCATGCCGTCCCGCTCACGCAACACGGGGGTTTTCCGCCATTCCTGCCTTTGCCGATGCGTCACCCACGCAAATTGGCACGGCTCTTGCGAATACCCGTTCGGATCACCCGCGGTTCACGCCTTCAGGCATCAGAACGGCGATTGAACCGCAACTTTTAGGCCCTTGGGCAAAAAGACGGAAAAGAGACAATGTCGCTGGAAGACGGATTGTTCGGGATACATGGGAAGGCGCTGGCACTTCGCTCGCAGCGCCTGTCCCTGCTCGCGTCCAACATCGCGAACGCCTCGACCCCCGGCTACAAGGCGCGGGACATCGACTTCGAGTCCGCGCTCAAGGAAGCCTCGGCTCAACAGAACAGGTCCATCGCGGACGTGTCCAAAGCCGTCGATGACAGCATGGGCTATCGCGTCCCGCTGCAGCCCAGCCTTGATGGCAACACCGTCGAACTCAGCACCGAACAGACGCTGTTCGCTGAAAACGCCGTCAAATATCGCACGACCCTCTCCTTTCTGGAGGGCCGTATCAACACCATCACTCGCGCGCTGAAGGGAGAATGAGCATGAGCGGCTCGGGTCCCATGAACGTCTTCGATATCGCCGGCCGCGCCATGAGCGCGCAGCTGGTGCGCCTCAACGCCACCGCCTCCAACATGGCGAATGCTGGCAATGTCACCGGCAGCGAGGCGGAAGCCTATCGCGCCATCAAGCCTGTATTCCAGTCGGTCACCGACAAGCCCGGCGTGTCCACGGTGAAGGTCGCCAATGTCCTCACCACCGACGCCAAACCGACCAAGCGCCACGACCCTAACCATCCGCTCGCCGACAAGAATGGCGACGTCTGGGAAGCGGCGGTGGATAGCAGCGCCGAGCTGGTCGACATGATCGAGACCGCCCGCATGTACCAGAACAATGTGCAGGTGCTGAACACCGCCAAATCCCTCATGCTCGAAACCATAAGGATCGGCAAATGAGCACGACCTCCACTGTCACCGACAGCGCGGGCCTGTCCGTCTATAATCCCTACAAGAATGTGGGAACCGGCAAGTCGGAAATGGGCCAGGCGGATTTCCTGCGCCTGCTCACCACGCAGATGCAGACGCAAGATCCGTTCGAACCCATGGATAACGCGCAGATGGTCTCGCAGATGGCGACCATCACCAACTCCAGCGGCATCGCGGAAATGAACCAGACGCTCAAGGGTCTGGCGTCCTCGCTCACCGGCTCGCGCCTTGGCGATGCGGCCAGCTGGATCGGCAAGTCGATGCTGGTCCAGAGCAACATCATCGCACCCGACGCCTACGGCCAATATACCGGCCAGGTGACGTTCAAGGATGCCACCAGCGGCGCGACCGTCGATCTGCTCGACGGCAACGGCAATGTCCTGAAGACCATAGATCTGGGCAATCAGGAAGCTGGCGACGTCAACTTCTACTGGGACGGCAAGGACGAGAGTGGGAACACCGTCGCTACGGACGCGCTCAAGATCCGCGTCAATGGCGCGTCTCCAACCCGCGTCGCCAGTTGGGCGACGATCGCCGCCGTCCAGTCACCCGCCGACGGCAGCGCCTCGAAACTCATCACCGCGCTCGGCACCTACAGCCCGTCCGACGCCCTTTCGCTCTCCTAACCTCAACCAACCCATCCTTTTCACCCCCAAAATCCTTTTCACCCAAGGAGCAACGCCATGTCCTTCTACATCTCGCTTTCCGGCCTCAAGGCCGCCCAGGCCGACCTGTCGACCATCGCCAACAACGTGTCGAACGTGAACTCGACCGCCTTCAAGAAGAGCAATGCCGTGTTCGGCGACATCTTCGCCGCCGCGCCGATGCAGACGACCACCCAGGTCGCCGGCCAGGGCGTGCGCGTGCAGGGCATCAGCCAGCAGTTCACGCAGGGCACGATCGAAACGACCGACAAGACGCTGGACCTCGCCATCACCGGCGAAGGCTTCTTCACCGTCAAGCGCGTGGGCGACAATCAGGTCAGCTTCACCCGCAACGGTGCCTTCTCGGTGGATGAAAACCGCAACGTCGTCGATACCACCGGCGCCCACCTTCAGGTGATCCCGGTCAATCCCACCACCGGCGTTCCCACCGTGACGGTCAACAACAGCCTCACTTCCGCCTCGCTGGTGGACCTCCAGGTCCCGACCAACTGGCCGGCAGGCGGCACCACCAATCAGCTGACCAGCGTCGGCGTCGGCCAGAACGGCATGATCACCGGCGTCTATGCCGACGGTTCGACCGTCTATCTGGGCGCCACGGCGATCGCCGCCTTCAACAGCCAGGAAGGTCTGCGCCAAGGCGGCGACGCCCACTGGACCTCGACTTCGGCCAGCGGCACCCCGATGTTCGGCACCGGCAATAGCGGCCTTTACGGCGCCGTCCGCTCGGGCGCGCTGGAGCGCTCCAACGTCGACATCACCGAAGAACTGGTCAGCCTGATCTCGGCCCAGCGCAACTTCCAGGCGAACTCGAAGGCGATCGAAGCGGCCAACACGCTGTCGACCACCATCGTGAATATGCGGACGTAAGTTCGATAGCCTGAACACAATCCACTGAACCAACCGTTCGTGCTGAGTAGGGGCTGAGCCTGTCGAAGCCCCGTATCGAAGCACATGTCTCCTTCGATACGCCACTTCGACAAGCTCAGTGGCTACTCAGGACGAACGGCGAGGGTTGAAAAGAAGGATACCCATGGACCGGCTCGTCAACACGGCTCTCACCGCGATGCGCGGCGCGATGGCGCGGCAGGCGGCGATTTCCAACAATCTCGCGAACGTCAACACAGTTGGCTTCCGGGCGGAAATCGCCAATGCCGAGACGCGCTGGATCAAGGGCGACGGCTTCGACACGCGGGCGCAGCAGTCCGAACAGGTGATCGCCGCCGACATGGCGCAAGGCGCGGTCACCGAAACCGGCAATCCGCTGGACGTAGCCATGAACGGCGATGCTCTGCTCGCCGTTCAGGCCGCCGACGGCAACGAAGCTTATACGCGCCGGGGCGACCTCAAGGTCAGCGACAGCGGCCTGCTGACAACCGGCGACGGCCTGCCCGTCGTGGGCGAAGGCGGCCCCATCACCCTGCCCGCCATGGACAGCATCTCCATCGCGCAGGATGGCAGCATTTGGGGCGTGCCCCAGGGCGGCGATCCCGCCAATCCACAGCAGGTGGACAAGCTGAAGCTCGTCCGTCCGGTCGGCTCCAGCATTTCCAAGGGCACAGACGGCCTCTTCCGCGAAACCAATGGCGGCGCGCTGCCGCAGGACCCGCTGGCCACCGTGACCGGCGGTTCGATCGAAGGGTCCAACGTCAACGCGACCTCGGCCCTCGTTCAGATGATCGAGGCCAGCCGGGCATGGGAAACGCAGGTCAAGCTGATCGACACCGCCAAGCAGCTGGACGACGGCGGCGCGTCGCTCATGCGGCTTGATGGTTGATTTGGCACGAACCTTGCTTTTCGTTGTGCAAGCCTAACGGCATTACGGAGTTAGACCATGAGCAACGCAGCCCTTCACGTCGCCCGCACCGGCCTTGACGCGCAGAACACGAAGATGCGCGTGATCGCCAACAATCTGGCGAACGTCAACACGACCGGCTTCAAGCGCGACCGCGCCGATTTCGAAACGCTCGCCTATCAGCAGATGATCGCGGCGGGCGCCAATTCGGACGCAGAGAACAAGTTCGCCACCGGCCTGAACCTGGGCTCGGGCGTGTCGATGCAGGGCACCAGCAAGATCAACACGCAGGGCACGCTGCAGCAGACCGGCAACGCGCTCGACATGGCGATCGAAGGTTCCGGCTTCTTCCAGGTCCAGCGTCCGGACGGCACGATCGCCTATACCCGCGCGGGCAATTTCAGCACCACGGCGGAAGGCGCCCTCGTCACCAGCGACGGCATGCCGCTCGTGCCCCAGATCACCGTGCCGCAGGGCGCGACCGGCGTCACCATCGGCAATGACGGAACTGTCACCGCGACGCTGCAGGGCCAGAGCGAACCGACGCAGCTCGGCCAGATCGAATTGGCAAGCTTCATGAACCCGGCGGGCCTGCAGCCGATCGGCGGCAACCTGCTTGCCGAAAGCGCCGCCAGCGGCACGCCCCAGGTCGGCGTTGCTGGCTTGGAGGGCCGTGGCGTCATCCGCGCGGGCAATCTGGAAACATCCAACGTCAATGTCGTCGAAGAACTGGTCGATATGATCGAAACCCAGCGCGCCTATGAGGTCAATTCCAAGATGATCAAGGCGACCGACGAAATGCTCCAGTACGTCAACCAGCAGCTGTGAGGTTGACGATGATCGCGCCCCATACTCCGTTCGGGCTGAGCTTGTCGAAGCCCCTCCCTGCCATCTTCTTTGGCATGGGGCTCATCGCCCTCACCGCCACCCCGGCAATGGCCGGCAAAAAGCGCGATGCCGAGCGGCAATTTTATGCCCCCACCGTTATTGCCGCCCCTGCCGCTCCGCAAGCGAACGGTTCGATCTTCCAGGCGTCCATGGGCTACACCCCCCTCACCAGCGGCGCGCGCGCGCAGAGCGTCGGCGACATCATCACCATCGTCCTGGTCGAACGCACGCAGGCGACGAAGAGCAACAGCGCGGACACCAACCGCAGCGGCAGCATCGGCCTGACGCCGCCCTCGACCGGCCCGCTGTCCAAGCTCTTCTCCGCCAGCGACATTGCCGCGAGCGGCGAGCAAGGCTTTACCGGCAAGGGCAACGCTACTCAGTCCAACGCGCTCTCCGGCGAGATCACCGTGACGATCGCGGCGGTCTATCCCAACGGCACGATGCTGGTGAGGGGCGAAAAGGCCCTGACGCTCAACCGCGGCGACGAGTTCATCCAGATCAGCGGCCTCGTCCGCCAGGCCGACATCAGCCCGGACAACCGCATCGCATCGACCCGCGTGGCCGACGCCAAGATCATCTACACCGGCAAGGGCGAAATCGCCCGCGCAAGCCGCCAGGGCTGGCTGCAGCGCTTCTTCTCGATGATCAGCCCCTTCTGATGGAGATTGCCATGAACATCTTCAATCGCATCTCCCAGATCCGCCCCTTCAAGGGGAGGGGGACCGCCGCGAAGCGGTGGTGGAGGGGTAGCGCCCTCTCGACGGGGCATACACCCCTCCGTCAGCGCTTCGCGCCGCCAGCTCCCCTTGCAGCGGCGGATTTTGCACGCCGCGCGGTTCTCGCCGTCGCGGCCCTCCTCGCCTTCGCCTCTCCTGCCCATGCCGAGCGGATCAAGGACCTCGGCACCTTCCAGGGCGTGCGTCCCAACCAGCTGACCGGCTATGGCATCGTCGTGGGCCTCGCTGGCACCGGCGACGACAGCCTCGACTATGCGACGCAGGGCATGAAGGGCGTCGTTTCGCGCTTCGGCCTCACGCTGCCGCAGGGGATCAACCCCGCGCTCAAGAACGCCGCCGCCGTGCTGGTGACGGCCGACCTTCCCGCTTTCTCCAAGCCCGGCCAGCGGCTCGACGTCACCGTCTCCGCGCTCGGCAAGGCCAAGTCGCTGCGCGGCGGCACGCTGATCATGACGCCGCTGCGCGGCGCGGATAACGAGATTTACGCCATGTCGCAGGGCAATCTGGCCGTAGGCGGCCTCGGCGTTTCCGGGGCGGACGGCAGCCAGGTGTCGGTCAACATCCCGTCCGCGGGCCGCATCCCCGGTGGTGCCACGGTCGAGCGCGCGGTCGCCACCGGCTTCGACACTGCGCCCACCCTCACTTTCAACCTCGCAGAGGCCGACCTCACGACCGCCCTGCGCGTGGCAGACGGCATCAACCGCACCTTTGGCGACCAGCGCGCCCGCGCCACGGACGCCGTTTCGGTGAACATCACCGCCGCGCCCGGCGCGACCGATCGCATCATGATGATGGGCATGATCGAGAATATCGAGATCAAGCCCGCCGATGCTCCGGCAAAGGTCATCGTCAACGCCCGCACCGGCACCGTGGTCATCAACGGCGCGGTCAAGATCCATCCGGCCGCCGTCGCGCACGGCAAATTGACCGTCAGCGTCAACGAATCCCCGCGCGTGGTCCAGCCCGCCCCCTTCTCGCAAGGCCGCACCGCGATGGAGCCATCCAGCTCGATTTCGATCGAGCAGGAAAAGAAACCAATGGTTAATTTTAAAGGTGGAGCCTCTTTGGCCGATATAGTCAAAGCGGTGAACGCCATCGGGGCGTCTCCCGCCGACATGGTCGCGATCCTCGAAGCCTTGAAGCAGGCAGGCGCGATGAAGGCTGAATTGGTGGTGTTGTGATGCAGATCAACTCGGTTTCCCTGGGCGCGCAGCCCACCGCATCGCCGGAAAAGGCGCAACTGGAAAAGGTCGCCAAACAGTTCGAGGCGATCTTCCTGCGCCAGATGATCGGCACCATGCGCCAATCCGGCGGCGGCGAAGGCGTCTTCGATTCCAGCGCGACCGATCAGTTCCGCGACATGTCCGACGCGCGCACCGCCGACACCATGGCTGAAAAAGGCGCGCTCGGCATCGCGGAGATGCTGCTGCGCCAATATGAAAGCCGCACGCCTGCCGCGCCCGCCGCTCCCGCGCCGGGCAAGAGCGCATGAGCGATCTCTTCATCATCGGCGCGTCGGGCACGCGCGCTTATCGGCAAGCGATGGCGGCGATTTCCGAGAATATCGCCAATGCCAGCACCGACGGCTATTCGCGCCGGTCCTTGACCACCGTAGAATCCGGTTCGTCCACCGCCACGATGGCGACCTATATCTCGCGCGCGAATTTCGGCGGCACCGAAGTATCGGGCGTCGTCCGCGCCGCCGATCCCTATCTGGACGCAACGGTTCGCTATACCGGCATGGCGCTCAGCAGTTCGACGGCGCGCCTGCGCTGGATGAGCGATATCGAAGGCGCGCTCAACGATACGGATACCGGCATCGGCAAGCTGATGACGGGCATGTTCCAGAATATCGACAAGCTCGCGGCCAGCCCCAACGACCGTTCGCTGCGCGTCACGACGCTGGACAGCATCAGCCGCGTCGCCGAAGCCTTTCAGCGCACCTCGGCCGATCTCGCCCAGGTCTCCGCGGGCATCGGCACGGAAGCGCAGGCGTCGGTCGAAACCATCAATCGCTCGCTCTCGCAGCTTGCCAATATCAACAACAGCCTGCTGCGCTCGCAGCCGGGCACCTCCGCCTATGCTCAGCTGCTCGACAGCCGGGACGCTGCGCTCAACACGCTGTCGGCCAATCTCAATGTCGATATCAGCTTCGGCGCGCATGATCAGGCGCAGATCAGCTTCAACGGCCAGAGCCTGGTCCAGGGCAATGCGGCGACGACCGTTGCCCTGACCGTCAACGCCAACGGCACGCTGGCGCTGGCCACCAGCGGCGGCACCGCCCTTACCGCGCCTGCCAACGGCACGTTGGGCGGCCTGTTTTCCGCCGCCTCCACCACGGCGCAGCGCCGCACTAGCCTCGACACATTGGCGCAGCAGTTCGTCACGGACATGAACGCCTGGCATGCACAGGGCCGCACCGACGCCAATGCGGCGGGCGGCGCGCTCCTGTCCGGCACGAGCGCCGCAAGCGTCACAGCGCTGATCACCGATCCTGCCGCGCTGGCGACCAAATCGGCGGACGGCACGCTCAACGGCAATCTGCTGACCGCCAGCACCGTACTGCGCGGCAATGGCAGCGTCGAACAGGGCTGGACGTCGCTGATCGCCACTCAGGGCAATCTGCTGGCTTCCGTGAAGGCCGAGCAATCCACCGCGCAGAGCCGCAGCGACCAGGCGATCGCCGCTCGCGAGGCCGTCAGTGGCGTCGATCTCGACATGGAAGCCGCCGAGCTTCTCCGCTTGCAGCAGGCTTATTCGGGTTCGGCGAAAATATTGCAGATCGCCAAGGAAACCGTCGATGCGATCCTGCAGATCATCTGAAAAGGGCTGACCCATGGTAGGCATCACCAACAAGACGCTGATCGCCGAAATCCGCCGGCAGCAGCAGCTTTCGCAAAGCATCGTCGAGGGGCAGACCGCCATTTCGACCGGCATCACGCTGAACAAGCCTTCCGACAATGCGCTCGCCTGGGTGCAGGTGTCGGAAATCGGCAAGGCGCAGGCGCAGCAATCCTCCTGGCAGGCCAATGTCAGCTATGGCGCAAGCCGCGCCGCCAACGCCGAAGCCAATCTGGAGCAGGTCAACACCCTGCTGGTCCGCGCCCAGGAACTTGTGACCTCCGCGCGCAACGGGTCGCTGAACGATTCGAACCGCACGGCGATCGTTGAGGAAATGAGCACGATCCGCGCGACCGTCGCATCGCTGCTGAACCAGACCGACTATCAGGGCGTGCCGGTATTCGACGACACGCAGAGCGTGCTGGTCCCGGTCAGCCGCGGGCTCAATCTCGCGGTGGTCGGCACCCGTCAGGAAGTGTCCGAAGGCATCGACGTCGGCGGCACGCCCATGTCGATCGACGATATTCTGGGCCAGGGTCTTACCGCCCTGCAGAGCGGCACCGACGCCGACCTTGTCACCGCCCTTGGCAGCATCAAGATCGGTCAGGCCCATGTCGCCATCGAACAGGCCAAGCAGGGCGTGCGCGGCGACCGGCTCGATGTGATCGGCGAGCGGCTGACGACCATCGATCTGGACCTGACGGAGCGCCGACAGGACCTCGAATCGACCGATCTTTCCGAAGTCATCTCTTCCGTGAAGAGCAAGCTGCTCCAGCTCGAAGCCGCCCAATCGGCTTTCGCGCGCATCAACCAGCAGACCTTGTTCGATCTGATCCGGTAAGTCCGGGGTTCAAGCGATCTTATTTCCTCCCTTCGTGTGGAGCGAAACGGGGGGAACCTCCTCCCAATAAACCGAAAACGACGAAAAAATCGCTCGTCCTAAACCTCGCGCTAACCATTCCACATTAACCATCTGACGAAAGCGTCGCGCCGGCGCTGTCGAATGAATGCCCACGGGCGGAATTTTCGGGGATACACATGTTCGCAATCATTGGCCTCGTCGTGCTGCTCGCCATGGTTTTCGGCGGCTTCATCTTCACGGGCGGCGACATCGGCCCCGTTCTTCACGCCTTGCCCCATGAAATGATCATCATCGGCGGCGCGGCGGTCGGCGCGCTCATCATCGGAAACTCCGGCGCGGACCTCAAGGCGCTCGGCGGCGGCCTGGGCAAGGTGTTCAAGGGTCCCAAATATAAGAAGCAGGACTTTCTCGACTGCATCTTCCTCGTCTCGCGCCTCATGAAGACGCTGCGTGTCGAAGGTCCGGTGGCGCTGGAGCCCCATATCGA
This sequence comes from Sphingobium sp. EP60837, assembly GCF_001658005.1. Lineage (NCBI taxonomy): Bacteria > Pseudomonadati > Pseudomonadota > Alphaproteobacteria > Sphingomonadales > Sphingobiaceae > Sphingobium > Sphingobium sp. EP60837. The sequence continues at coordinate 2,039,189 of NZ_CP015986.1, read as the reverse complement.
GGACCCGGCCAGCTCGACCATCTTCTCCGAATATCCGCGCCTGATGGGCGACAAGACGCTGATCCACCTGATCAGCGATACGCTGCGTCTGGTCGTCGTCTCCTCCGGCACGCTCGATCCGCACGCGGTCGAAGAGGTCATGGATAACGCCCTCAAGACGCATCATCACGAATCGCTGAAGCCCGCCGACAACCTCCAGGGCCTTGCCGACGCCCTTCCCGCGCTCGGCATCGTCGCGGCGGTTCTGGGCGTCGTGAAGACCATGGGCTCGATCGACCAGCCGCCCGCGATCCTGGGCGGCATGATCGGATCGGCGCTGGTCGGCACCTTCCTGGGCGTGCTGCTCGCCTATGGAATGGTCAATCCCTTCGCCAATCGCTGCCGCGCGGTGATCGAGGCCGACGGGTCGATGTACCATGTCGTCAAGCAGATCATCATCGCATCGCTACACGGCCACCCGCAGCCGCTCGTCATCGAAGCCGCGCGCTCCAGCCTCACCCATGCGAATCAGCCGGCCTTCGCCGAAGTCTTCGACGGTATGCGGGGCAAATAAGCCATGTCGGACAAGAAGCGCGGCGCGAACGAGCCCGAACCCCGGCCGATCATCGTCAAGAAGATCATCGTCGAAGGGCATGGCGGCCATCATGGCGGCGCGTGGAAGGTCGCCTATGCCGACTTCGTGACGGCAATGATGGCCTTCTTCCTGCTGATGTGGCTGTTGGGTGCGACCACCGAAAAGCAGCGCAAGGGCCTGGCCGACTATTTCACGCCGACGCTGGTCGAACTGAAGATGGCTTCGGCCGGTTCAAGCGGCCTGTTCGGCGGCGACTCAATGGTCAGCAAGGAAAATTACCCGACGACCGGCGGTCAGGGCAATCTCGCCATCACCATTCCGCGCGACGCCACCGGAACGAAGGACCAGGGCGGCAAGGCCACCCGCGCCGCCGACCGCGCCAAGTTCGAGGCGGTGAAGAAGGAATTGGAAGCGCGCATGGCCCGCAAGAAGGGCATGGACAAGCTGCGCCGCAACGTCCGCTTCACCGAAACGCGCGAAGGACTGCGCATCGACCTCATCGACGAGGCCAATTTCGCCATGTTCGCGATGGGCACCGACCGGCTGCTGCCCCAGGCCCGCGACCTGGTAAGCGAAGTGGCTGGCGTCGTGCGCGGCATGCCCAATCCGCTGATCGTGCGCGGCCATACCGATGGCCTGCCCTACAGCTCTGGTCAGAGCATGAACAATTGGATGCTTTCCTCCGCCCGCGCCGAAGCCACGCGCAAGACGCTGGCGGCCAGCGGCATCGGCAATGATCGTTTTGCCCGGATCGAAGGCGTCGCCGACCGCGAGCCCTTCGCCAAGGGCAATGCCTATGACCCGCGCAACCGGCGCATGTCGATCATCCTCGGCTGGAGCCAGGGCGGCAGCAGCGGCGGCGAGGAGCCGGGCGTGGATGAGGAAACCAAGGCCGCGATCCGCGAGCGCGACGATCCGGCCCGCGTCGCCCGCGTCGAAGCGACCAGGATCGACATGGGCGGCACCGGCCTCCCCGCCGGCGTGCAACTGCTAAACCCCACAGCGCCAGGCACATCGAGCAAGCCGGGCAAGCATTGACGGGGCCGCGGAGTTGGGCGGCTCGCAGCCCTCCATCCCGATCGCCTTGAGCTTCAATTCCGTTTCTACCTCCTCTTCGCTCTTGCGACACTCTTGGATGCGGTCGATACGATTATCTAAGGTTGCAGGAGGGGGGATCATGCGCACAATGATTGCCTTGGGGGGTGTCGTCTTACTTACGACTATTTCGTCTGCACATGCCGCTCTCGCTGACCCTCTTTCCACGGACCTTGGCGGCATATCGGACGAAAATGCTGCGCTTTTTGATTTAGCTACATACCGTTCAAAATCGCCACCCGCAGTGATCGCGGATCCGACTGCTTCAGATCCAATCCAAGCTTGGCAGACGCATCAGGCGTTCACCGCGTCTGAGCCAGTCCCGCTCGCTTGGGCCCTCATGTCCCCGACTGCTGCCTTTGCGGAGAATGTCGAGGAACGGACAATCGATACTGAACGGCGACGGGAATATCGATCTTTAGGTAGCCGTATGGGTGCAGCCAAGTGGGAAGCGCTTGGAATCATGGCGTACACGACCACGATCCAGACACAGCTTACAAATCTCAACACCGGCTTTCACTTTCACGATGAAGGATGGTTCGGAAGGGACACAGCCAATCTGGGCATCGATAAGTTGACGCACGCGTTCAACGGTTATCTGTTTTCGGAATTTTTGGGATGGCGCATAGCGCGCAAAACGGGTGATCGCGCGCGTGCGGCAGTGCCCGCGGCGATGATGGGTTTCGGACTCCAGCTATACGGTGAGATGTTTGACGCCTTCAAGACCAGTAGCGGCTTTTCTGTACAGGACGTCGTCTTCAACGGATTGGGTGCAAGCCTCTCGGCAGTGAGGCATATTGTGCCTGGTCTCGCAAGTAAACTCGACTTCCGCCTGATGCTCATGCCCAATAAAAGGGGTTTTTCGCGCAGTGGCAAAAAGCATTATGAGCAGCAGCGCTTCCTGCTGTCGCTGGAGCTCGCTGGCTTCAAGACGTTGGAAAACAGTCCGCTGCGATTTGTAGAAATACAAGTGGGCTATCGCGGCAAGAACTTTTCGAACCGCGACCGCGCGATGGGCATCAAGCCCGATCGTGACATTTTCTTCGGTGTTGCGCTCAATCTCAAGGAAATTTTCTTCAAGAACAGTCGTTCCTTTGCCGGCCGGGCGATCGGTGCAGGTCTCGATTATTTTCAGATACCTTACACGGCTACTCATGCATTTGACGACTGACGCAGCTGATGACACCGCGCCACTCGTCGTTGTTCCACTATGCCCCGTTCCAGACCGATGGGGGTGAATCTTTAGGGGAGCCACGCCTCCGTGCGAACGTCCTCAATCAGCAAGCGTCTACATATGCAGGAGAGGCGACTTTTGGTCGCTAACCGAAAAACTCTACCGTCATGCCGGCCTTGAGCCGGCATCCCGCTTCTTCTAATCAGCAAAGTTAAGCGGACCCCGCATCGAGTCCGGGTGACGAAGAACCGGCGACCCGTTAGCCGAAATCGCGCGACCAATTGTAACCTCCAGGCCACAACCGACGCAAAAACCATCCTATTTTCCGTCGTGACTCCGCTTTTCGCTGTCCTACATTCCTTCGGCCTGCCTACTCCGGCCCGTCTTTGAAATGTCCAACCTGCTTTCCACGACGCCTACGCGCGGTCGCGCACGCGCGCGCATATGGTGTGAACTTCGACCGAAAATGGCCGTTTTCCGGCATCTCCCAACCGTCAAACCGGCAGCAGCAGGCTCGCCTCCAGCCCCCCGCCAGCCCGGTTGACCAGCTTCAGCGCGCCGCCATGCTCCGCCATGATCGCGCGGACCAGCGCCAGCCCGAGGCCCGCGCCGCCCGTCTCCCGATTGCGGGACCCTTCCAGCCGGGTGAAGGGCTCCATCATCTCTTCCATCCGCTCTTCGGCGATGCCCGGTCCTTCATCCGCGACGATCAGCCGGATCGCGCCGTCCTCGCGGGCCACGGAAACATGCGCGCGATCGCCATAGACGATCGCATTTTCGATCAGGTTGCGCAGCGCGCGGCGGATCTGCTGCGGCCTTACCGACGCCACCGCACGCTCACTATCCGCCATCTCTGCGGGCGATCCGAGTTCGATGAAATCCTCCACCACCGCATCGGCCAGCGCTGCGATATCCACTTTCTGCGCCGCCTCGCTGCTCCGCCCTGCCCGCGCCAGCGAGAGGATATCCTCCAGCATCCGATTCATCTCGTCGATCGTCTGCGAAATGCGTGCGCGCTCGCCGTCATCCTCGACCGATTCTGCACGCACCCGCAGCGACGCCAGCGGCGTGCGCAGGTCATGGCCGATCGCGCCCAGCATGCGGTCCTTTTCATCCAACATCACGATAATGCGGCTGCGCATCGCGTTGAAGGCAGTAGTCAGGTCGCGTACATCGCCCGGCCCCCGCTCCTCAACCGCATCGGCCGATCCCGTCCGCGCAAATTGCTGCGCCGATCGGGTCAGCTGCCCCAGCGGCCGCGCCAGCCTGCGCCCCACCCACAACAGCGGCAGAAGCACGATCGCATAGAGGATCAGCGTCTGCGCGATCAGCCAGCCGCCAAAGCGCGGCGGCCGGTCGCCCATGCGCGATTGCGCCACGACCCATTTGCCCGGCTGATATTGCGCGGCCATCGTCAGCCTTCTGCCCCTGGGTCCACGCGGGTCGTCCAGCGACCGCATGCGGGCCCGTTCCCACCGGCGCATCGGCACGGTCTGGCTCTGCTCCACAACCTGCACCGAAAGAACGGGGATGCCGATATCGGCAAACATCGCCAGGGCCCGCCGCTCGATCTCAGGCCGCCTGTCGCCCTTCAGCACCGGCGGCGCATTGAAAAAGCGCGCTCTTGGCGGGCGGTTGCCTGCGGGCGGCTCTCCCCGGTTGTCCAGCGCATCGACGATGCGATAGACGCCCGGCGCCGTCTGCGCCGTCAGCGTCAGCCGGTTGCGCTCCTGCAGCAATAGGCCGAAATTGATCGCCTGCGCCACGAACAGAGCAATCGCGACCAGCATGATGATCTGGCCGACCAGGCTTTGGGGCCAAAGGCGAAACCGCCTCACAGCTTTCTCACATCCGCGGACAGCGTATAGCCTCCACCCCACACCGTCTTGATCAGCGTCGGGCTCTTCGGGTCCGGTTCGATCTTCTTGCGCAACCGGCTGATCTGGTTGTCGATCGCCCGGTCGAACGCATTGGCCTCCCGCCCCTGGGTGATGTCGAGCAGCTGGTCGCGGCTCAACACCTGGTTCGGCCGCGTCGCAAAGGCCATCATCAGATTATATTCGGCCGTGGACAGCGGCAGCACCACGCCTTCCTGATCCACCAGCACCCGCTCCTGCGTTTTCAGGAGCCAGCCGGCGAAGGCGTAGGTCGCACCATCCGGAGCCGTCACGCGCTGGCCGCCCGTCGCCACCCGGCGGAAGATCACCTTGATCCGCGCCACCAGCTCGCGCGGGGAAAAGGGCTTCAGCACATAATCGTCCGCCCCCATCTCCAGCCCCACGATCCGGTCCGTCTCCTCGGACTTGGCGGTGAGCAGGATCACCGGGATTTCGCTGGTCTCGCGGATGTGACGGCACAGCGACAGCCCATCCTCGCCCGGCATCATGATGTCCAGGATCACGAGGTCGATCGCATTGGCGTTGAGCCGCATCCGCGCCTCGGCCGCACTTTCGACCGCAGTCACGCGAAAGCCGTTGCGCGAGAGATATTGCGCCAGCGGCTCGCGGATCGAACGCTCATCATCGACGAGCAGCAGATGGGGTTTTTCACTCATAAAGGATATCTGTCACGACTATCAGCAGCTTGGAAGGGTGAAGGACATGTCCCCCACCCTTCGCTTGCGGTCAGTTCTTCGGGCTTGCGTCGGACCCACGGCGGGCCTGCCACGCATCACGCATGGCCTCCCGCGCGGCCTTCATCTCGTCGGCGGTAACAAAGCCGTCCTTGTTCGCATCGGCCTTGTCGAACATGGCGAGCGGTCGCGCCAGGAACTCGGCGCGGGTCACCACGCCATCCTGCATCGCCTCGCCCCTTGCGCCGCCGCGACCGCGGAACATCATCCCGCCGCCAAAGCCATGGTCGCCGCCGCGCCCGAAACGATGCCCGTCGCGTCCACGCGGCCCGTCTCCATCCGGGCGACCCTGATGTCCGGCGGCGAACTCCGCCTTGCTGATCTGGCCGTTGCGGTCACGGTCGAGCGCCGCGAAACGCTCGTCCAGCCGGGCCCGACGGCGCATCTCACGATCTTCCTTGGTCAGCTTGCCGTCGCGATTGGCATCCATCTTGACGAAGCGCGCATCGAGCGCGGTCGTCAGTTCGGCCTTGCTGACCTTCCCGTCCTTGTTCGCATCGGCCATGGCGATCAGACCGCCGTTGCGATCATGAGGCCCGCGATCGCCCGGCTGCGCCAGCGCCAGATGGGACGCGGCCAGCCCGCCAACGAACAGCGCGCCGAGGGCAACCGTGCCCATATATTTGCGGATCATCTAATATCTTCCTTCCAAGGGTGACGAACGGCAGCGCCGTCCTTGGAACCCTTATGAGGAAGACTTGTCCCGCAACTTTGTCATGTCACGCAGGATTGTGTCGCAATTTGTAACGCCCGTCGTCCCAGCGGAAGCCGGGATGACGGGAGACGACATCGCCCAGGACCTCAAGCGCGCGCCCGAATGACGGATCAGCCTCAGCCGTCCCGCCGCCCCAGCAAGCGCAGCCGCAGCGCATTCAGCTTGATGAACCCGGCCGCATCGCGCTGGTCATAGGCACCCGCATCATCCTCGAACGTCACGACCTTCTCGCTGTAGAGCGAATAGGGCGACTTGCGCCCGACGACATAGACGCCGCCCTTGTACAGCTTCAGCCGGACGGTGCCTGTCACCTTCTCCTGGCTATGGTCGATCGCCGCCTGCAACATCTCGCGCTCCGGCGAGAACCAGAAGCCGTTATAGATCAGCTCTGCATATTTGGGCGCCAGTTCATCCTTCAGATGCGCCGCGCCGCGATCAAGCGTCAGCTGCTCAATGCCCCGGTGCGCGAGGTGATAGATGGTGCCGCCCGGCGTTTCATACATGCCGCGCGACTTCATGCCGACGAAGCGGTTCTCGACCAGATCGAGCCGCCCGATGCCATGCTTGCGGCCATATTCATTGAGCGTTTCCAGCAGCGTCGCCGGGCTCATGCCCACGCCGTTGATCGCCACGCCATCGCCCCGCTCGAAATCGATCGTGATATATTCGGGGGCGTCCGGCGCATCCTCCGGGTTGACGGTGCGCGAATAGACATAATCCGGGGTTTCTTCCCACGGATCTTCCAGCACCTTCCCCTCGGACGAGGTGTGCAGCATGTTCGCATCGGTCGAAAAGGGGCTTTCGCCGCGCTTGTCCCGGGGAATAGGAATCTGGTGCTGCTCGGCGAACTCGATCAACTTGGTACGGCTGGTCAAATCCCACTCGCGCCACGGCGCGATCACCTTGATGTCGGGCGACAATGCATAATAGCCCAGCTCGAAGCGGACCTGGTCATTGCCCTTGCCGGTCGCGCCATGCGACACGGCGTCAGCGCCCACCATCTTCGCGATCTCGATCTGCCGCTTGGCGATCAACGGCCGCGCGATCGATGTGCCGAGCAGATACAGCCCCTCATACAGCGCGTTGGAACGCATCATCGGGAAAACATAGTCTTTGACGAACTCTTCGCGCAGGTCGTCGATGAAGATATGCTCATCCCTGACGCCCATCAGCTTGGCCTTCTGCCGCGCGGGCTCCAGCTCTTCGCCCTGACCCAGGTCGGCGGTGAAGGTCACGACCTCACAATTATAGGTCTGCTGCAGCCACTTCAGGATCACGCTTGTGTCGAGCCCTCCTGAGAAGGCAAGGACAATGCGGTTGATCTTATCGGACATGGTGGAGCGGCCTTCCTTCAAACTGGCGCGAAATTACCGGCGCGCCGGTATCAGGGGTGGGCTCCAAGTGCAACCGAGTCGAGAAAAAGCAGGCGAGCAAAAGGGCGACGGTGAAAGCCGCCGCCCGTTCACTGGTTGATGGCCAAGGCCATGGCGTTCAGCGCGTCTGCGGCTTGAACCCCATCTGACGGCCCCGGTCGCCGCCCAGCCTGTAAACCGTCTGCATCTTCGGCTCGGCATGGATCGTCTGCGGCGGTACGGGCGCGGCGGTTGGCGTATGCAGCGCGGCATCCCCCCGTTCCGCCTGGGCGAGCAGGAAGCGCGCCCGCCGCATGCGTTTGCTGTGCGTGAGGAAGGGATTTTCCGGACTTGGCCGCGCGGCGGCCATGGCTTCCAAGCTGCCAATCTGCGGCGCCCGCTTAGTCGGCGTATAAGCAGCAGCCGGAGCGCGCTGTACCACAGGCTCCACCACTGGAACTCGCTCCGTCACCACCGGCTCGGCGGCGACAGGAGCGGTCGGTGCAACAGCCAAAACCTCCTCATCGGTGCGGCGGCGGCGGAAGGCGGCCGCGCCTCCCAAGCCCAATAGCAGCAAAGCGCCGCCGCCCAGCGCCCAATAAAGCGCCTCGTTCGGCGCATTGCTGGCCGTCGCAGGCTGCTCCTCCACTGGAGGCGCTACCGGCGCGGCTTCGCGTGCGGTCGGGCCCACCGTCTCCACCGGCGCGGGAGCAGGATTAGCCTGCTCTCGCTGCGCTGTAGGAGCGGGCGTTGCCGCCTCACGCTGCGCACGGGCTGTCGGGCTGTGGGCCGCCTTTTGCCGCTGAGGCTCGGCCCGGCGCTCGACACGTTTTGCCGGCGCCTCCGTTGACGCAGACGCGGTTTCAGCTTGCGACGCTGCAACCGCCGCAGCGATCCTCTCATCAACCGATTGGGTCGGCTGAACCACCGGCTGAGACGGGACGATCACAGGCGCTGACGCAGGCGGCGATGCGGCCATGACTTCCGCGGGGGCAGATGCTGCTGGAGCGGCCGCTTCCTGCGCGTAAGAATAGGTGGGACCAATGGCCAGAACAGCGGCAATCGCGGCACCGGCCGGACGAATATATTGGCTATATCTTCTCATAGTCAGAGCTTAACCGACGAAGCGGACAATCCACCTCAAACTCATGTTAATCTTTGAGATAAACCGACGCAGCAGTCCGGCGGATCGTTTCCTACAAAGTCTATATGAATGGCTGTTAATCTACCGATATAGCCATAGGCCAGTCAGGTCTGCTTACTGACACCACCATTATTCAGTTTCGTCTTTTCCCAATTCGCGACGAGCACCCTTAAGCTGCCGCTCCAGCCGTGCTTCTTCCTGAAGGCTTGCCTGCCGCTCCGGCTTCGTCCGCCCGAACTTCGCGCGATTGGCCGCAGCCGCCTGCTCCTTATCCGCCCGCGCCTTCGCTTTTCGTGCCTGCCTGAAGTTGATGATGTCGGCCATGCCTGCTCCCTTATGCAGCAGTCCTGCTAAAAGGACGGTGAGCGGGTAGCGGGCATCGAGCCCGCCCCGCAAGGTGAGGCAGCCAGTGCTCACGATGGAGCGATGCCTGATCTCCAGATTGAACGCCTGCAAGCATTTTACCGGCTTCGGCAATATCAGCAATGTCGCGAGCGCGAAGATGGCGCTTAACCCGGCGCGGTAATTGCACTATCACCCCGGCATGGCCAAACCCTCTCTGCGCCAACTGGACATATTCGCGCAGATGGTGGTGGCTGGCGGCATCTCGCGCTGCGCGCGCGACCTCGGTCTGCCGGTCGAGGAGATCGCACAAGATATTGCGTCGCTGGAAATGCGCCTGGGCTATCGCCTGTTTGAGGATCTTCCCGAACGCAAGCGGCTGACCCCTGCGGGCCGCAAGACGGCCGAGGCCATGACCCTGCTGTCCCAGGACCAGCCGGAAAGCTGGAGCCTGGATGAGCCAGCGCCAGAGGCCAGCGAGCCGCCGCCCGCCATTGAGCGCTCCGCCCCGCGCCAATCCATCACGCTCGCCGCTCCCGCTCCGGTTTTCGGGCATTTTCAGGAGGCGCTTGCAGCCTTCGAGGCGGCGAACGATGACGTCGCCATCACGCTCGACCTCTCCATTCACCTGGCCGAGGAAGCACGGCGCGCGCTGGATCAGGGGCGCGTTGATATCGCCTATTTCTTTGCCCTGGGCGAACCGCCCGAACTTCCCTCCCGCTATGGCTGGTCGGAGCAGATCAATCTGTATGCGGGAACCGATCATCCCCTGGCCCGCCGCGACTGCGTCACGCCCGAAGAATTGCGGATCAGCCCCACGCTCGCGATGGAGCCGCACAACGCCCTGCGCCGCATCATTGACGCGGCGTTCGAACGGGACGGGATCAGCATAGGCGCGCCGGTCATCGAAACCGACAATATGTTCGATATCATGACCATTCTTCGCGAAGGCGCTGGCTGTTTCGCGGCTTTCGGCCCGCTGGCGCGCGACCTTGGCCGAATGTCCGGCATTCGCCGCCTAGCGCTGGAACAGCCCCTGCCCGCGATTGAGGTTCGCCAAGCCATCGCGCCCCAGGCAGAGGCGAACTCGGCCGTCGCTGCCCTAGCCGAATTCCTCTTTCTCTGAGCTAGAGCAGCCTCACTCCCCACGACAAAGCGAGCCTCGGCCACGGCGCCCGGAGCAACGCCGCATACAAAATATATTGTTATGATATATCATTTTGGTTACGGGAGGGCCAAATCTCTTTCATTCAAGGATTTCCTTCATGATTTCGCCTCTGCCGCTGCTCCGCGCCGGTTGCGCTGTCGCCGCGCTCTGCCTCGCCTTCCCCGCCGCCGCACAGGCCACCGCGACACAGCTCCAGGGCTATCATGACCAACAATCCGACATCATCGTCACCGCCATCGTTCCGCGCCGTCAAGGCGACATCCTGTCAGGCACCTCCGTCATCGCGGGAGCAGAACTGACCCGCGCGCTACGCCCGACGATCGGCGATACGCTAGCGCATCAGCCCGGCGTTTCGGCCACCTCCTTCGGCCCTAACGCCTCCCGTCCAGTCCTGCGCGGTTTTCAGGGCGAGCGGGTGCGCATCTTGACCGACGGCATCGGCAGTTTCGACGTATCCAACACCTCGGTGGACCACGCGGTCGCGATCAACCCGCTCACCGCCGACCGGATCGAGGTGCTGCGCGGCCCCGCTGCGCTTCTATACGGTTCGTCCGCGATCGGCGGCGTAGTCAATGTGATCGACAGCCGCATCCCTCGCCGCGTGCCCGATGAGCCTGTCCATATCGACGGAATCGCCACCTATGGCAGCGCCGCCAACGAGCGCACCGGATCGGCGGAGATCGAGGCTCCGATCACGGACAAGCTGGTCGTCCATTTCGACGGCAGCTATTCCAGGAGCGCTGATCTCGACACCGGCGCCTACATCCTAACCCCAGCCCTGCGCGCCCAGGCGGCGGCGAGCGGCGACCCCGCTATCGCTGCTCTGGCTGACCTACGCGGCAAGCTGCCCAACAGCGCCGCTCGCAGTTGGGAAGTGGCCGGCGGTGCCGGGCTGGTCACCGACGGGGGTAACCTCGGCTTTTCGGTGGCCCATACCGACAATCTTTATGGCGTTCCCGCGCGCTATTCACTGGAGCCCGGATCGGAAACCGAGCAGGTCCGGCTGCACATGAAGCAAGACCGCGCCGACCTGCGCGCTGAATTGCCGGTCAACGGCGGCATCCTCGAATCCATCCGTCTGCGCGCCGGCTTCGCTGATTATCAACATCAGGAAATCGAAGAATCCGGCGCGGTCGGCACCACCTTCTACAATGAGTCGATCGAATCCCGGCTTGAACTGGTGCAGGCAAAACGCGGCGGTTGGGACGGCGCGGTCGGAGCCCAATTTTTCGCCCGCAATTTCCATGTCGAGGGCGAGGAAAAATTCCTGCCGCGCAACCGAACCGAGCAGCTTGGCTTCTTCACGCTGCAATCGCTGGACTTCGGCACCACGCGGATCGAACTGGGCGGCCGATATGAACATAGCCAGGTGGAAGCGGATGCCGACGCGACGCTGTTCAACCCCGCTTATCATCGCAGCTTCGACGCCTTTTCGGCCTCCATCGGCGCGAGCCAGGAAATCACGCGCGGCTGGCGGCTGGGCCTGAACCTGGCCCGGACCGAACGCGCGCCCTCTGCCGAAGAATTGTTCGCGCGCGGCAATCATGCGGGCACCCAGGCGTTCGAACTCGGCAACCCCGACTTCGGCCTTGAAAAAAGCTGGGGCGTCGAAGCAACGCTGCGGGGCCAAGGCACCGGATACAACTTCTCCCTGTCCGCCTATCACAACTGGTTCAACGGCTATATCTACGACGCCCTCGTCAATGACTCCGCCTGCATGGCGGCGAATGGCGGCGAGCCACTCGACTTCCCCTGCTTCCAATATGCCCAGGCGGACGCGCGCTATCTTGGGTTCGAGGCCGAAGCCTCGATCAAGCTGGGTGAGGTCGGTGGATACAAGGTCAATCTGGACGGCATGGCCGATTATGTCCGCGCCACCATCACCGGTTCCGGACCCGCCCCGCGCATCCCGCCGCTCCGCCTGCTGGGCGGGATCGAGGCCCAGGGCGATCGGCTGACGCTTCGCGGTGAGATCGAACATAGTTTCGCGCAAGACCGGACGGCCGCCACCGAGACCCGCACTGACGGCTTCACTCTGGTCAACGCATCGCTGTCGTTCAAACCGCTCAAGGGGAATGACCGCACGACCATCAGCCTGTCGGCCAACAATATCTTCGATGTGGAGGCGCGGCGGCACGCCAGCTTCCTCAAGGATTATGCGCCGCTGGCTGGGCGGGACATTCGAGTGACCGCGCGCCTATCGATCTGATCAACCTTGTTGATTGCGCCATGTGACGTTTTCGTTACAAGGCGCTCATGGAACAGGGGCGATCGACAACAAGCGGGGCTGTGGGGGCGGACTGGTAATGCGCCAGATCGCCGCGCTGCCCTATGCCACCGGCCCCGATGGTTCGATGCGGATCCTGCTGATCACGTCGCGTGAAACACGGCGCTGGGTGATCCCGAAAGGCAACCCTATCAAGGGCCTGGCCGGTCACCGCGCCGCCGAAGTCGAAGCCTTTGAAGAAGCGGGCATTCACGGCATCGCCTGCCCTGCTCCGTTGGGACGCTACCGTTATGACAAGCGCCGCCGGAAGGGCGGCTCCCGCGAAGCCACGGTCGAAGTTTTCCCCCTTGCAGTCACCGGCCAGTTGTCGCAATGGCCCGAGCAGGGGCAGAGGGAACTGCGCTGGTTTCCGGTCTCAGAGGCCGCGAAGGCGGTCGATGAACCCGATCTTCAGACCATTATCGCGGCCTTTCGCGAACCGCCGCGTGATCCCGGCTGGTTCATCCGAATGCTGCTGCGGGTCAAGGAATGGCAAAGCGAAAGGACTGGAATGCTGCGGTGGTTTCACGCGCTGATGCCCAAGCAGGGGCGCTTCTTCGAACAGTTCGAAGATCATGCAGACACCCTTGTTGCGGGCGCTGATGCGCTTGCGAAGCTGCTGAAGGGCGGCCCGGACATGGATGCGCACATTCAGGAGATTTCCGCGCGCGAACATGAGGCGGACGACATCATCCGCGAAGTGCTGCAGGACGTTCGCCGCATCTTCGTCACCCCCTTTGACCGCAGCGCCATCACCGGCCTGATCGGCGTCATGGACGACGCCATCGACCAGATGAACCAGACCGCCAAAGCCATCGCGCTGTTCGAGGTCAAGGAATTCGCGCCGCAAATGCAGGACATGAGCGCGCTGATCGTCGAATGCGCCCGCATCACCGCCGAAGCCATGCCGCTGCTGCGTTCGCTCAATCTCAATTCCGTGCGTCTCCATGACCTCACCGAACGGCTGGTGAAGTTGGAAGGCCATGCCGACATCCTGCACGAAGCGGGCCTTAAGGCGCTCTACAATCAGGCGCGTCAGGGCAACCCCATGGACTTCGTCGTTGGCAATGAAATCTACGCCCATCTGGAGAAGGTGACCGACCGTTTCGAAGACGTCGCCAACGAAATCTCCGGCCTGGTCATCGACCACGCTTGATGCAGGACTTCCATCTTACCGTTCGCTCTGAGTAGGGCCTGAGCCTGACGAAGGCTCGTATCGAAGGGTGGGCGCAACCTCTCTTTCAATACACCGCCTCGACAAACTCAGCGGCTCTCAGGACGAACGGGATTTGAAGGATAGACATTAGTTTTTATGGAAGCCCATCTCGCCTTCCCGCTGCTCGTCGCCCTGATCGGCATCGCGCTCGCCTTCGACTTTTTGAACGGCCTGCATGATGCCGCCAATTCGATCGCGACGATCGTTTCGACGCGCGTGCTGAAGCCGCAATATGCGGTGGCTTGGGCGGCTTTCTTCAATTTCATCGCCTTCCTTTTCTTCGGCCTTCATGTGGCTGAAACCGTGGGCAAGGGCATTGTCGATGCCAGTATCATAGATCCGCAGGTGATCTTCGGCGCGCTGATGGGGGCCATCGCCTGGAACCTCATCACCTGGGGGCTCGGCATCCCCTCCTCCTCCAGCCATGCGCTCATCGGCGGGCTGCTGGGCGCGGGCACCGCCAAGGCGGGCCTTAGCGCCGTCGTGTGGACCGGAGTCTTCAAGACCAGCGCCGCCATCGTCCTCTCGCCTGCCATCGGCCTTGTCCTGGCGCTGCTGCTAGTGCTGATCATCAGCTGGGTCTTTCGCCGCTTCACGCCGCAAGGCGCCGACCGCGTCTTCCGTAAGCTCCAGCTCGTCTCGGCGTCACTTTATTCGCTCGGCCATGGCGGCAATGACGCACAAAAGACGATGGGGATCATCGCCGTGCTGCTCTATTCCCAGGGCATGCTGACCGGCGGCTTTCACGTTCCCTTCTGGGTTGTGATTTCCTGTCAGGCGGCGATGGGCCTCGGCACATTGCTCGGCGGCTGGAAGATCGTCCATACGATGGGATCGAAGATCACCCGGCTCACCCCGGCGCAGGGCTTCTGCGCGGAAACCGGCGGAGCGATGACGCTGTTCCTGGCGACGCATCTGGGTGTACCGGTATCGACCACCCACACCATCACCGGCGCTATCGTCGGCGTCGGCGCGTCGCGCCGCTTGTCAGCGGTGCGCTGGAACGTAGCCTCCAGCATCGTTATCGCCTGGGTTGTGACGCTACCCGCCGCTGGCGTGATCGGCGCGGCTTTCTACTGGCTCACGCGCCTGTTCTGACCGACGGCTGCAATTCTAGATGCCGGCTGGCCCAGAGCCATCAGGCGGCACGGCAACAATCTCAATCATCGGAGGGCACACCCCTTCACAAAGGGCTGTGCCAGTTCTATATGGCTTCTTGGAAATCCGGCACTCGTCATCCTTCCGGTATGATGAGCGCCGTCCCCCGGATCGCCCGGGGACCGGTTTTGATTAGCGCGCGAAACTGGCGGGATTGGGCGGAAAACGGCGGGTCACAAAGTGCTGACAGTGCGGATCGGACAGTCCCGGCCCGCACTTTTTTGCGTGGCAGCGGAAGGACGAATCACCCCTTTCGCTTGCTCCGTCAGGCTGAATTTTCGCTGTGATGCGAAAAAATGCGACGAACAACAGGCAGGATACGCAATGGCGACCAAAGCTCTCCCCCCGATCAGCAACACCGGCGCGAAGAAGCGCATAAGGAAGGTGTTCGGCGACATCCACGAAGTGGTGCAGATGCCGAACCTGATCGAAGTTCAGCGGGAGAGCTATGAGCAGTTCCTTCGCTCCGACCCTTCGATCGGCTATGTCTCGGGCCTAGAAAAGACGCTGCGTTCGGTCTTCCCGATCCGCGATTTCGCTGGCACGGCCGAAATGGACTTCGTCCATTATGAACTGGAAGAGCCGAAGTACGACGTTGAGGAATGCCGTCAGCGCGGCATCACCTATGCGGCGCCGATGCGCGTCACGTTGCGCCTGATCGTGTTCGAAGTCGATCAGGACACCGAAACCCGTTCCGTGCTCGATATCAAGGAGCAGGACGTTTACATGGGCGACATGCCGCTCATGACGCAGAACGGCACCTTCATCGTCAACGGAACCGAGCGCGTCATAGTGTCGCAGATGCACCGCTCGCCGGGCGTGCTGTTCGACCATGACCGTGGCAAGACCCACTCCTCGGGCAAATATCTGTTCGCCGCGCGCGTAATCCCCTATCGCGGTTCCTGGCTCGACTTCGAATTCGACGCCAAGGACATCGTGAACGTCCGTATCGACCGCAAGCGCAAGCTGCCGGTCACGGCCCTGCTCTATGCGCTCGGCCTGACGGCTGAGGACATGCTCGGCTATTTCTATAACAAGGTGACCTTCGTCCGTGGCGAAGGCGGCTGGCAGATCCCTTACACCGCCGAAGCCTGGCGCGGTCAGAAGCCCGCTTTCGACATCGTCGATGCCAAGTCGGGCGAAGTCGTATTCGCCGCCGGTCACAAAATCTCGCCCCGCGCCGCCAACAAGGCGGAGAAGGACGGGCTTGAGACGCTGCTGATCCCGACCGAGGAAGTCTATGGCCGCTACAGCGCCTATGACCTCATCAACGAGAAAACGGGTGAAATCTACATCGAGGCCGGTGACGAAGTGTCGCCGGAAAATCTCGAAAAGCTGGACAAGGCGGGCATCGACCGTCTCGAACTGCTCGATATCGACCATGTCACCACGGGCCCCTGGATCCGCAACACGCTCAAGGCTGACAAGGCGGAAGAGCGTGACCAGGCGCTTTCCGACATCTATCGCGTCATGCGCCCTGGCGAACCGCCGACGAAGGAAACGGCGGAATCGCTGTTTGCCGGTCTGTTCTTTGATCCGGAGCGCTACGATCTTTCGGCCGTGGGCCGAGTGAAGCTCAACATGCGCCTCGACCTCGATGCCGAGGATACCGTCACCACCCTGCGCGTCGAGGACATCCTCGCCGTCGTCAAGGAACTGGTGAACCTTAAGGACGGCAAGGGCGAGATCGACGATATCGACAATCTCGGCAACCGCCGCGTCCGCTCGGTGGGCGAACTGCTGGAAAACCAGTATCGCGTCGGCCTTCTCCGCATGGAGCGCGCCGTCAAGGAGCGCATGTCGAGCGTCGATGTGTCGACGGTCATGCCGAACGACCTCATCAACGCGAAGCCCGCCGTGGCCGCGGTGCGCGAGTTCTTCGGCTCCTCGCAGCTCTCGCAGTTCATGGACCAGACCAACCCGCTGTCGGAAGTCACCCACAAGCGCCGCGTATCGGCGCTCGGGCCGGGCGGTCTGACGCGTGAGCGCGCGGGCTTCGAAGTCCGCGACGTTCACCCGACGCACTATGGCCGTATCTGCCCGATTGAAACGCCGGAAGGCCCGAACATCGGTCTGATCAACTCGCTCGCCACCTTCAGCCGCGTCAACAAGTATGGCTTCATCGAGACGCCTTACCGCAAGGTGATCGACGGCAAGGTGACCAACGAGGTCGTCTATCTGTCGGCGATGGAAGAGGCCAAGCACACGATCGCGCAGGCCAACGCCGAGCTGAACGAAGATGGCACGCTGGCTGAAGACCTGATCTCGGCGCGTGAAGCGGGCGAATTCCTGATGGCGCCCCGCGACCACATCACCCTGATGGACGTCAGCCCCAAGCAGCTGGTGTCGGTCGCGGCGTCGCTGATTCCGTTCTTGGAAAACGA
Source organism: Sphingobium sp. EP60837 (assembly GCF_001658005.1). Taxonomy (NCBI): domain Bacteria; kingdom Pseudomonadati; phylum Pseudomonadota; class Alphaproteobacteria; order Sphingomonadales; family Sphingobiaceae; genus Sphingobium; species Sphingobium sp. EP60837. Next base: position 2,021,969 of record NZ_CP015986.1, on the reverse strand, counting down.
TGACGCAAACCGCGCGCTCATGGGTTCGAACATGCAGCGCCAGGCGGTGCCGCTGGTCAGTGCCGAGGCGCCGTTCGTTGGTACCGGCATGGAAGGCACGGTGGCTCGGGATTCCGGTGCCGCCATCGCCGCCAAGCGCGCTGGCATCGTGGATCAGGTCGATGCGACCCGTATCGTCATCCGCGCGACGGGCGATATCGAGCCCGGCCAGTCGGGCGTCGACATCTACACGCTGCAGAAGTTCCAGCGTTCGAACCAGGATACCTGCATCAACCAGCGTCCGCTGGTGAAGGTGGGCGACCTGATCGAAGGCGGCGACGTGATCGCCGACGGCCCGTCGACCGAGTTCGGCGAGCTGGCGTTGGGCCGCAACACGCTCGTCGCGTTCATGCCCTGGAACGGCTACAACTATGAAGACTCCATCCTGATCTCCGAGCGGATCGTGAAGGATGACGTCTTCACCTCGATCCATATCGAGGAGTTCGAGGTCATGGCCCGCGACACCAAGCTGGGGCCGGAGGACATTACCCGCGACATCCCGAACGTCGGTGAAGAAGCGCTGCGCAACCTCGACGAGGCGGGCATCGTCTATATCGGCGCCGAAGTGGAGCCGGGCGACATCTTGGTCGGCAAGATCACCCCCAAGGGTGAATCGCCGATGACCCCGGAAGAAAAGCTGCTCCGCGCGATCTTCGGTGAAAAGGCCAGCGACGTGCGCGACACTTCGCTGCGTCTGCCGCCGGGCGTCGCCGGCACGGTCGTTGAAGTGCGCGTGTTCAACCGTCACGGCATCGACAAGGACGAGCGCGCCATGGCGATTGAGCGGGAGGAAATCGACCGTCTCGCCAAGGACCGTGAGGACGAACGCGCCATCCTCAACCGCGCGACCTTCAACCGCCTCCAGGAAATGCTGCTCGGCCAGACGGCCACGGCTGCTCCCAAGGGCGTCAAGAAGGGCGTCGAAATCGACGACGCCCTGCTGGGCGAGGTTGAGCGTCATGAATGGTGGAAGTTCGCGGTTGCGGACGACCAGCGTCAGGCTGGCATCGAAGCCGTCAAGGCGCAGTATGACGAAGCGGTGAAGCTGATCGTCGAGAAGTTCGAAGATCGCGTCGATAAGCTGCAGCGCGGCGACGAGCTGCCCCCGGGCGTGCTGAAGATGGTCAAGGTCTTTGTCGCGGTGAAGCGCAAGCTGCAGCCGGGTGACAAGATGGCCGGCCGTCACGGCAACAAGGGCGTCATCTCGCGCATCCTGCCGATCGAGGACATGCCGTTCCTCGAAGACGGCACCCATGTCGATATCGTGCTCAATCCGCTGGGCGTGCCATCGCGCATGAACGTCGGGCAGATCTTCGAAACGCATCTCGGCTGGGCCGCGCGCGGCCTTGGCCAGCAGCTCAAGCATGCACTGGAGGAATGGCGCGAGGCCAATCCGAACGCGCAGGGCGGCGAGATGCCGGACGCGGTCAAGACCCGCCTGCTGGAGACCTATGGTCCGCAATATGCCGACCAGATCGAAGGCCGCACCGCGGATCAGATCGTCGATCTCGCCGAGCATCTTGCGCGCGGCGTGCCGATGGCGACCCCGGTGTTCGACGGCGCCCGCGAAGCCGACGTATCGGCGATGCTGGAACTGGCGGGCCTGCACTCTTCGGGCCAGTCGGATCTTTATGACGGCCGCACCGGCGACCGTTTCGACCGCAAGGTGACTGTCGGCATCATTTACATGCTGAAGCTGCACCACTTGGTCGATGACAAGATCCACGCACGTTCCATCGGCCCCTACAGCCTCGTCACCCAGCAGCCGCTGGGCGGTAAGGCGCAGTTCGGGGGCCAGCGCTTCGGTGAAATGGAGGTGTGGGCGCTCCAGGCATATGGCGCTGCCTATACCTTGCAGGAAATGCTGACGGTGAAGTCGGACGACGTCGTAGGCCGTACCAAAGTCTATGAAGCGATCGTCAAGGGCGACGACACCTTCGAAGCCGGCATCCCCGAAAGCTTCAACGTGCTGGTCAAGGAAATGCGCTCGCTGGGCCTCAACGTCGAACTCGCCGCTATGGACGAGATCGAGGACGACGACGGCTTCGCGCAGGCGGCGGAATAAGAGTTGCGGGGCGCTGCTTCGGCAGTGCCCTCCTCCTTCGCCCCAAAAATTTTACCCTCTAGAGGGAATGACAAGATGAACGAACTGACCAACTTCGCGAACCCCGTCCAGAAGGCGGAAACCTTCGACCAGATCCAGATCGGCCTCGCCTCGCCCGAGCGCATCCGCAGCTGGTCCTTCGGCGAGATCAAGAAGCCGGAAACCATCAACTATCGCACGTTTAAGCCCGAGCGTGACGGCCTGTTCTGCGCGCGCATCTTCGGTCCGATCAAGGATTATGAGTGCCTGTGCGGCAAGTACAAGCGCATGAAGTACAAGGGCATCGTCTGCGAAAAGTGCGGCGTGGAAGTGACCGTGTCAAAGGTCCGCCGCGAGCGTATGGGCCATATCGAACTGGCCGCGCCCGTCGCGCACATCTGGTTCCTGAAGTCGCTGCCCTCGCGCATCGGCCTGCTGCTCGACATGCAGCTCAAGCAGCTGGAGCGCGTCCTTTACTTCGAAAGCTACATCGTTACCGAGCCGGGTCTGACTCCGCTGGAGAAGTTCCAGCTTCTGAATGAAGATGAGCTGCTCGACGCGCAGGACGAATATGGCGAGGACGCCTTCTCCGCCGGGATCGGCGCGGAAGCGGTCAAGCAGATGCTGATGGACCTCGACCTTGAGGGCGAGAAGCAGGCGCTGCTCGACGAACTGGCCGTCACCAAGTCGGAACTGAAACCCAAGAAGATCATCAAACGGCTGAAGGTCGTCGAGAGCTTCCTGGAATCGGGTAACCGTCCGGAATGGATGATCCTGGACGTTGTCCCCGTCATTCCGCCGGAACTGCGCCCGCTGGTGCCGCTGGACGGCGGTCGTTTCGCGACGTCGGACCTCAACGACCTCTATCGTCGCGTCATCAATCGTAACAACCGCCTGAAGCGCCTCATGGAGCTGCGCGCGCCGGACATCATCGTCCGCAACGAAAAGCGCATGTTGCAGGAAGCCGTCGACGCCCTGTTCGACAACGGTCGCCGCGGCCGCGTCATCACTGGCGCGAACAAGCGTCCGCTCAAGTCGCTGTCCGACATGCTCAAGGGCAAGCAGGGTCGCTTCCGTCAGAACCTGCTCGGCAAGCGCGTCGATTATTCGGGCCGTTCGGTCATCGTGACCGGGCCGGAACTCAAGCTGCACCAGTGCGGCCTGCCCAAGAAGATGGCGCTCGAACTGTTCAAGCCTTTCATTTACGCCCGTCTCGACGCCAAGGGGCTCTCGATGACCCTCAAGCAGGCGAAGAAGTGGGTCGAGAAGGAGCGCAAGGAAGTCTGGGACATCCTGGACGAGGTGATCCGCGAGCATCCGGTCATGCTGAACCGCGCGCCGACGCTTCACCGCCTCGGCATCCAAGCGTTCGAACCCGTGCTGATCGAAGGCAAGGCGATCCAGCTGCACCCGCTCGTCTGCTCGGCCTTCAACGCCGACTTCGACGGTGACCAGATGGCCGTCCACGTCCCGCTCTCGCTGGAAGCCCAGCTGGAAGCGCGCGTGCTGATGATGTCCACCAACAACATCCTCTCGCCCGCGAACGGCAAACCGATCATCGTCCCCTCGCAGGACATGGTATTGGGTATCTATTACCTGTCCATGGAGCGCGAAGGCGAGCCGGGCGAAGGCATGCTGCTGGCTGACATGCAGGAGGTCCACCAGGCCCTCTATGCCAAGGCCGTAACACTGCACTCGAAGATCACCAGCCGCGTGCCGCAGACCGACGAAGCCGGCAATCAGTATATGAAGCGCTTCGAGACCACGCCGGGCCGCATGCTGCTGGGCGAATGTCTACCCAAGAGCCACAAGGTGCCCTTCGACGTCGTTAACCGCCTTCTCACCAAGAAGGAAATTGGGGACGTCATCGACCAGGTCTACCGGCACACCGGCCAGAAGGACACGGTGCTGTTCGCCGACGCCATCATGGCGCTGGGCTTCCGCCACGCCTTCCAGGCCGGCATTTCGTTCGGCAAGGACGACATGGTCATCCCCGACTCCAAGGAAGGGACTGTCGCGGAAACCAAGGCGCTGGTGGCCGACTATGAGCAGCAATATCAGGACGGCCTGATCACCCAGCAGGAAAAGTACAACAAGGTCATCGACGCCTGGAGCCGTTGCGGCGACGTGGTGGCGAACGCCATGATGGACGAAATCCGCGCGCAGCCCAAGGACCCGCAGACCGGCCGCATGGCCCAGATCAACTCGATCTACATGATGGCGCACTCCGGTGCCCGTGGTTCGCAGGCACAGATGAAGCAGCTCGCCGGCATGCGCGGCCTGATGGCCAAGCCGAGCGGCGAGATCATCGAAACGCCGATCATCTCGAACTTCAAGGAAGGCTTGACGGTTCTCGAGTACTTCAACTCGACCCATGGCGCCCGTAAGGGTCTGGCCGACACCGCGCTCAAGACGGCGAACTCGGGTTACCTGACCCGTCGTCTGGTCGATGTGTCGCAGGACTGCACCGTCGTCGAGGAAGATTGCGGCACCGACAAGGCGCTGGAGATGAAGGCCATCGTCCAGGGTGGTTCGGTCATCGCCTCGCTCGGCGAACGTATCCTGGGCCGCACCACGGCTCAGGACATCGTCGACAGCAAGGACGGTACCGTCATCATCCCGATTGGTACCCTGCTGGACGAGCCGATGATCGCCCAGATCGAAGCGATCGGGACGCAGGCCGTGAAGATCCGCAGCCCGCTGATCTGTGAAAGCCGGATGGGCGTGTGCGGCAAGTGCTACGGCCGTGACCTTGCCCGTGGTACGCCGGTCAATATCGGTGAAGCGGTCGGCGTTATCGCGGCGCAGTCCATCGGTGAACCGGGTACGCAGCTCACCATGCGTACCTTCCACATCGGCGGCGCGGCGAACTTCAACGAAACGTCGAACCTGGAAGCGCTGGCTGACGGCACGATCGAACTGCGCGACATGCCGACCATCACCGACAAGAACGGCCGTCGTCTGTCGCTCGCCCGCAACGGCGAGATCGCGATCATCGACAGCGAAGGCCGCGAACGCGAAACGCACCGCCTGCCTTACGGCGCCACCATCCTGTTCGCGGATGGCGACGCGGTTAAGAAGGGCGATCGCTTCGCCGAGTGGGACCCCTTCACCATGCCGGTGATCACTGAAAAGCCCGGTATCGTGAAGTATCAGGACCTGATCGACGGCAAGACGCTGACCGAGCAGACCGACGAAGCGACCGGCATCGCCCAGCGCGTCGTCACCGAGCATCGCGGTTCCGCCCGCACCAAGGAGGATCTGCGTCCCCGCCTCACCCTGCTCGACGACCAGTCGGGCGAAGCCGCTCGCTACATGCTGGCGGTGGGTGCGACCCTGTCGGTCGATGACGGTGCCCAGGTTCAGGCTGGTGACGTGCTGGCGCGTGTCTCTCGCGAAGCTGCGAAGACCCGCGACATCACCGGCGGTCTGCCGCGCGTTGCCGAGCTGTTCGAAGCCCGCAAGCCCAAGGACAATGCGATCATTGCCAAGGTCTCGGGCCGCGTACAGTTCCTTAAGGACTACAAGGCGAAGCGCAAGATCGCCATCAATCCCGAGGATGGCGGCGAGCCGGTCGAATATCTGATCCCCAAGAGCAAGGTGATCGACGTTCAGGAAGGCGACTATGTGAAGCGCGGCGACAACCTCATCGGTGGTTCGCCCGACCCGCATGACATTCTGGAAGTGCTCGGCATCGAGCCGCTGGCCGAATATCTGGTCGCGGAAATCCAGGAAGTCTATCGCTTGCAGGGCGTGAAGATCAACGACAAGCACATCGAGACGATTGTTCGCCAGATGCTGCAAAAGGTCGAGATCATCGAGTCCGGCGACACCACCTTGCTGGTGGGCGAGCAGGTCGATCGCGAGGAAATGGACGAGATCAACGCCAAGCTTCCCGCCGGCTACCAGCCTGCTGCGGGCAAGCCGGTGCTGCTCGGCATCACCAAGGCTTCGCTCCAGACCCGTTCGTTCATCTCGGCCGCGTCCTTCCAGGAAACCACCCGCGTCCTCACGGAAGCGGCGGTTCAGGGCAAGAAGGACACGCTGGTCGGTCTCAAGGAAAACGTCATCGTCGGCCGCCTCATCCCGGCGGGCACCGGCGCTGGCATGAACCGCATGCGCGTCGCCGCCTCGTCGCGTGACGCCGCCATGCGGGCCGCTCTGCGGGCTTCCAGCCAGGTCGATTTGATCGCGCCCAAGACGGCCGCTGAAGAGCATGCCGCCGAACTGGCGCAGGGTCCGGAAGCGGCGATCGGCGACGATCCGCTGGGCGTTGTCCAGGGTGAGGACTTCACCACCCAGGACCTCGACTGAGACCTTTGAAATAAAGGGCGCCGCTCCCTACATCAGCAGCGGCTCCCAAGCCCATCGATCCTGCATGGGAAGATGAAAGAGCCCGCCGGACGCGACAGCATGTCCGGCGGGCTTTTTCATGGCCCAAGGGGCGGATTTTTCCGGCGCAAGCCCCTTGACCAGCCGGTCCAACCAGCCTATCTGCGCGCTTCCGATGCGGGTGACACCCGCCTTGGTGCCCGATCCTCTAATGGTAAGAGAGCGGACTCTGACTCCGTCAATCAAGGTTCGAATCCTTGTCGGGCATCCAGATTTCTCTCGACCTCTCATTCACGTCGGCCTTGAGCGAGAAGTTTCTCTGCTCGGTACCTGCCTTGCGCTGTTCGTAACAAGGCTGCCGCAGCGACGGTTTTCTTCTAAAGAAGTAGGACGTTCCCCTACACTCGGCGGGCCAAATCCATCTTTCGACGGATTCTACCTCTCACTGATTCCGCATGCCGAACGACATATTGCAGCGGCCAAAGCTGCCGCTAAATTCCCTCCAAATCAAAAGGAGGGGTCGTGACAAGCTTGGTAAGAAAAGCACTCCGCGCGTTCAGCCGTCGCCGTCAAATTCGCCAGCGGCTGGAACAAATCAAGCAGGAAAGCGGCCCTTCTGGCGGCCGTACATTCACCATCAGGATTTGAATGCGCGGCGAAGCATGCCGCACCGCATGGGTAGGCCTGCCTCATTCCGTTCCGAAATGTCAGAAATCGTGGTGCCGCTTACAGGACTCGAACCTGTGACCCCCGCATTACGAATGCGATGCTCTACCAACTGAGCTAAAGCGGCGCTCGGGGGCCAGATAACAGCGGTTGATGCGCAGGACAAGCGGGCAATGCATCCTCGCGCATCACTTTCGCAAAGCCCTCGCCAAGCGCCGTCATTCGCGCGATCGCTTCTTCACAGCATGTTTACCATCCCATGGCAGTGTCGATTCTCAGGAAAGCTTTTCTACTGGGTTAAGGACCGGCCGGATGGACACTCTGCGGGGGCAGGAAATCTCCAACGAACAGGATGATTTCGATTATGCCGATAACGGGGCGATCGAAGCGCCGCCCAGTGTCGGCTCCGACGAGCGGCGCATGCAGGTCCGCGCCTATAATTATTGGGCGTCCCTGCTCAGCGACCGCGCGCTTCCCTCGATCGAGGACCTGTCTCCCGATCAGCTGGAAGATTTCGGTCCCAACAGCGTCCTCCTCGACTTCAGCACCGGTCTCGACAATCCTGCGGTCGTCTATCTCGGCACGGCGCTGCGCCGCGAGTGCGAAGTTACGGGGGCCATCCAGTTCATCAACGATGTGCCCTCCCGCTCGCTGCTGTCGCGACTGACCGACCATTATCTCCAGATCATTGCCAACGCCGCGCCGATCGGCTTCGAGGCTGGATTCGTCAACCAACGCGGCGCGGATATCCTCTATCGCGGCATCCTGATGCCCTTCTCCTCCGATGGGGAGACGATCGATTTCGTTTTCGGCGTCATCAGTTGGAAGGAATTGGCGAGCCAGGCGGTAGCGGACGAACTTGGCCGTGAGGTGGATGCCGCCCTGCGCAGCAGCGCTCAGCCACGCGATGTCGCGCCGATCTGGGCAGACGGTCCGGCTGCAGGTGAAGATGGCGATACGCTGGATCTTGCCGGCATGGAAAGCCCAGCAGAAGACGCCCCGCTTGCCGACTGGCTGGCTCTTGCCCGCGACGGCGCCGAACAGGCCCGCACCAGCGAAGCGCGCACCCACAGCGCGCTCTACCGCGCCATCGGCCTCGCTTATGACTTCGCGCTGATGACCGAAGCCGCCCCTGAGGACTATTCTGAGATGCTGGCCGACGCCGGGATCAAGGCGCAGGCGCGCAGCCCGCTGACCGCCGTGGTGAAGCTGGTTTTCGGCTCAACCTATGACAAGACGCGCATCACCGAATATGCGACCGCACTCGAACATGCGAAGGCTGCCGAACTTGGCCTCGGCGCGCTGGGCGATTATCTGGACCAATATCCCGGCGGTCTAAAGGCCCTTGTGCGCGATGAGCGCGCTCAGCGCCGCGCCGCCTTGCCCGACCGCCCGGACCCGCGCCAGAGCGCCCGCGCCGCGCTGAAGGCTGCCGCGCCGATCGACCCCGCGGCCATTCCCACCGACACCGATGGCCTGGCCGTCGTCATCGCCCGGCGTGAAGCCGACGGCACGATCGCGATCGTAGGCGCCCTGCCCGACGGTTCGGACCTCGGCCAGCGCGTCATCGCCGCCGCCGCAGGCTGATCCCCGCCGGATCGGCAGGAACGGCCGCCGCGCCGCGCCAGAACGGGATCATCCTCCGGGCTCGGCTGTTACGCCATGAGAACCGCTTCTCATGCCGCGCCCCATCATTTTATTTCGATCACACGTAACTTTATTTCCAACTCCATGTTGAGCCTTATCGGGCGGTAGCGCATAAGAAACGGTATAGCCGAGGAGTCGCATGGCGGCGTTCCAGCGTCTTCTCCGTTCAAGCAGAAGCGGGAAAATCCCGCACCGGGAGAAGGTTACGCATGACGGCACTGGCTGAGCCCAAGACCAAGAAAGTCGATGCATCGATCCGCCAGGCGCTGGAGGCGGCGCTTGAGCGAGGCGCGCTTCCTGGCGAGAGCGACGATTTCGATCATGACGCCGCATCGGCCGCCGCCGCTTTCCTGGGTCGCACCGCCAGCGCGCGTAAACCCGGCCAACTCGCCATCGCTATCGAAACTTTGGGGGAAGGCGCAACCGGCCGCTACATGCGGGTCGCGATCATCAATGACGACATGCCGTTCCTGGTGGATTCGATCGCGAATGTCTTCGCCGCTCAGGACATCACCATCCATCGCCTGCTGCATCCCGTCCTGTCGGTCGATCGCGGTGAGAACGGCACGCTTACCGCCATCCTCGACGACGAAGCCCCCGGCGCCCGGCGTGAATCCCTGATCTATATCGAGGCGGACCGCGCCGATGCCAGGGGCCGCCGCGCACTGGAAAAGGCGCTGAGCGAAACATTGGCCGACGTCCGCGTCGCGGTCGCCGACTGGCCCAAGATGCGTGACGCCATGGCCCGCGATGCCGACGCCATTCCCGATGGCGAAGGCGCCGCCCTGCTCCGCTGGTTCCTCGCCCGTCATTTCACCCAGACCGGCCATGAACGCCGCCGCCGCGACGGCTCCGCCGAGGATCAGCTCGGCATCTGCACGCTGGAGGAGGCCCCGCTGCTGTCCCCGGCCTCGCTCGAAGCCGCCTTCGCCTGGTTCGAGGAGGGTAAGCGCAACCCGCTCATCATCAAATCGAACCATCTGTCGCGCGTCCATCGCGCCGTACTGCTCGACCTCATCATCGTGCCCGTGCGGGAAGGCAAGGAAGTCGCCGCGCTGTCCATCCATACCGGCATGTGGACCAGCGCCGCACTCGCCGCCAGCCCTGACAAGGTGCCGCTGCTGCGCTCGGCCCTGTCTGCACTGATGGACAAGTTCGGCTTCGACCCCGGCGGCCATGCAGGCAAGGTCCTCGCCCATGCGCTCACCGCCCTGCCCCACGACATATTGATCGGCTTCGATCATGAAACGCTGGAGCGGCTGGCCCTCACCTTCATGTCGCTCACCGATCGGCCGCGTCCGAAGCTGGCGCTCGGCACCAGCGCGCTCGCCCGCCACCTCTACGCCTTCGCCTGGCTCCCGCGCGAAGAGTTGACCACCGCCCGCCGCGTCGCCGTTCAGGACATGCTCTCCCACGCCGCCAAGGCGCCGGTGCTCAGCTGGTCCATTGCACTGGAGGAAAGCGGCCTTGCGCTGCTCCGCATAACGCTCGACCTGCGCGACGGCGGCGTGGTGCCCGACGAAGCGCCGCTCGACCGGCAGCTCAAGCAGATGGTGCGCGGCTGGCTCCCGGCCGTAGAGGCGGCGCTTGCCGAAACTGAAGAACCCGGCCGCGCCGCCGCCCTTGCCCAGCGTTACGCACCCGGCTTCCCCATGGCCTACCGCAACGGCGCAGGCCCCGCCGAAGCCGCGATCGACATTCGCCTGCTGCACGGTCTTGCAGGCCCCGGGGACAAATCGATTCGCATCTATCGCAATGGCGAAGACACGCCCGAACAATTGCGGCTAAAACTCTACAGCCAAAACGTGATCGCCCTTTCGGAAGTCGTCCCGGCATTCGAGAATTTCGGTTTCCGCGTCATCGATGAAATGACGACCGCGATCGACAATGGCGCGCAGGGCCATGTCCAGCGTTTCGTCCTGGAACTGCCCGCTGGCGGTGATGGGGAAGCCGTGGTCTCGCGCGCTTCCGTCGTCACCGAAGCCATCGCCCAGGTGCTGGAAGGCCGGGCGGAAAATGACCGCTTCAACGAACTGATCGTGACCGCGGGCCTCGCTCCTCGGGCGGTCGTTCTGTTCCGCGCTCTCTTCCGCTATCTGCGCCAGACCGGCATGGCCTATGGCATGGCGACCTTCGCCGAAACGCTGCGGCGCGAGCAGGAAATCGCGCGTCAGCTCATCACTTTGTTCGAAGCGCTGCACGATCCCGCCGGCAAGGATGGCTCCGCCTGCGCCGAGCAGGCGCAGGCCGCGATCAATGCGGGCCTGGAAAAGGTCAGCGCCATCGACGAGGACCGCGTGCTGCGCCTGCTGCGCGCCGTCATCACCGCCACGCTGCGTACCAATTTCTTCAGCAACGCCGCCGCCGAGGCGCTCGCCTTCAAACTCGACAGTGCGCAAATCCCCGGCCTGCCCGCACCGCTGCCTTGGCGCGAAATCTGGGTCTATTCGCCTCGGGTCGAAGGCATCCACCTGCGCGCCGGGCCGATCGCGCGCGGCGGCATCCGCTGGTCCGACCGTCGCGACGACTTCCGAACAGAAATTCTCGGCCTCATGAAGGCGCAGCGAGTCAAGAACGCCGTCATCGTTCCCACCGGGGCCAAGGGCGGCTTTTACCCCAAGCAGCTGATCAGCCCGCAGATCGATCGCGACGCGTGGATGGCGGAAGGAACGGAAAGCTACCGCATCTTCATCCGCGCCCTGCTGTCGGTGACCGACAATCTTGTCGGCGGCAAGGTGCGGCATCCCCCGCAAACCGTCATCCATGACGGCGACGATCCCTATTTTGTCGTCGCCGCCGACAAGGGCACGGCTTCTTTCAGTGACGTCGCCAACGCCATCGCGCTCGATCAGGACTTTTGGCTGGGCGATGCCTTCGCCAGCGGCGGCTCGCACGGCTATGACCATAAAGCGATGGGAATCACCGCGCGCGGCGCGTGGATCAGCGTCCGCCGCCATTTCGCCGAAATGGGCATCGACGTGCAAAGCGAGCCTGTCACCGTCGTCGGCTGCGGCGACATGTCGGGCGACGTGTTCGGCAATGGCATGCTGCTGTCCAAGTCGATCCGGCTGCTTGCAGCCTTCGATCATCGCCACATCTTCCTCGATCCCGATCCCGAACCGGCCAAGAGCTGGGAAGAACGCAATCGCCTGTTCCAACTCCCCCGGTCGAGCTGGGAAGATTATGACAAATCGCTGATTTCCAAAGGCGGCGGCGTCTTTCCGCGCACGCTGAAGAGCATCCCGCTCACCCCGCAGGTCCAATCCATCCTCGGCGTGACCGCCACGGAAATGGAGCCCGCAGCGCTCATCGGCGCGATCCTCAAAAGCCCCGTCGATCTCCTCTGGTTCGGCGGCATCGGCACTTATGTAAAGGCCGCTTCCCAAAGCCAGGGCGACGTCGGTGACCCTGCCAATGACCGCCTGCGCGTCAATGCGGAGGACTTGCGCGTCAAGGTCGTGGGTGAAGGCGCCAATCTGGGCGTCACCCAGGCCGCGCGCATCGCTTTTTCGCTGCGCGGCGGCCGCATCAACACCGACTTCATCGACAATTCGGCTGGCGTCGATTGCTCGGATAATGAGGTGAACATCAAGATCGCCCTCAACAAGGAAATGATCGAAGGGCGGCTGAACTTCGATGCGCGCAACAAGCTGCTCGACAGCATGACCGACGCCGTCGCCGATATCGTATTGGAGGATAATCGCCTCCAGGTTCTCGGCCTTTCCATCGCCGAAACAGGCGGTGCTGCCGACCTCGCCAGCTATGTCCGCCTCATCGAAACCTTTGAGGAAAGCGGCCGGCTGGACCGTCAGGTCGAAGGACTTTCCTCCAACGACCAGCTGCTCCGCCGCGGGCAGGACGGGCTTGGCCTCACCCGCCCAGAACTCGCGGTGCTGCTCTCGACCGCCAAACTCGCGCTGCAGGATGCCATCGAACATGGCGCACTTGCCTCCGATCCCACTATGGTTGCCGAACTGGCCGCCGCTTTCCCCCCTGCGATGCGCAAGAAGGAAGCAGACGCGATCGCCGCCCATGCGCTTGCGAAGGAAATCGTCGCAACAAAAGTCGCCAACCGTATCGTCAACCGCCTCGGCCTCATCCACCCGTTCGAGCTGACGGAAGAGGAAGGCTGCTCGCTCGCCGACCTCGCCAGCGCCTTCCTGATTGCCGAACGGCTCTATGACATCGGCACGCTCTGGGCGGCGATCGACGCCGCCGATATGTCCGAAGCCGCACGGCTTGCGCTGTTCGCCGATATAGCGAGCGGCGTCCGGGCGCAGATCGCCGATATATTGCGCAGCCTGCCCGCTGGCACACTTCCCGGCGCGGGCCATGCCCTGCTGGCGAAGGGCGTCGAAAAGCTCGCTACCCAGGTCGATGACCTGCTCACCAGCGAAGCCTTGCGTCGAACCAACGCCGTTGTTGATCGCCTGCTCATCCTCGGTGCGCCCGAAGATCTCGTCCGCCGCACGGCGGGCCTGTTCAAGCTCGATGGCGCGGTCGGCATCGCCGCCCTTGCCGGACGGCTGAAGGTCGATGAAGTCGCGCTGACGCGCGCCTTCACCCATCTGGGCGAAGCGGTCGGCATCGACTGGGTCCAATCCACCGCCGCGCGAATGACCCCCTCCGATCCTTGGGAAAGACTGCTCATCTCAGGTGTCGCCCGCGACATGCAGCAGGTCCGGCTCGACTTTCTGGAGCAGGGCGGCAAAGGCCATGGCAAGGATATCATCGCCCATGTGGACGCCTGGCTCGCCGAAAAGCAGCCCCGCATCCATCAATTCCGCGCCTTGGTTCAACGCGCCAAGACCGCCGCAGCCCCCAATGTGGCCATGCTCGCCGAAATAGCGGGGCAGGCAAGAGGGCTGCTCGCCAAATAACGCCCACCCGTCATCCCAGCAAAAGCTGGAATGACGGTTCGACCGCGAACTCTAGGCAGGGCATTACAGCCCCCGCTCCTCACCTCGGTTCGCCCCGAGCCTGTCGAAGGGCTCCTCTCCTCAATAAGAGCCGATCCGACAAGGGCCTCAAAACAGTCCCCACAAGGCATCAACCCCATACATTTTGATACAATTTTCCCGCCGCCTCGGTTTGCAATTGCGAGTCGTTCGCGTTATGCGGACGCGTCATTGCCAGGACCGATCCAACCCATGCACGCTCCCGTTCGCGTTCAGCCCAAGAAAAAGAAGAAAGCCTTCTGGCTGAAGCAACTGCACAGCTGGCATTGGATCAGCTCCGCGATCAGCCTTATCGGCCTGCTGCTCTTCGCTTTCACCGGCATCACCCTCAACCATGCCGCCGATGTGGAGGGCTCTCTGCAGACGGTTGAAAAGTCCGCAACCCTGCCCGCTGCCCTGCGCACGCAGGTCGCGCCGGATAACGCTCCCGACAGCAAGAAGCCCCTTCCCGCTCCTATCGCCGCCTGGGTTGAAAAGGAAATCGGCGCTCGCGTCGCTGGCGAGGCCGAATGGTCCGCGGACGAAATCTACCTCGCCCTCCCTCGCCCCGGCGGCGACGGCTGGGTCTCGATCGACCGGCAGAGCGGCCAGCTCACCAGCGAAAGCACAAGCCGTGGTTGGATCAGCTATCTCAACGACCTCCACAAGGGCCGCAATACCGGCGCCGCCTGGAAATGGTTCATCGACATTTTCGCCGCCGCTTGTTTCCTATTCGCAATGACCGGCCTGCTCCTCCTCCAGCTCCACGCCGCCAAGCGCCGCAGCACCTGGCCCCTGGTCGGGGCGGGCTTCATCATCCCAACCATTTTAATTCTTCTTTTCATTCATTAATTCAGGGGAACAGCAGCGATGCCAAGTGGCTATAAACTCATCCTCGGCACCGGCGCAGCGCTCGGCGCAGCCATGCCAGCCACCGCCCAGACACTCAGTGTCAGCGTCGCCATTCCCCGCTTGCCGGTCGCCGAATATCACCGCCCCTACGTCGCAATCTGGCTCGAAAAGGAAGGCACAACGCCTCGCACCCTGTCGGTCTGGTACGATGTCGATAAGGCGAAGGGCGAAGGCACCAAATGGCTCCGCGACGTCCGCCAATGGTGGCGGACCTCGGGCCGTTCCATGAGCTTCCCCGCCGACGGCATCACCGGCGCCACGCGCGCGCCCGGCGACCAGAAGATCGCCTTCACCGCAGGAAAAGGTCCGTTGGGTCCGCTGTCGCCGGGCAGCTACACACTCGTCGTCGAAGCCGCCCGCGAAGTCGGCGGCCGCGAACTGGTCCGCCTGCCCTTCAACTGGCCGCCCAAGCCCGGCGCCGTTATCCGCGCCAAGGGCAGCACTGAATTGGGGGCGGTCAGCCTCAGCTTCGGCAAATAAAGGGGATTATCATGAAAGCCAAATATCTGATCGCAGGCGCCCTCGCCGCCCTGATGGCTTCCGGAGCCGCTCAGGCGCACCGCCAATGGATGCTTCCCTCTTCCACGACATTGTCGGGAACCGACAGCTGGGTCACCGTCGATGCAGCGGTGTCGAACGATCTTTTCTACTTCGAACATATGCCGATGCGCATCGACAATGTCACCGTTACGCAACCTGACGGCTCGGACGGCAAGATTGAGAACGCCGCCACCGGCAAGTACCGCTCAACCTTCGATGTCCATCTGACACAGCCCGGCACCTACCGCGTGGCCAGCGTCTCCACTGGCGTCATGGGCAGCTACACGCTGAATGGCGAGATCAAGCGCCTGCCCCGCGGAACCACCAAGGACAATCTCGCCGCCATTCCCGCAGGCGCTACCAACGTCCAGACCGCCGAAGCGTCCAACCGGAACGAGATTTTCCTGACCCTAGGCGCACCTACTGCCACTATCTTCAAGTCCACCGGCGTCGGCATCGAACTGGTGCCCGTCACTCATCCCAATGACCTTGTATCGGGCGAAGCGGCGACCTTCCAGTTCCTGCTGGATGGCAAGCCTGCCGCCGGCCTCAAGGTCACCGTCATTCCCGGGGGCATCCGCTATCGCGACGCGCTTGGGCAGCAGGACCTGACCACCGGCAAGGACGGCAAGCTCTCCATCACTTGGCCGCAGCCCGGCATGTATTGGCTGAACGCCAGCATCGGGGGCGGGCGCGAAGGCGGCGAAGGCAGCCCGGGTGCTGGCCAGCCCAGCGCGAGCGGCCCGCAGGCGGCGCGCCCCGCTACCCCACCTCAGCGTCGCGCCTCTTATGTCACCACGCTGGAAGTGCTCGCACCCTGACGGGGCTCCGTATAGCTATCCCCACCCACCTGTCGCCCGGCACCTTCGCCGGGCGACACCGGGCCGGCATGGTCACCGAATTATCCGGACCCACGATGGGCACCAGCTGGTCTGCGCGCATCGTCGATGCGCCCTCCGGATGCGCCGCCGTGATCGTTGACGTACTCGCTCGCGTCATAGCGCAGATGAGCAATTGGGAAGCGCAGTCTGACATCAGCCGCTTCAACGCCCAGCCTGTCGGCACCTGGACCGCGCTGCCCTGCGACATGATGACGGTCCTGCGGACGGGACTCGACGTCGCGCGTCTTTCTGGCGGCGCTTTCGACCCCGCAGTCGGCCGCCTGGTCGAACGCTGGGGCTTTGGCCCGTCGGGCATCACCGGCCCCCTCACCCTGCAATCCCCCGTTTCTCCTTGGACCAAGATCGAGATCAATGGCGGAAAGGCGCGGCGGCTCGCAGATGTGGCGCTGGATTTTTCCGGCATCGCAAAGGGCTTCGCCGTCGATGCCGTCGCCCAAGCTCTTCGCGATTTGGGCGTGCCCAACTTCCTTGTCGAAATTGGCGGCGAGTTGCGGGGCGAAGGCGTGAGACCCGATCTGCAACCCTGGTGGGTCGATGTAGAAGCACCGCCCGGCCTTACTATCCCGGTGCTGCGCATCGCCCTATGCAATCTCGCCGCAGCGACCTCTGGAGATTATCGCCGCTTTCGCAATGAAGGCGGCCGGCTAATGTCGCACAGCATCGATCCGGCAACCGGCAGCCCGGTAGGCAATGATGTCGCGTCAGTCACCGTCCTGCATGAAACCGCCATGCTGGCTGACGCTTGGGCCACCGCGATCACCGTAGCAGGACCCGAAAGCGGCATGACCCTCGCCACGCGCGAAAACCTTGCTGCCCATCTTGTCCTTCGCACCCGGCAAGGGGCAAAAGAATATATGAGCCCTGCTTTGGCCGCGATGCTGGAATGACCGACTTGGACGCGCTCAGACGTCCGCCCATCGCCGCAGCAAATTGTGGTACAGACCCGTCAGACGGATGACTTGCCCATTGTCATGGCCAAGCTCGGCGGCCAGCACCTGGATGCTGCTGTCGAGATCGAACAGCATCTGCCGGGCAGCATCGTCGCGTACCATCGACTGCAGCCAGAAAAAGCTGGCGACCCGCCGTCCGCTGGTAATCGGTTCCACCCGATGCAACGATGAGGAAGGATAGAGAACCGCATGCCCGGCCGGGAGCTTCACCTGCTGGACGCCGAAATTGGTCTCGATCGTCAATTCGCCGCCATCATAGCTTTCCGGATCTTCGAGGAAGACCGTGATCGACAGGTCGGATCGGACGCGAAACCCCGTGCCAGCCTGAACGCGAACGGCGTTATCGACATGAACACCGAAAGCCTGCCCACCCGTGTAACTGTTAAACAGTGGGGGGAATATCTTCAGCGGCAACGCAGCCGCAATGAACAGCGGCGATTTGCCAAGAGCGTCCAGGATGATCTGTCCCGCCTGCCGCGCCTCGGGCGCATCCTCGGGCAGTTGCATGTTCCGCTTGGCCAACGCGGACTGATGGCCTGATGTCACATTTCCATCAACCCATTGAGCGGCATCGATCAACGCGCGAACGGAGGCAATGGCAGTTGCATCAAGTAGGTTAGGAACGGCGATAAGCATGTCGCACCTCTATCGCTCATGAAAATGGCGGGCAACCGGCCCGAGGAGGATCGCCGGTTGCCCGCCACTCAATGCGCCTCACCAAGGGACGGTGGGGAGGCGCCGTCAACTTACTTTAAAAGCTGTAGAAAAGGCTAAGTCGCGCGGCTCGACCTTCGCCCGGCGTCACCCAACCGCCCGAAACTACGCCGTTCGTAGCGCTGATATTGTTGCGGATACCCGTATAATATTTCTTATCGAACAGGTTCTGGACATTCAGCTGCGCTGTCAGTCCGTTGTTGAAGTTCCACGCGAGGAAAGCGCGGTGCACCCAATAATCATCCGACCGATATTGGGTGCGGTTGAACAGGTTGCTCTGATTGAGCGCGAAGCTACCCTGATAGGTGACCCCATAGCCAAGCTCGAGGCCGAAGGGCAGGCGGTAGCTGGTATAGATGCTGCCCGAATGCTCCGGCGTCTGGATGAGGTCGTCACCCTTTGATGGATCGGGCAGGACGACGCTGTTTGAACAGGCCGTTCGCGGATTGGCGACGCAGCTGTCGGAAGTCCCCTGGACGATCTTGCTGTCCAGATAGGTATAGTTGGCGAAGATCAGCCATTCTGGCGTGATGTTGCCGGTCAGGCCCAGCGCAACACCATCCACTCGGGAATGGCCGTCCAGCACCTGTAGTGTAGGGTTAACTGGGTCGTTGCTCGACACGCGATAATTGGTACGCTCGTTGCGGAAAAGCGCCGCCGTTGCGAGCAGCTTACCGCCCATCAGATTGGCCTTGGCGCCGATTTCATAACTGCGCGCAGTCTCCGGCGCCACATCGCAGTAATCTGATAAGGTCGCGGCTGAACCGCTGGTGCAGCCGGCCCGCACTGTGGCTGATGAGGGCGTCTTGCTATTGGCAAAGGCGGCGTAGAAGCTCAGATGTTCAGCGGGCTTGAACACCGCGCCGATACGATAAGAGAAGAGGTTGTCTTGACTGCGCTGACGCGGACCCGTGGTCGTTGCGCCGCCCGACGCCGGGGTAGCCACAGTATCGGCGCGGAAGATATTGCGGGCATTTTCATAGCGTACGCCGCCATTCACCTCAAACTTGCCCAGTTCCAACGTGTCGAAAGCATAGACCGCGACATTACGGCTGTCGCCATAGCTGTTGCCGGACACGATGTAGTTAGTGGCACCCGTCCAAATCGTATTCGGATTGGACAGACTTATATCCGGCTGCGCCAGCACATTCCCCTGTGCATCCCGAAGCAGATTTGCCGTGGTCAGCTGATAATCCTCCTGCATTGCCGAAAAGCCGACCACCAGCGTATTAAGCAGCTTGCCCGCCTCTCCCGTAACAACCCGCAAATCAGTCTGACTGTAGAGAAGATCGTTGATCTGATCACGCACAAGGCCGCGTGGGCCCGACGGCCGGTAGGTGCCCGCGGCCATACCGCCGGTGCACGCTGCCGCTGTCTGCAGGTTCGTGCCCGTAATCGGCTGCACTCCGTTCGCCAGGCAGAAGGTGCCCTGCGGCGCGCTGGTCACGCTATATTGGTGCACGCGCTGCCAACGGCCCAGCGACCGGATCGACACTGCATCGCTGAACTCATGCGCGAAGATTGCAGTGAACCGATCGATGTTTACATTCTGCCGATCAAGATTGGCGATACCGAAATAGTCGCTGTCATCCACGCCCGGAAGCGGTCCGTCATTGACGGCGTTCTTCACATAGGGAACACCATAGACGGGGGTGTTGCGGTCCTCTTGGTGGAAATAGGAGAGTGTCAGACTGGTCGGTCCATCGACCCCCAGCTTGATGGAGGGAGCGATCCCCCACCGCTTGAAGCGTTCTACATCGCGGCCAGGCATGTCGTTGCGGTGATACATGGCGTTCAGGCGTAGGCCGACAAAGTCTGAGACCCGCTGATTCGTATCGATCGTGGCGCGATAATAATCGTCTGTGCCGATGCCTGCCTCGGCGATCGTCAGATTTTCGGGCTGAGGCGTCTTCGATACAAGATTGATCGTCCCGCCTACCGAGCCGGAGCCGTTATAGACCGAATTGGCGCCATTATAGACTTCGACCTGCTGCATATTGAACGGGTCGGTGCGGCTATATTGCGCGCTGTCACGAACGCCATCCTGAGTGATGTCATTATTGGCGGAATAACCGCGCAGGTTGATGCTGTCGCCATAGCCGCCGCCACCTTCACCTGCGCCGAAGGTAATGCCCGGCACAGTCGATAGAACGTCACGCAGGGTCAGCAGATTCTGCTTCTTGATCGTCTGATCCGAAATGATGGTGATGGTTTGCGGGGTATCCACCAGCGGCGCTGTATTCTTCGGGTTGACCAGTTCATCAGCATAGACGCTGCCAGTCACCACGATCGAATCTTGCGTTGCAACGGTAGCAGCAGCTTCAACCGCTGCGGCGGGCGTGCTGACAATTGCGCCAACACAGCTCAGCGCCAGAAAAGATGCGGACTTCGCATGAGCAGACATGGATTAACCCCCTTCATTGCTGGGGGCGTGCTATTGCGAATCGTTCTTACTGTCAACGCTATTGCGAATAATTCTTATCACTTGCGGCGGCCTGCCGATCGAACAGCCAACAACGGATGGCGCTGGCGAGATTTGGAGCCGGATCAGCTGACATTCTGTCCAGGTCGATACGCGCGATAAGGGCGTTTATGGGCAGTTCTTGGCGAACCGCCTCAACGCGTAAAGCGGCCCAGAAAATAGGCTCGAGGCTGATCGCGGTCTGATGGCCCGCGATCGTCACGCTCCGCTTGACGGGTGGCCCGAAGGGCGATGCAGCGTCCGGCCCCGAAGCACCGCTCACAGGAACCTCGCTCATCAATACATGTGCTGGCCGCCATTGATGGACAGGGTGCTGCCCGTGACGAAGCCCGCATCGTCACTGCAGAAGAAGGCGACGCCGCGTGCAATCTCTTCGGCATGGCCCAAGCGGCCGACGGGGATTTTTGCGACGATTTTCTCCAGCACAGCCGCAGGCACTGCGGCAACCATGTCAGTGTCGATATAGCCCGGAGCGATCGCGTTGACGGTCACACCATATTTTGCGCCCTCCTGCGCCAACGCCTTGGTGAAGCCATGAATCCCCGACTTGGCGGCAGCATAGTTGACCTGCCCATATTGACCGGCCTGGCCATTGATCGACCCGATATTGACGATCCGGCCCCAACCCCTTTCTCGCATGCCTCCAAAGGTCGCCTTGGCCATGTTGAAACATCCACCAAGGTTTATGCGCATCACCTCGTTCCAATCGTCAAAGCTCATCTTGGCGAGAACGCCGTCGCGCGTAATGCCCGCATTGTTCACGACGATATCGACAGGCCCGAGTTTCTCGGCCACCGTTGCGCACCCCTCCAGACAAGCTTGATGATCACCTACGTCCCAACGAAATGACTGAATCCCCGTCTTTTCAGTGAAAGCGCGTGCCTTCTCATCATTGCCTGCATAGTTGGCGGCGACACTGAAGCCCTGTTCCTTGAGGGCCAGGCTGATCGCTTCCCCGATGCCACGTGTTCCGCCGGTGACGATAGCAACTCTGCTCATATCAGCCCCTCCTGTTCAAATGGACGAAACTTAAGTCTCCAGCCACCCCACCAGTTCACGGATGGCTAGAGCGCGGTAAAGATTCATAGCTTCTGGGGAGGCGTTCAAACAGCTTAAATGGGCAAATTTATTACCGCCCGCCGCCAAAAACTCCTCGCGACCTTGCATTGCGATTTCTTCCAGCGTTTCCAGGCAATCCGCCGAGAAGCCGGGGGTAAGAACAGCGACCTTCTTCACACCCTTCACCGGCAGTGTTCGCAAGCTTTCATCTGTCGCCGGGCCGAGCCATTTGGCTCGTCCGAAACGTGACTGAAATGAAACGCGCACCTCCCGGTTCAGCGCGTCCCCCAGCAGCTTCGCGCTGGCAAGGCACTGGTCATAATAGGGATCGCCCAACGTCCGGGTCCGTTCCGGCATGCCATGAAAGCTGGCGACAAGCAGGTCGGGAGTGAAATCCAGCTCAGCCAACTGCCGCTCGGTCGAGCTGCGCAGCGCTTCGATATAAGCGGGGTCTGCAAAATAAGGCGGCAAGGTCCGGATGGCTGGCTGCGCGCGCATGCCCGCGAGCGCAGCATAGCAGGCGTCCAGTGCAGTCGCGGTCGTCGCTGCGCAATATTGGGGATAGAGCGGCGCCAGAAGGATACGGCCGCATCCGGCGGCGACCATCGCGCTCAACCTGTCGGCGATTGACGGCTTTCCGTATCGCATCGCCCAATTGACGGAGACATCAGGGCCAACCAGCGCCTGCAATTTAACCGCCATTTCACGGGTATTGACCGCCAGCGGAGATCCCGCCTCCAGCCAGACTTCCTTATAGGCTTTGGCCGATTTGGCAGGACGGGTCAGCAGAATGGGGCCACGCAAAATCGGCTGCCAAATCAGCTGCGGGATCTCCACCACACGGCGGTCCGAGAGAAATTCTTTCAGATAGCGGCGTACAGAAGCGGCATTCGGTGCATCAGGCGTGCCCAGATTGATGAGGAGGATGCCGATTTTATCCATATTCGATATCATGTCCTGGACAGGATCGGCAGTTGGCGAAAACGCTGTCCGGTGACGGTAAAAAGCGCATTCGCGATCGCTGGAGAGACCGGGGGAGCGCCGATGTCGCTGAGCCCCGCCGGGGGCGCCGTGCTGCGGATGAGCTCGACGGTCACCTCCCCAATATCTGCCAAGCGGGGAAGCCCCATACGTCCAAGGATCGCGCGAGTGGGCATACCCCTGGCATAGGGAACCGATGCGCCCATAGCCAGCGCCAGTCCGTAGATTAGGCCGCTTTCCACCTGCTGGCGCGCGATATCCGGGTTGACCTGTTCACCCCCATCGACCGCCGCGACGATCCGGCCAACGCTAAGCATCCCGCCATCAAGGGCGGCTTCGATCATGACGGCCACATAGGCGCCGTTCATCTCATGGACCGCCAGCCCCTGGCCGCTTCCTTCAATACCGCCCTGCCAACCACCCATCGCGCCGACGGTTGTCAGACAGTGCGCCAGCCGAGGATTGCCTCCCAGCATCTGTATGCGAAAGGACAAGGCTTCAATCCCGGCCTGATGCGCCAATTCGTCGATGAAGCTTTCCGTGAAGAAGGCGCCATGCAGATGAGCGTTGGCGCGCGTGAAGCCGAGCGAAAGACCGGCGCAAGCAGGATAGTGATCCACCGCCCAATTGGGGAGCGCATAGGGGAGTTCCATCCCAGCCACCGCCAAACGCGTGGACGCACCGGCAGAGTCCCGGCTCGCTTCGTGCGGCAACTTGTGATGGGCGATCCGGTCCCATGTCTGGGTCATCGCGCAAGGAGCGGCCACCTTCGCGAGCCAGCCTTCGATGGCGCCGTTGCGGCCGAGCTTTGCCGCCATCCGCGCATGCGCCGGAGCGCTCGGCCGATCCTGGACGACGTCCTCCAGTCGAGACCAGAGTAACTGCACCGGACGCCCCATGTCCCGGGCGACCAACGCGGCCTGAACGCCCGCTTCAAAATCCATCTTTCGGCCAAAGGAGCCGCCTGCATGAAGCGGATAGAGGGTAACCTCATGCTCCGTCATACCAAGCGCGTCTGCGATAGCCGCCCGGGCGAGCGCAGGCGCTTGCGTCGGCATCCATATTTCAGCGACACCATCGCTGATGCGAGCCGTCGCGCACATGGGTTCGAGCGCCAAGTGAAGGCCAGGCGCAACGCTAAATTCGCTGGCGAGGATGGTGGCGTTGTCGAACAGGGACTTGAGATCGCCTTGCGAATAAAGGCGCTGGCCGGCCGAACCTGAAAACGCACTTTCGAGCGCCGCATCGATGCTGGCGCTACTGAGCGGCGCTCCTGCCAGTTCGAAAACAGGGTCACTAAGATCCAGAGCCTTGTTAGCTGCCCACCAGTTCGTGGCGACCACGGCTACCCAACGATCCGTCCGCACCAGCTTGAGAAAGCCGGTAACGGATTTGGCGGCCTGTTCATTGACGCTCTTGAGTAGGGCGTCGCCGATCGGCCCCTGACGGATGGAAGCGAACAGCATGTCGGGCAAGCGAATGTCTGCCGCGAAATTATGGCTGCCGTCGATTTTTGATGGGGTGTCGAGGCGAGGCAGGTCTTGTCCGGCGAGTCTGTCGGCCTGCCCTTGCCGAAACGGCAGTATTTCCGGCAGGTCAAAATCAGCAGCCTCCGCAGCCACCTCCCCGATTTTGAGCGTTCGCTGACCACCATCGGAAATTATGCCATTGTCGATGTCGCAGCTTTCCCAGGGCACGTCCCAGCGTGCAGCCGCAGCCTGACACAGAAGCACGCGGGCCGCCGCGCCAGCTTCCCTGTAAGCGTCGTGAAACATCGGCACCGACGTGCCCCCTCCGGTCAACATCAGCGCCCGGCGGGTGGCATATTGGTCAATGGCCCATTCGCCCGCCTCGCCCACCAAGCGCGACCAATCGCTCGCTAGCCACTCCTTTGCCAGCAAGCTGTTGGCATAGAGCGGACTGATAGGAGCGCTCTGTACGCCGACGGTTCGCCAGTCAGCGCCCAATTCGTCAGCAAGGACCTGCGGCAACAGCGTCGTCACGCCCTGGCCCGTTTCAGTCTGCGGCACGATGACAATGATCCGCCCGGCCCTGTCGACTTTCAGGAAGGCGTTGAAGACCGTCTCGCCAGGCGCAGCGTTGAGATTGGTGCGATAGGTGCGGGGCCAAAGCCCCCACGCCAGCAGCAACCCTGCCGATGCCCCGGCGCCCACCAACAGGGTACGGCGATTGACGCCGCCGACCTGTTTCCTACGGTTTGCCGCCTTTCGCGGTACGCGCCCCATGACCATGCTGATAATGAGGCTTGGCGCGGCTGAAAAGCGCTAATGCGCGCCTATCGGCGGGATATTGAAACGAGGAATATCGATTGCCGGGCAGCGATCCATCACCACCTTCAGACCGGCTGCTTCCGCGCGGGCGGAGGCAGACTCGTTGACAACGCCCAGTTGCATCCAAACTGCTTTGGCTCCCGCCGCTATGGCGTCGTCCACCGCATCTCCCGCTGCCTCGCTGCGCCTGAAGATATCGACCATATCGATCGGTACGCCAATATCCATCAACCGAGCCCAGACGAATTCGCCATGCACATGTTCCCCCGCTATCTGGGGATTGACTGGCAGTACCCGATAGCCATGATCCTGAAGAAACTTCATCACGCCATAGCTTGGCCGGTTCGGCCTGTCCGAAATGCCGATCAACGCGATGGTACGCGTTTCCTGAAGCAGGTCAGCAATATCCTGTGGCTGGGTTAGCGGCATGAGCATGCTCCCTTGATGGCCGGAACCAAACAGACGCGGAATAGCATCAAACCGTTCCCACGGCCTGCCTCAATCGCGCAGCCAGGCCGCCACCTTCTCTGCAATCGCGAGGAAAGCCTTGCCCGACGCGTCGTCACCCGACGCAGGGGGGTCACCTGCATCCGAGCGGCGTCGTATATCGATGGCGAGGGGTATACGCCCAAGGAAGGCCATGCCCATCGCCGAACCGGCCGCCTCCGCTCCACCCGAGCCGAAGGGATCGGAAATTTCACCACAATGCGGACAACTATAGCCCGCCATATTTTCGACGAGTCCTATCAGGGGCACCTGCGTTTGTTCAAAAAGGCTCACTGCGCGGGTCGCATCGATCAATGCCAGATCCTGCGGTGTTGAAACGATCACCGCTCCCACCGGCTTATGCTTTTGAACCATGGACAACTGAACGTCCCCCGTGCCGGGCGGCATGTCCACCACCAGCAGTTCGACCTCACCCCAATCGGCATCGATCAACTGCGACAGCGCGTTGCCTGCCATCGGACCGCGCCAGGCGAGCGCCTTGCCCGGCTCCACCAGATGCGCCATCGACAGCATCGGCACGCCAAAGGGGCTATCGACGGGGATAAGCTGCTTCTCGCGCGCTTGCGGCTTCTTCTCCTCGCTCGCCATCAGCCGCGCCTGCGAGGGGCCGTAAATGTCCGCATCGACAAGACCCACTGCGAAACCCAAGCGCCTCAGCGCCACGGCAAGGTTCGCGGAAAGGGTAGATTTGCCCACACCGCCCTTCCCCGACGCCACGGCGATGATCCTGGGCGCCTTGCGCTCGGCGGTCATCGCGATGCGTACATCCTGCACGCCAGGCACCGATAAGCCGCCTTCCCTGATCGCCGCAGCGACGGCATCGCGCCGCTCAGCGGAAAGGCCGCCCACGTCGAGCGCCAGGGTCATGACGCCATCTTTCACCCGTGGCGTGCTGGCGCGCCCATCAGTCAATGTCTTCAGGCGCGCGGCGAAACTCTCAAGATCGGTCATGACAGTGCCTCCTAGGCAATAATCGTTGCGATGGGCACTGTTTTTCACGCCCCAGCCTTCCTATAGAGACGAAATGAAGAGAATTTTCGGGTGGATGCCTGGCATCGTTGACGCAATGGTCCAGGGTCCCTGGGGCGGCAAAAGCGATGGCCCAGACGGCAATGACGGTTCGGGCAAGGGTGGCGACGGCGGGCCGCGCAATCCCTGGACGCAGCCGGGCCGCTCTCCGGGCAGCAAGGGCCCTTCGGCTATTGAGGAACTGCTGCGCCGTAGCCGCGAAAGCTTCGGCCAGGGTGGCGGCGGTGGCGGCTTTGGCAATCTGCCTCCCCGCCCCACCGGAAAGACGCTCTGGCCTGCCGCCGTCGGCATCCTTGTAGTCTTGTGGCTTGTGCTCACCTGCTTCCATCGGGTCGGCCCGCAGGAACGGGGTGTGGTGACGCTACTCGGCAAATATAGCCGCACCCTGTCGCCGGGCATCAGCCTGACGCTGCCTGCGCCGTTCGAAAATGTCACCACCGTCGATGTTGAGGAAATCCGCGCCATCGACATCGGGTCGCCGAGCGCGCAGAGCGAAAATCTGGTGCTGACCGGCGATCAGAATATTATCGACCTCGCTTATTCGGTGCGCTGGAATATTCGCAATCCCGAGCTTTATCTGTTCCAACTGTCCGATCCGGACGCAACGGTGCGCGAAGTCGCGGAAAGCGCGATGCGATCCGTGGTCGCCAGCGTCAGTCTGGACGATGCTCTGGGCGCAGGCCGCACGGAGATCGAGCAGCAAGTCGAGCAGCGCATGCAGGAGATATTGGACGGCTATAGGTCCGGCATCCGCGTGCAGGGCGTCGCCATCAAACAGGCTGATCCGCCCACGGCGGTCAATGACGCGTTCAAGGCCGTATCGGCCGCCCAGCAGACCGCGCAGACCTATCTCAACGAAGCGCGTGCGGCCGCTCAGCAGGTGACGGCCAAGGCTCAAGGCGAGGCTGCGGCATTCGATAAGGTTTATGAACAATATAGGCTTGCGCCAGACGTCACACGCCGCCGCATGTATTATGAAACCATGGAGGGCGTGCTGTCCAACGTCGATAAGACGATCATTGAAAGCGGGAATGTGACCCCCTTCTTGCCCCTCCCGGAACTGAAGCGCCGCGCCCAAGGGGCCAGCGCCTCTTCTGGCCCCGCCACCACCGGGGAGGGTCAGTGATGCCAACGCTTGTCCGCCATCCTGTAGCGCTCGCCCTATCCGTGATCGCCCTGCTGCTGCTCATCGGCAGCACGGTCGCCATCGTCCCAGAAACGAAGCAGGGCGTGATCGTTCGCTTTGGTGATCCCAAGAAGATCGTCAACCGCTATCGCCCGAAGGAAGATTTCGGCGAAACTGGCGCGGGCGTCATCCTTCGCTGGCCGTTCATCGACCAGATCGTCTGGATCGACAAGCGCGTCCTGTCCGTCGAAATGGAGCGGCAGCAGGTGCTGTCCACCGACCAGCTACGACTGCAGGTAGATGCCTTTGCCCGCTATCGCATCGTCGATCCGCTGCGCATGTATATCGCCGCGGGTAATGAGGAGCGCGTGTCGGACGCGCTGCGGCCGATCCTGGGGTCGGCGCTGCGCAATGAACTGGGCAAACGACCCTTTGCGGCTTTGCTCTCGCCCGAGCGCGGGCAGGTGATGGACAATATCGAGGCCGGGCTTAACCGCGTGGCCCGTCAATATGGCGCGCAGATCGTCGATGTCCGGATCAAACGTGCCGATTTGCCCGATGGCGCCCCGCTGGAAAGCGCCTTCACTCGTATGCGCACGGCGCGCGAGCAAGAAGCGCTGACGATCCGGGCGCAGGGCGCGAAGCAGGCGCAGATCATCCGCGCGGAGGCTGATGCCAATGCCGCCCGCATCTATGCGGAAAGCTTCGGCAAGGATCCGCAATTCTACGATTTCTACAGGGCGATGCAGGCGTATCGCTTCACCTTCGCGCCGGATCGGCAAGGGGCAACGACGATGCTGTTGTCGCGAGACAATGATTTCCTGAAGCAGTTTCAGGGGAGGCAGTGATCGGCGCAAAATCCCGGAAAACAAGACTATAGATCATTTCGGAACCAGCGTCATTCAATGAGGGTTAAGGATGGGCGGCGCATCCGACTCCCGCAGAGGCCCGCCCTTTCCTTTGCCAAGTTCACGAGAGGACCGTCACGAGTGCGTTACGCTTATGCCCTTACCGGCGCCCTGCTGCTCGGTGGCACCGCCATCGCTGTCACCTCCAGCCCGAATGTCGGCGCGCAAATCGCGCAGAATGAAGGGATGCAGGCCGCTGCTCCAGCTGGCGCGCCCGCCAGCCTTGCCGACATGGTTGAAAAGCTGCAGCCGGCAGTCGTCAACATTTCGACACGGCAGCGAGTTCAGGTGCAGAACCCGTTTGCGGGCACTCCTTTTGGGGATCTGTTCGGCCAAGGCCAGGGCACGAAGCCTCAGACTCGCCAAGCGCAGTCACTCGGCTCCGGCTTTATCATTTCGGCGGACGGCTATATCGTCACCAACAACCATGTCGTATCGGCCGGTGCCGAAGGCGCATCTGTGGATTCGATCACCGTCACCCTCACTAATCGCGAGGAATATCCCGCCAAGTTGATCGGCCGCGATCCCGCGACCGATATCGCGGTCCTGAAGATTGAGCCGAAGAAAGC
Source organism: Sphingobium sp. EP60837 (assembly GCF_001658005.1). Lineage (NCBI taxonomy): Bacteria > Pseudomonadati > Pseudomonadota > Alphaproteobacteria > Sphingomonadales > Sphingobiaceae > Sphingobium > Sphingobium sp. EP60837. The sequence goes on along the minus strand of NZ_CP015986.1, from coordinate 1,993,295 downwards.
GCTGCCGTTCGTCAAGTTCGGCGACAGCACCAAAGCGCGCGTCGGCGACTGGGTGATCGCTATCGGCAATCCCTTCGCTCTGTCAGGCACGGTTACGGCGGGCATCATCTCCGCCGTCCATCGCGGCACCGGCGGTACCTATGACAAGTTCATCCAGACCGACGCGTCGATCAATCAGGGCAATAGCGGCGGCCCAATGTTCGACATGCGCGGCAATGTGATCGGCATCAACAGCCAGATCCTGTCTCCTTCGGGCGGCAATGTCGGCATCGGCTTCGCCATCCCGTCCGAACAGGCCGCGCCGATCGTCGATACGCTGCGCCGGGGTCAGAGCGTGAAGCGCGGTTATTTGGGCATCCAGATCAGCCCGCTGGGCGAAGATCTAGCAGACTCCCTGGGCCTTGCCAAAAATCGGGGCGAGTTCGTGCAGGGCGTCGAACCTGGCAAGGGGGCAGATCGGGCCGGGATCAAGGCTGGCGATGTGATCGTCAGCGTGGCCGGTCAGGAAGTGACGCCGGACCAGAATCTGTCGTCCATCGTCGCGTCACAGCCCATTGGGTCGCGCGTGCCGATCGTGCTGCTCCGCAATGGTCAGCGCCAGACTGTGACGGCGATTGTCGGCCAACGCCCCTCTGAGGATGAGCTGAACAGCTTCGCCCAGCAGCAGGATGACGACTTCAGCCAGCAACAGGACGATCAATCCGGTGGTGGCCAAGCGACACAGCAGTCGCTGGGCATCTCAGCCATCCCGCTGACCCCCAACATCGTCCGCCAGCTGGGCATAGCCGCCGACACGCGCGGCATTGTCATTACGGCGGTCGATTCCTCTACCGACGCAGGCGCAAAGGGCCTCCGCCGGGGGGATGTGATTATCACCGCGAACAACCGTCCGGTCGCAAGTCAGGCGGATTTGGATGCGGCGGTACGGCAAGTGTCCTCGCAGGGCCGCAATGCGATCCTGCTGCAGGTTCTGCGCCGTGGCCAGCCCGCCGTTTTCCTGCCGGTGCGCCTTCGCAACAAATAAACCCCTCGAATCGCGGATCGTTACGGGCCGCGCTTGCCGGAAGCCCTGTCTCACCACTAGAGTGCAGGCAGACTCCGGCGGGCGCGGCCCGAAGCTTTTGGGGAGCATGACGCAATGAGCGACGGCATTTTTATCGGCCTTGGCGCACCCGGCAAGGATGGCGGCATTCCTCAGACACTGGATCTGCGCAGAGCCAATCGACACGGCCTGATTGCAGGCGCCACGGGCACCGGCAAGACAGTGACGCTGCAAGGGATCGTCGAAAGTTTCTCCGCGCGCGGCGTACCTGTCTTCCTCGCCGATGTGAAAGGCGACCTGTCGGGCATTTCGATGGCCGGATCGCCCACTGCGAAAAATGCCGACAAGCTGGTGGCCCGTGCGAAAGAGATCGGCATCGACAATTACAGCTACGCCGACAATCCCGCCATCTTCTGGGACCTGTATGGCGAGCAGGGACATCCGATCCGCACCACCGTCAGCGAGATGGGCCCGCTGCTGCTGGCCCGCCTGATGGGCCTCAACGAAACGCAGGAGGGCGTGCTTTCCATCGCCTTCAAATATGCCGATGAGGAAGGGTTGCTACTGCTCGACCTTGGCGACCTTCAGTCGATGCTCGCCTACTGCGCGGAAAATGCCGATGAGCTATCAACCCGCTACGGCAATGTAACCAAGGCGAGCGTCGGCGCAATCCAGCGTCAGTTGTTGCAATTGGAAAGCCAGGGCGGCGCGCACTTCTTTGGAGAGCCGGCGCTCGACATTCATGATTTCCTGAAGGCGGACGATCGGGGCCGGGGATATGTGAATGTCCTGGCGGCTGACAAGCTGATGCAGAGCCCAAAGCTTTACGCCACCTTCCTCTTATGGCTGCTGAGTGAGCTGTTCGAGACGCTTCCTGAAGTTGGCGACCCCGAAAAGCCGGTGCTGGTCTTCTTCTTCGATGAGGCGCATCTCTTGTTCGAGGACGCGCCAGGCGCGCTGACCGACAAGATCGAGCAGGTCGTCCGCCTGATCCGGTCGAAGGGGGTCGGCGTCTATTTCGTCACTCAGAACCCGATCGATATTCCCGAGGACGTGGCAGGGCAACTTGGCAACCGCGTTCAACACGCCCTGCGCGCTTTCACTCCGCGCGATCAGAAGGCGATCAAGGCTGCGGCCGAAACCTTCCGCGTCAACCCAGATCTAGATGTCGAGACCGCGGTCACCGAACTGAAGATCGGCGAAGCGCTGGTTTCGCTGTTGCAGGAGGATGGATCACCCGGCATCGTCCAGCGCACCCTTATCGCGCCGCCGCGCTCCCGTTTGGGACCGGTCGATGCGAAGGAACGTGCCATCATCCAGTGTATTTCACCCTGTGCGGGCAAATATGACGAGGCGATTGATCGGGAGTCCGCAGAAGAAATCCTCGCCGCCCGAGGTCAGGCCGCCGCCGCAGCAGTGCAGGCTGCAAAAGCCAAAGAGGCGTCTGACAAGGCTGCCGCCACCCAGGCGAAGCTTGAGGCGAAGCAGCGCGAAGCGGAGTTGAGGGAGCAGGCAAAGCGTGATGCAGTTGCCGCTCGGGAGGCAGAAAAGCCCTCTTCCCTTGATCGGGCAGTACAGTCGGCCACGCGCTCTGCAGCATCATCTGTGGGACGGCAGGTGGCCAATGAACTTGGCCGCGCCGTCTTCGGCGGGTCGAGCCGTCGTTCATCGGGAGGCTTGGCCGGGCAACTGGTTCGCGGCATTTTGGGCAGCCTGTTCAAATAAGGCGTGGGAGGAAGAGAATGTCTAGCGCAAGATTCGCCGTCTGCGTCACGACCCTGGCGCTTGCCCTGCCCGGGCATGCGCAGGACTATCGCGACCTTCACCGCGCCGCCGACGCTGCTATTGCCAGCGATATCGTGCGCGACCAACAGGCGGAGCGTGATGCGAAACGGCAACCCTATGGCTCGCCCGGATACGGCCCCATCCGCACCGCTGCAGCAGCGCGGAGCGCGTGCGCGGCCAAGGCCCGCGAAGAAGTCGGACGCGGCTCGAACATCCGGGGAAGAATTACCGCCAGCTCCATGTCCACCGGCTGGGAAGTCGAAGGCGAAGTCGGCCCCTTTGACGATCAACGCTGGGTGCCTTTCGTCTGCTCGGTACGGAACGGGTCGGTGAGCGGCATCCTGCTCGATCCAGACCGCTGAGCGATGGAAGGGAGCACAAAGCAGCGGTTGTGCGGTTCCAAAAACTGCTGTCCTTATTCTCTACCCGCATAGTTGCGTATCGTGGTGCAGGCGCTAAGGAATTCACATGAAGGCCCCTGCCCATCCCCGTCATCCGCTGAGCTTCGGCGATTTCCGGGCCTATCTTCTGGGGCGGCTAGCCGGGGTGCTGGCGCAATATGGGATGATGACGGTCCTCGGATGGCAGGCCTATAACGTCGCCCGGGAAAGCATGAGCACATCCGGTGCCGCCGCGCAGCTGGGCCTGATTGGGCTGGCGCAGTTTGTACCCCTCTTTTTCCTCACCCCCGTCACAGGCTGGATCGCGGATCATTTCGACCGGCGCATGATCGCGCGGCTGACGCTAGCGATGCTGATGACGGCGTCGGCACTGCTGGCGTTCGCGACCTATGAAGGGTGGGTCAGCCTTCCGCTGATCTTCGGCATCGCCGCCATCGTGGGCGTCGCACGCGCGTTCAACGGACCCGCCTATAGCGCCCTCGCGCCAAACCTGGTGCCGCGCGACGTGCTGCCGCATGCCATCGCCATGTCGAGCGTTGCATGGCAGGCAGGAATGATCATCGGTCCAGCCTTGGGCGGATATGTTTATGCGATGACCCCCTGGGGCGCTTATGCCATGGCGTCGGCGCTGTTCGCCGTAGCGCTGGGCGGGATGCTGCTGATCGGCCCGGTGCCGCAACCGCCACGCGACACGAGCCGCCATCCCGTTCGCCAGATGGTCGATGGCCTGACCTATGTCCGTTCCAACCGCCTGGTGCTGTCCACCATTACGCTCGATCTGTTTGCGGTACTGCTGGCAGGGGCAACGGCGCTGCTGCCGGTCTACGCCCGGGATATATTAAAGGTCGGGTCCACAGGTTTGGGGCATCTTGCCGCTTCGCCCGCAGTGGGTGCTGGAATTGTCGCGCTGTTCTTCTCCTTCCGCCCGATGAAATCGGAGGTGGGTCTTAAGATGCTGGCGGCAGTCATAGTCTTCGGGCTCGCTACCATTCTCTTCGGCGCCACCGCATTCATGCCCCGGAATATTGCCGTTGAGATCGGTATCGCCGCGCTGTTGCTGCTCGGGGCGGCGGACATGGTGTCAGTTTATGTACGGCAATCCCTAATCCAGCTTCATACGCCCGATGCCATGCGCGGCCGGGTGTCGAGCCTGTCGCAACTCACCATTTCAGCGTCGAACGAGTTGGGGGAGGCGGAATCAGGGTTCCTCGCCGCTCTCGTTGGCCCTGTCGCTGCGGTAATCGGTGGCGGAATCGGTGCGATTGTCATTACCCTCATATGGGCACGGCTTTTTCCCGAGCTGCGCCTTGCACGCACCTTTGACCCACCCGACCTAAGGGAGGCGGACATCAGCCAGGAGAAGGCCCTATGAAAGCTGCCAACATTCTCGAAACCATCGGCAACACGCCGCATATCCGGGTGAGCCGCCTGTTCGCCGACGCGCCTGCGGGCTCCGAGGTCTGGATCAAGTCGGAACGTTCCAACCCCGGCGGATCGATTAAAGACCGTATCGCGCTGGCAATGATCGAGGCGGCCGAAGCCTCCGGCGACCTGAAACCCGGCGGGACCATCATTGAACCGACATCGGGCAACACCGGCGTCGGTTTGGCCATGGTGGCGGCGGTCAAGGGCTACAAACTGATCCTGGTCATGCCGGAAAGCATGTCGCTCGAGCGCCGGCGGCTCATGCTGGCCTATGGCGCAAGCTTCGACCTCACCCCCCGTGAGAAAGGCATGAAGGGCGCAATCGAACGGGCGCTGGAGTTGATCGAGCAGACGCCGGGCTCATGGATGCCGCAGCAGTTCGAAAATGCCGCCAATATCGATGTGCATGTCCGCACGACGGCGCAGGAGATTGCGACGGACTTTGCCGACAGCCCCATCGACGTGCTGATCACCGGCGTGGGCACGGGCGGCCACATCACGGGGGTTGCCGAAGTGCTGAAGAAGCTATGGCCAAACCTGAAGGTCTATGCGGTCGAACCCACCCTCTCCCCGGTCATCAGCGGTGGCCAGCCGGGTCCGCATCCCATCCAGGGAATTGGCGCGGGCTTCATCCCGGCTAACCTGCACACCCAATTACTCGATGGCGTGATCCAGGTCGATCCGGCCGATGCCAAGGAATATGCGCGGCGCGCCGCGCGGGAGGAGGGTATGCTGGTGGGCATCTCGTCGGGCGCGACGCTGGCCGCGATCGCGCAGAAGCTGAAGGAGCTTCCAGCGGGCAGCCGCGTTCTAGGGTTCAATTATGACACTGGCGAACGCTATCTGTCGGTTCCCGACTTCCTGCCCGAATAGCTTCGCGCCGGAACAGGCATGACCAACGCTTCCATCAGCAACCAGCCGCATCGCGCGATGTGGCTGATATGGTTCCTTCTGTTCGCTGGTCTGCCTGCGCTGGTGGCGAGATGGGAAGCGCGCGCGCCTGCCGCCGACGCTGCGCGAGCGGCGCTGGTGCAGCAGGCGCGGCTGAAGCGGCCGACGACGGCTGCGCCGGTTGTGCAGCCGGTAGAACTTTATGCGCTCGATAGTAATCAGGCGCGGGCATTCAACGAAGCGGTGCCCTTTTCGCGACTGCCTAACCCGGCGGCCCGGCCTTTTGTCTTTGCAGGGTCGGAGGCCGATCTGGCGCGGGCCACTGACTGCCTGGCCGCGGCGCAGCTTTATGAAGCGGGCGACGACGCAGTCGGGGAACGGGCGGTTGCGCAAGTGGTGCTGAACCGTGTGAGGCATCCGGCTTTCCCTAAGACGGTGTGCGGCGTCGTCTTCCAGGGGCAGGAGCGATCGACGGGCTGTCAGTTCACCTTCACCTGCGATGGCGCACTCGCGACGACGCCGGGGCAGGCGGCTTGGGACCGGGCGCGGGAGATCGCCAGGGCGGCGCTGGCCGGCAAGGTGTTCAAGCCGGTGGGTTATGCCACCCATTATCATACCGACTGGGTGGTGCCCTATTGGAGCGGGAGCCTGGACAAGATCGCGGCGGTGGGGACACACCTCTTCTTCCGCTGGCGAGGATGGTGGGGAACGCCGCCCGCCTTCCGCCTGGCCCGCGAAAGTATCGAGCCGATGATCCCCCGGATCGCCCGTCTCTCGATCGCGCATCAGCAGGGCATTGGTGGCCTTCCGGCTATATTGCTGCCGGGGAACGGCGATGCGTTGGCGGCTTTGACGGCCAAACCCCAGGAGGCGATCGGGGCGGAATCCCTGGGGCGGATTATGGGCGGAGTCCGGTTGATCGCGATTGCTCCGGGAGCGAAGAGCTTTCTCGTCGAACTGAGCAAGGCGGCGGCGCCAGAGAGCTGGCCGATGATGGCGCAGACATTCTGCGCAGGTCGGCCGGAATGCCGGATCATGGCTTGGCGAGCGGGGAGCGCGCCTGCCGGATTCCCGCTGTCTGGCGATCAGATGGAAAGCATGAGCTTCGCTTATATCCACAATGCCGGGACCGGATTGCAGCGGGCGCTTTGGAATTGTCAGCAGGATCCGCGGGAGAACAAGGCGGAATGTATGCGGCAGCGGGTGCCGGTGGAGCAGGTCAATGTTCCGCCGCCGTTGACCGGAGTGCGGCGGAAAGAACGGTTCGAGACGGTGAAGATCGTGCCGCCGACGGCGCCGGTGACTGGAAATAGTGAATGAAATAGCGAGAAAAACGGGATTCTGGGCGGAAATTGGAATCCAACTTTTCCTATTTTTCACAAGAGCGCGGTCTTTGGGTCCTTCAGATGGCGGGCCAGGAAGTCGAGGCAAGAGCGGACCTTGGCGGTCTCCCCCTGCGCTCGGAGATAGACGGCGGCGATGGTGGAGGCGGGGAGGCTGAGACCGGCCAGCACCGGCTGCAGCCGTGCGGTGGGGATATCGTCGGCGACTTCCCAAGAGGATTTGATCACGATGCCCGCACCGTCCAGTACCCAGGCCCGCGCCAATTCGCCATCATTAGTGCTGAGCGTGACGCGGGGCGCGGCTCCCTCCCCCGCAATGGAGCGCCAGATTTCCTGCTGCACCGGCCCGACGACGACATTGTCATGGACGGCAAGGTCGCTGACGCTGGACAGCGATCCACGGCGCTGCAGATAGGCGGGCGAGGCGCAAAGCATGCGCGGATTGTCCGTCAGCCACTTCATCTTGAGCGACGAGTCCGGCGGCGGATCGAAATAGATGGCGATGTCGTGGCCGCTCTCCACGATGTTGGGGGTCTGCTCGACGGTTTCCAGATGCACCGCGACGTCGGGATCGAGCAGGCCATAATGGCAGACCAGCGGGGCAAGACGCGTGCGGCCGAGTGGCATCATAGTTTTGGCCCGCGTACGAGCCGTAAAGGTCGCGTGGGTAAACAGGTCTGCTTTACTTTAGAGGCTCAGCTTTCACCCCGCTTGCTGCATCAAAACGGCCAATTCCGATAGCCTAATCCCGGTTGATCGAGCAACTCGCTCCTCATTCAACATCCCCCTTCAACCGCCGATATTCTATACAACAAAAAAGGGGCCGCCGGGCAGGCGACCCCTTCTATCCTCTCCGCGAAAGCGGTCGGGTGTGCTTTTAGTCGGCCTTCGACTGAAGGTTCACGGCGGCATATTTGCCGCGGCGATCGACTTCCAGTTCGAAGTCCAGGCGGTCGCCTTCGTTGAGGGCGGACATGCCTGCACGCTCCACAGCGCTGATGTGGACGAACGCGTCGGGTTGGCCGTCGTCGCGCTGGATGAAGCCGAAGCCCTTCATGGCGTTGAAGAACTTCACGGTGCCGCTGGCGCGTTCACCGGTCAGCTGGCGCTGCGGGCCACGTTCCGCGCCGCCGAAGCCGCCGCGATCACCGCCGAAGCCGCCTGCTCGGGGTTCGCGGGGTGCGCGTTCCTGAACGGGAAGCGGCTCGCCTTCGATCTTGAGGTCGGTCGCCGAAATCTTGCCGCCACGATCCACCAGAGTGAAGCCGAGCTGCTGACCTTCGGCCAGGCCGGTCAGGCCCGCCTGCTCGACAGCGCTGATGTGGACGAACACGTCTTCCGCGCCATCGTCACGGACGATGAAGCCGAAGCCCTTCTGACCATTGAAGAATTTGACTACACCGGTGCCTTCGCCAACGACCTGGGCTGGCATGCCGCCGCCACCACGGCCGCCGCCGAAACCACCACCGCCGCCGCCGCCGAAGCCGCCACCGCCGCTGCGGAAGCCGCCGCCGCCACCGCCGCCGAAGCCGCCGCGATCACCACCGCCGAAACCGCCACGATCACCGCCGAAACCGCCGCGATCGAAACCACCACCGAAACCACCGCGATCGCCGCCGTAAAAATTGTCGTCGCCGAAACTGTCGCGCTTGTCCTTGCCGCGCCCGCCGCGGCGACCTCTATCAAAACTCATGCCCTGTTGGTCACTTTCGCTTCGCCCATACGATAACGGATAAACATGCCGGGCGAAGACATGCAGAATCCACCGCAACACATGCGGTTTGGGAATCACTATATCAACTTTTCAGGGCAGAGCGAATGATTTTAGCCCGATTGCCGCCACATTTCCGAGAATGGGACACGGTGAGGCTTTTCGGCACGTCCAAAAGCGTCGATTGAGTTACGGCCGCTTTCGCCATAGAGGGGTGCGATGAGCGTATATTTTCATGAAGAGGACCTGCCCGAAGGCGTCCTGGCCCCCGGCCCCGTCGCCGTCGATACCGAAACCATGGGCCTGATCACCCCGCGCGACCGGCTGTGCGTCGTGCAGATCAGCGACGGCAAGGGCGACGAGCATCTGGTGCGCTTCATGCCGGGCAGCGACTATGCCGCGCCGAACCTGCGCGCGGTGCTGGCCGATCCGGGGCGGCTGAAGCTCTATCATTTCGGGCGGTTCGACATTGCCGCGATCCGGCATTATCTGGGCGTGGTGGCGGCGCCCGTCTACTGCACCAAGATCGCGTCGCGCCTGATCCGCACCTATACCGACCGCCACGGCCTGAAAGAGCTGGTGCGCGAAATGCTGGGGCAGGAGATTAGCAAGCAGCAGCAGTCGAGCGACTGGGGCGCGCCCATCCTGTCCGACGCGCAGAAGGATTATGCGGCGTCGGACGTGCGGTATCTGCATGCGCTGAAGGCCGAACTGGACAAGAGGCTGGTGCGCGAAGGCCGGATGGAACTGGCGCAGGCTTGCTTCGATTTCCTCCCTCACCGGGCCGAGCTGGACCTGGCGGGTTGGCCGGAGATCGACATCTTCGCGCATATGTGAGGAGCTGCAGCGCTTTTCCATGTCCATTCAGGCCGAACAGCAACGTCACGTCAGGCGTCATTGGGCGCGGCCGGGCGGCAGCCATGACAGGCTGGTCGCGCGGCTGAAAAACTGGCTGCCGATGGCGGTGGGCGTGCTAGCGGCGCTGCTGGTGACGGCGCCCTTCACCGGAGGGGACAAGGTGAGCTTCGTGCTCGACAAGAACAAGGTCGAAGTGGCGAAGGAGCGCATGCGCGTGACCGAGGCGCTCTATCGCGGCGAGGACGGCAAGGGGCAACCCTTTTCCCTGCGCGCGGGCAGCGCGGTGCAGAAAAGCTCGCGCGAGCCGATCGTCGACCTGAATGACATGTCCGCGCGGATATTGCTGAGCGAAGGGCCAGCGGTGCTGAATGCGCGCAAGGGCCGCTATGATATGGACAGCGAGCGGGTGGCGGTGGATGGGCCGGTGCAGTTCGAGGCGGCGGGCGGATACAGGCTGACCACGCGGGACGTTGGCATCGACCTAAAGACGCGGCGTATGCGCAGCGCCGGGCGGGTCGATGGACGCATCCCGATCGGCACCTTCAGCGGCGACCATCTGGAAGCGGACCTGGGCGCGCGGACGGTGACTCTGAACGGCAGGGCAAGCTTGCGCATCGAACAAAATGGCATCAAAGGGCGATAGTGATGAAGAGATCGCGGATCCTGCTATCGACCGGCGCGCTGGGCGCGGCCCTGCTCTATGCTGGCGCTGGGGCGCAGGTGCTGAAAAATCACGACAGCAACGCACCTGTTAATTTCACCGCCGACCGGATCGAGGTGCAGGACCGCGCCGATCGCGTGGTGGTGTCGGGGAATGTCGAAGTGACGCAGGCGGGCATGAAGCTCAACGCCGCGCGCATGACGGTGGCCTATCGCAATGGCGCAGGCGGCAGCGGGGTGGAGGTCGACCGGATCGACGCGTCGGGCAATGTCGTCGTGACCAAGGGGAATGAGACGGCGCGCGGCAATGTGGCGATCTACGACCTTAACAGCCGCCTCATCACGATGCTGGGCAATGTGACGCTGACGCAGGGAGCCAACCGGCTGACCGGCGGGCGGCTGGTGATCGATCTGACCAGCGGGCGATCGACGGTGGATGGGCGGGCTGCGGGCGGCGGGGCTCCAGGCGTGAGCGGCGGTTCGGGCGGGCGCGTGTCGGGCACGTTCACGGTGCCGCAGCGGAAGAATTAAGGTCGTTGCGAGCGCGGTGAGTTGATGGTTTTGCTGCGGCAAAAATGCCACTGTCAACAGACGAATCATGGCGTTTTTAGGGCAAAGTGGTAGAGTAGGAATCAGCGGGGTCGTCTCTCGATTCTGCGAGGTCCATCATGTCACGGTTGCGGATGGCGGCGGGTGCCGCCTGTTGTATCGTTGCGCTCTCTTCAGTCCAGGCAGCCGCCTCGGAAGCGGGGCAGTGCTGGCAGTCCTATGAGGTCGAAGCCGCCAAGGTCCGGGACCTGCATATCATGCTGATGCTGGGCGCGCTGCGCTGCAAGGCGGCGAACAAGGATATTATGGATAAATATGAGGCATTTACCGCGAAGAAGAGTGGGCTGCTGAGCAGCTATAATAATGCGCTCAAGACGCACTTCATGCGGGTGAACGGCATCAGCGACGGGCAGCGCGCCTATGAAGCCTTCAACACTCGGCTGGGCAATAGTCATTCCGGGTTGGTGCAGGCGAAGAGCTATTGCGACATGACGGACACGCTGTTGACCCTGGCCGCCGCGGCGCAGGACGGGGAATTGCCGCAATTGGCGACCAACTTCTCCGAAAGTCAGCTGGGCATCGATGAGGTTTGCGAGGCTGTAGCGGCGCCTGTGGTGGCGGAGGCGACTCCGACGGTTACCCAGGTAACAACGGCCCCTCCGGCGGCGGCCGAGGTCGTGGCGGAAACGGCTGCCCCGCATGAGGCGATCACGGCGACGGATTCGGCTCCTGCAGCGGTGGCGGCTGCCAAGGCTGAGGAGCCAGTTTCGGCGGCGGCGGCTCTGGAGGCCGCGGCCGTGGCTTTGCAGAATGCGGCGGCGAGCCTGAAGGCCCAACCGGCGGCTCCGGCGGCGGATAAACCTGCCCCAGCGGTTCCGGAGGCCAAGCCAGCGGTGATGCAGCCGGTGACGGCGAGTGCAGCGCCTGTTGGGTGAGAAGAGGCATGCCGATGGAGGAAGGAAGCGAGGCAGGACAGCGGGCGAAAGATCAGTGCCGCATCCTTTCCGCTTCCTTGCTTAAGGGCGTTGATCCCAAGCTTGGAGAGTAACTATTCCGTCTTCCCCGATCGCAAGCTCGCCAAAGGCGCCAGTGCGCAGTTTGAGGGATGCAGGAGACAAGCCGAGCGCGAGCAGGGCGAAGCGCGCTGCGCCGTTGCTGGTGACGAGGAGGTCCGCACCCTCCCCTCCCCGCGCGAACCAGTCTTGCCAGGCGGCGACACGGGCCTCCGCATTTACGGTCCAGCCATCGGGCGCGATGCCGCGCTCGTCCCAATCGGTAAGCGCCTGTTCGCCGATGCGGGCGATGACGTCCGATTCCGGGCGGCCTTCGTCTGGGCCATGGTCGATTTCATTGAGCCAGGGGAGCGTGCCGTCCGGGGCATGCCCTATGGCCGCGCCGATCCGCGCGGCGGTTTCGGTGGCGCGTTGGAGCGGGCTGCTGTGGAGATGGGCGGCCGTCAGCTTCTGGGCGGCGAACCATTGGCCGAGGCGGTCGGCCTGAGCGCGGCCGCTTTCGACGAGCAGCAGGTCCGTGCCCGCGCCGATGCGGCAGGCGGTGGCGCTGCTTTCGAAGGTGTTTCCGTGGCGGATGATGAAGATGCGGCGCATGGGGTTGGTTTAGGGCTTTGTGCGGTGGAGAGGAATGGGCAGCTCCATTGAGAAGAAGTGGAGCCCTCCGACAGGCTCAGGGCGAGCGGGCAGAGGGTTGACGGTTATATCGCTTCTGACTTCGCTCGAAACGAACGGAGGGTGAAGGCGTCGTCAGATCGGCGTGGGATCGCCGTGGGTCGCAATCAGGGCTTCGACGCGCTCGATATCGGCTTGCGTGTCGATGCCGCTACTGTCGAACAGGGGCGGATCAATGGCGACGGTGGTGATGGGGATGCCAAGTTCGATCAGGCGCAGCTGTTCGAGCCCTTCGAAATTTTCGAGCGCGGTCGGCGGGGTTTCTTCGAACCGTTTGAGGGCGTCGAGTGTGAAGCCATAAAGGCCGACATGACGCCAAACGGGCGATAAGGGCTGGCTGGCGCGCACGGCGTCTTCGTTGCGGATGGCGGGGATGATCGTTTTCGAGAACCAGAGGGCGCGGCCATCGGGTGCGCGGGCGCAGGTCGTGCCGCTGAAGGGCGATCGGCGCTTATGATCGCGAAGCGCGTCGAGGGCGTACCAGTCGAGCGCAATGACGGGGGTGGCGACCTCTGCCCCTGATTGAAGCGCGGCGAGGACGGCGCGCAGCGCGCCCTGCGGCTGAAAGGGGGAATCCCCCTGGAGGTTGACGACGAAGCGCGGCGGTGTGGGACGTTGCAGTGCAGCGGCAAGCGCCCGACCCGAACCCGTTGCGACTGCGCTGGCGGTCATGGCGGCGTCGCACCCGGCGGCGCGAGCGTGATCGGCGATTTCCTGGTCATCGGTCGCAACGACCAGTTCCGTGTCAGGCAGCCCGCCGATCGCCGCGCGAGCCATGGCGATGGTCCGGTGCAGCAATGTGCGCCCGGCGATCAGGCGCAGCGGCTTGCGCGGCAAACGGGATGAACCCGCGCGCGCCGGGATGACGATGATGCTGTTCAGGCGACCCCGGCGTGAAGCAAGTCATGCATGTGGACCGCCCCAACCAGACGGCCGCCTTCGCAGACGAAGAGCAGGGTGATGTTGTGCAGATGCATTAGGCGGATCGCTTCGGACGCCAGTTCGTCGGGGCCGACGGAGAGCGGCGGCACGGTCATGAACCGGCCCACCGCCTCAGTCAGTTGCTGGGTGCCGGTGACGGTGCGGCGCAAGTCGCCATCGGTGAAGGCCCCGATGAGTTCCCCATTCTGGTTGATTACCGCCGTACCGCCGAGCCGCCCACGCGTCATTTCTATGGTGGCGTCGAGCAGCGAGGCATCTTCGCGCACGCGCGGCACGGCCTCGCCCGCCGCCATCAGGTCGCGGACCTTCAAAAGTTGCGCGCCGAGGCGGCCGTTAGGATGGAATTTGTGGAAATCGTCGGCCGAAAAACCGCGCATTTCCATGAGCGCAATGGCGAGCGCGTCGCCAAAGGCCATCTGCACCGTGGTCGATGTGGTCGGCGCCAGTTCATTGGGGCAAGCTTCGCGAACAGCGGGCAGCAGGACGCAAACGTCCGAGGCGCTGGCCACCGTACTTTCCCCCCGCGCGGTCAGGCCGAGCAGCGGGATGCCGAAGCGTTTGCAATATTGGATGATGGGGCCAAGTTCGTTGGACTCGCCCGAATGGGACAGCATCAGCACGATGTCGTCCGGCGTCACCATGCCAAGGTCGCCATGCCCCGCATCAGCCGGGTGCATGAAGAGGGCGGGCGTACCCGTCGATGTCAGCGTCGCCGTCATCTTGCGCGCGACGATGCCGCTTTTGCCCATGCCGGTGACGATCAGGCGGCCCCGCACATTCATGATCATCCCGACCATACGCAGGAAGATGGCAGCGAAATCGCGATCCGAGAATTTGGCTTCCAGAGCATTCAACCCATGGGACGCGACTGATAAGGTTCTGCAGGCCGTTTCCACAATCCGGCTGCCTGAACCAAAAGGCACGATTTTCGATACTGTCGACACGTGTTCGCCCTTTTTTCCATGTAGCGCCGCCGGGTTGTCCCGCGCTGACTCAATCATGGCGGCAGTGGCCATGATTGGCACACCGCCCTTACCTCATTTCGCGACCCATTTTCGGCTGCAAGCCGACCCCGCCGAAAGAAATAGGCCGTTTGAGAGCGGAATGGCAATTCCTTTTGCTAACGCGAACGAAAATAGCGCGCCTTTATTGCCACATCGGATGCAAATCATTGCTCTTTTGTAGATAAGCGGAACTTTTAAAGCGCGCGCGCGTAGTGGCGCGGTTTTCCCGTCGCGATCAGTCTGCGTGATAGTCCCGATACCAGGACACGAAGCGCGGCACGCCGACGTCTATGCCGGTGGCGGGCGCGAAACCGATATCGTGAGCGATCGCGCTGGTGTCGGCAAATGTGGCCGGAACGTCGCCCGGCTGCATCGGCTGGAAATCAATCTCCGCCTTGCGGCCAATCGCTTGTTCCAGCACGGAAATCAGGTGCATCAACTCTTCGGGCCGATTGTTGCCGATATTGTAGAGCCGATGCGGCGATCGGCTGCCGCCAGCCTTGGGCGCCCCGTCGTCGGCGGGCGCATGATCGAGGCACCCGATCACCCCGCTGACGATATCGTCGATATAGGTGAAGTCGCGCTGCATCCGGCCATGGTTGAATACGGGAATGGGATCCCCTGCGAGGATCTTCTTCGTGAAGATCCACATCGCCATGTCTGGACGGCCCCAAGGCCCATAGACGGTGAAGAAGCGCAGGCCCGTCATGGGGATGCGGAAAAGATGGGCATAGGTTTCGCTCATCAATTCATCGGCGCGCTTGGTGGCCGCGTAGAGCGAGACCGGATGATCGGCGCGATCCTCGACCCGGAAAGGCAGCACGTCATTGCCGCCATAGACGGACGAGGAAGAAGCATAGACCAAGTGCCGCACCCGCCGTTCCCGCGCCAGTTCCAGCATGTTGACATGGCCCGCGAGATTGGAGCGGACATAGGCATGCGGGTTGATCAGCGAATAGCGCACGCCCGCCTGCGCGCCCAAATGGATGATCGCCTCCACCGCATGACCCGCAAGCGCGGCATTGAGCGCATCCATGTCCGCGAAATCCAGCTCCGCGAAGGTGAAGAGCTTGCCATGGCGTTGCTGCAACGCGGCGATCCGGTCGCGCTTCAGCGACACCGGATAATAATCATTCATATTATCGATGCCGATCACCGCTCGCCCTGCCGAGAGAAGCTGGTCGGCGACGGCCATGCCAATGAAGCCTGCGGCGCCGGTGACGAGAATGGTCATGCAGCCACCGCCGCACGTGACAGGATCGGGTCGGTCGCCATGGGAATCTCTTTCAGCGGTGGGATCTTAGCCATCCTGTAAACAGACAATCCGGGGCGTGATGTAAAGAGCTTTCCCCCAAAGAGGCGGGCGGCTGACCCAAATGAGTCAGTTTAGCCTTTCCCTAATCATTGATGCTTATGCGCTGTGTCATGGACATGGCATCCCACCCCCTGGCCAGCGGCAACCGCGCCTATGGTCCGGCGCAGCGCGCGCGCTGGACGGACCTGGCGGCGCAAGCGGCGGAAGCCAACGCCTTTTATGCACCCGACATGCTGTGCGCCGCGCTCGATCATCTGGCGGGCGCGCCGGGCGTGCGGTTAGTGGAAGCGCAGGCGGGAGGCGAACTTATCGGGCTGTTGCCGGTGATGGTGACGCCCCGTCATGGGCGGCTGCCGGTCGCCTGCGTGGGCAATTGGATGCACGACCATTGTTTCTTCGGAGCGCCGCTGATCCGGCGGGGGCAGGAAGTGGCGGCCTGGCGCGGATTGCTGGCGCAGTTGGACGCGGCGCATTGGGCGGCGGGCTTTCTCTATCTGCAGGGGCTGGATGCGGCGGGCGCCAATGCCGCGGCGCTGGAGGCGCTATGCGTCGAGCAGCGGCGCGGGCGGCGCGAGGTACACCGTTATGACCGGGCGATGCTGCGCTCTGCGCTGGATGCGGAGAGCTATTGGGAAACGCATGTGCGCGCAAAGAAGCGCAAGGAGATCAGGCGCTTGCAGAAGCGGCTGGCAGAGCTGGGGACGGTGGAGCAGCGGCTGCTGGCAGACCGGGCGGAGCTGCCGCATTGGTGCGCCGATTTCCTGGCGCTGGAGGCGTCGGGCTGGAAGGGACGCGAGGGGACGGCACTTGCCTGCTCAGCCAATGACGCGGCCTTTTTCCGGGCGGCATGCGCGGCTGCTTTCGATGCGGGGCGGCTGCATTTCCTGCGCATCGATCTGGATGGGCGTGCGATCGCGATGCTGGCCAATTTCCGTCATGGCGAGGGCGCTTTTTCCTTCAAGATCGCCTTTGACGAGGAATTGGGGCGCTTTTCGCCGGGCGTGCTGATCGAGCTGGCGAACCTGTATGCGGTGCAGGGCGATCCGGGGATCGCGTGGATGGACAGCTGCGCGGCCGCGGATCATCCGATGATCGACAGCCTGTGGGCGGAGCGGCGGACGATCGTGCAATATCGCATCGCGCTGCGCGGGCGGGGTTTTCAGCGCGTGGGGCGCGCGGCGGCCTTTGCGCTTGCCAATGGGGCGGAGGCGATCGCCAGCCGCGTGAAAGGATTGTCATGACTGCCCATTCGCCGATCGCGGCGCAGATTTTCCCCGACGAGGCGCGGGGCGTGTTCGCGGCCGTTTATCCCGATGAGGCGGCGAAGCTGTCGCACGGGCTGGCGGGGCATCCGCTGCTGTCGATCGAGGCGCTCGCCGGCTTGGCGGAGCGGATGCCCGCCGCGTCCGTCGAATATAATCTGGGCAAGCTGCCGCTGGGCGTGCGGCCGGAGGATACGCCATCCAACGGGCTGAGCCTGGGCGAGACGATCCGGACGATCGAGACCAATGGCAGCTGGGCGGTGCTGAAGAATGTCGAGCGGGACGCGGCCTATGGCGCGCTGCTGGACGCGGCGCTTGCCGAACTGGCGCCGCTGGTCGAGGCGCGGACGGGGGCGATGCTGAACCGGGAGGCGTTCATCTTCCTGTCCTCGCCGGGTAGCGTGACGCCGTTCCACATGGACCCGGAGCATAATATCCTGCTGCAGATCCGGGGCGAGAAGGTGATGACCGTCTTTCCGGCGGGGGACGAGGAATTGGTGCCTGCGCTGCAGAGCGAGGCGTTTCACGCGGGCGGGCACCGGAACCTTGTGTGGCGGGAGGATTTCCACGGGCGTGGGATGGCGGTTAAGCTGCTGCCGGGCGATGCGATCCATGTGCCGGTCAAAGCGCCGCATTTTGTGGAGAACGGCACGGGGGTGTCGGTCAGCCTGTCTGTGACATGGCGTTCGGAGCGGAGCGTCGCGGAAAGTGAACTGCATGGCCTGAATGCGCTGATGCGGCGGCGGGGATTGCCGACTGGGCGGATCGGGGCGCGGCCTGAGCGGCAGGGCGTCCGGCGGCTGGCCTATCGCATCACGCGGAAGCTGGGCGTTTAGCCAAGCGGCGGAGCAGCGCTTCGGCCTCGAGCCGGGGTGAAAAGCGTTCGATCTGCCACCATTCCAGCGCTTCCTCGCGGGTGGCGAGGCTTTGTTTGTAACGGTCCTTGCCTGCCAGCAGGGAGTAGAGCCCGAGGTGGCGATCGGCATAATGCGCGACGGCTGCGGCGTGGCAGAGCAGGCCCGGCTTGTCCTTGGGTGTGCGCGGGGCGGCGAAGGCGGATTGATAGTTCATCGCCTGGCCGCGATGGATGAAATTGACGAGCAGCCCGACTGTGCCGCCATCATCGGTGAAGCGGAGCAATTCGACTTCTCCAGTCACCCGGCCGCGTTCTACGAGGATGGCGACGAAGCGGCGGAAGGCGGGGTCGGCCCAGGCATTGTCGTCGTGGCGGCCCTCGTTGAGGACGCGCATGTCCTCCAGCCAGCTTTCCGCCTCCGGAGCGCTTTGAGCGGCGGCGATGTTGGGCATGCCGCCATGGTCCTTGATCGCGCGCCGGATCTGGCTGCGGGTGTTGGCGCTGAGCAGTGAGAGATAATCGCCCGCCGCAGCCCGCACGGCGTCGAGGTCAACCTGATAGACGGGCGAGCGGTCCAGGCGGGTGGCGCGGCGCAGCGACAGGCTGAGCAAGGGCGAATTCGGCGCGATGCCGCTGACGCGCAAGGCGCGCCAGTCGGCACGGCGGAGGAGTGCGGCGTGGAAAGCCTGGGCCGCTCGCCCTTCCCTGCCGGTCGCGGTGAGCAGGCCATTATATTCGACATAGGGACGATCAGCGGCGGGGTCGCCCGACTGGTTGAGCGAAAGCGTCGCGCAGCGGCCAAGCAGGCGGGGCTGCATCGCGTGACCGATAAGCGCAAGGGCGACGTCTTTCCCCTCCTCATCCGTGACCGTCAGGAGATCGGGTCGAACGCCGTAGCTTTCCAGCCAGCTGCCAGTCCAGGTCCATCCCACGAAAAAGGACGCATCGGACGCCCCCTCCAGCGCCTGCCAGCGCGGCGCCAATTCAGCTGTATCGGGCAAGCAGGAAAAGTGGGCGGTAAGGGCCATCGCCGCCTCTTGTGACAGAGCCGCCGAAGCGGTCAAGTCATGGGCGCGTCAGAGATGCCGCCGCATCTGCGGATCGACCGATCCATCGCGCCGCACCCCCGCCCGAGCCAATTCGCGGCCCATGCGGCCGGTGAGAAAACGGAACCACATGCGAAAGTCCGCGCGAAGCGACCAGAACGGATGACGGAAGGTGGCGGGCCGGTTCCGTTCGATCAAACCATGGCCGATCCAGGCGAAACCGTAGCCGGCGAACGGCAGGGCGGGAATGATCCACCAACGGCCGGTTAGGGGGAGCGCCGCCAGCAACAGGATAACCATGCTGGTCCCGGCATAATGCAGCGCCCGCGTAGCAGGACGGGCATGTTCCTGCAGATAATAGGGCCAGAATTCGCTGAACGCCGCAATATCGCTCATCATCTCCCCCTCCGGGCCGACAGAGCTAGGGCTGGGCTCGGTCCGAGTTAAGGGGGATGCGTCAGGCCGTGCGCAAATCGGGAGCGAAGAGGAAATAGTCGTAAGCGGCGCGCGCCACTTCCGCCATGATGCGGTCGCGGGCAGCGTGACCGCGATGATCCTTCATGACGAACACCGAAATGGCGATCATCCGCCCGTCCGGTAGCGTGATGATCCCCGTGTCATTGCCAAGGCCGTTGAGCGTCCCGGTCTTGTGCGCGACCGGCGTTCCGGGCGGGAGCATGCCGACCAGACGCGCCTTGCCGGTCTTGCAGCGGGACATGATGCCCAGCAGCATGGCGGTGCTGGCGCCCTTCAGCGCCTTGCCATGCTGGATGGCGGAGAGAAGGTCGTTCATTGCGCGGGGCGTCGAGGTATCGCGCGGGTCCGCAGCGAAGGCGATGTTGGGCATGTCGCGCGCGTCCCGCAGGCGTGAGGACAGCGTGCTTTCCGCCTCATCGCCCGCCGACCCGCCGCCGAGCTTGGCGCGGGCGAGAAGCTGGGCCGTGTTGCTGTCCACCCGTTGGCCGCGAATGCCGATCGATTGGAGCCAGCCATTGACGGCCTGCGGACCGCCCGCGCGTGCGACCAGCGCATCGGTCGCTTCATTATCGCTGCGCGTCAGCATGAGGTCGAGCAGCATCGTGACGGTCAGCGGCGTGCCCAGGCGCGCGAGTTTTTCATCGAAGCGCAGCGTGCCCGCATCGGCGAGCGACAAAATCTTGCCCGCCACCGCGACCTTATAGGTGCTGGCCATGGGAAAGAGCGTATCGCCGTTGAGCTGAAGCGTCTCCCCGTTGTTCAGGTCGCGTACCGCGATGCCGACCGTGCCGTCGCTCAGCGTCGCAAAGCGGGCAAATTCGCCAAGCAGCCGCGACTGCGCGGTCTGCTGCACCATATTGGGCTTGGGACCGAAAGCATCGGCCGTAGGCAGGGGCGCCAGAAACAGGCCAAGGCCCGCCAGAAAGGCGGCAGTGAAAGAAAAACGCGGCATGAACCTTCTTTCCCCGATTCGCGCGGCCGGAGCAAGGCTGTTTGCGCGGGTTGACAGGGTTGCGCCGACAGCGTCATCACGCCCGGCATGACCGCAATGATCAAGCTAGACGAAAGCTGGCGCGCGCCGCTGCGCGAGGAATTCGACCGCCCCTACATGCAGGCGCTCAAGCAGTTTCTGGCGGAGGAGAAAGCGTCGGGAAAACGCATCTTCCCCAAGGGCAGCGAATATTTCCGCGCGCTCGACCTGACGCCGCTCGACAAGGTAAAGGTCGTGATATTGGGGCAGGACCCCTATCATGGCGAGGGGCAGGCGCATGGCCTGTGCTTCAGCGTGCAGCCGGGGGTGCGGACGCCCCCGTCGCTGGTCAATATCTACAAGGAATTGAAGAGCGACCTGGGCCTCACGCCGCCGCGCCATGGATTTCTGGAGCATTGGGCGCAGCAGGGGGTGCTGCTGCTGAACAGCGTGCTGACGGTGGAGATGGGCCGGGCGGCATCGCATCAGAAGCGGGGCTGGGAAGAGTTTACCGACGCGATCATCCGGCTGGTCAACAGCCAGGCGGAGCCGGTCGTGTTCCTGCTGTGGGGTGCCTATGCCCAGCGCAAGGCGGCATTTGTCGATGAGACGCGGCATCTGGTGCTGAAGGCGGCGCATCCTTCGCCGCTGTCTGCGCATAACGGCTTTTTGGGGTGCCGGCATTTTTCGAAGGCCAACGCCTTTCTGGAAGCGAAAGGGCGCGGGGCGGTGGATTGGGCTTTGCCGGAATGTGAGGTGGGGGTGAGCGGCCTTTAGCTCCGTCACCTCGGGCTTGAGCCGGGGTCGCGCTATTTTAAAATTGGATAGCGTAAGGAAGCGGGACCCCGGATCAAGTCCGGGGTGACGAGATTAGGTGATCAAGTTCGTTCGCTTCGAACGGAGGCCGGTCAGCGTTTTTGCGCGAACCAGATGACATGGCGGGGGCCCTTGCCATTGTCGCGCGCCTTGACCGCTACTTCATCGACTAGGAAACCGGCATCGCGCAGGCGGCGGGTGAAGGCGGCGTCCGGGGCGGCGGACCAGATGGCGAGGATGCCGCCGGGCTTCAGCGCGGCCTTCGCGATGGCGAGGCCACCGGCCGAATAGAGCCGGTCGTTGGCGGGGGCGGTCAGGCCGTCCGGGCCGTTATCGACGTCGAGCAGGATCGCGTCATAGCTGCCGCGCGCCGAGGCGATTTCGGCCGCCACATCGCCTTCGATCAGCCGTACGCGAGGATCGTCGAGACAGCCTGCGGCAAGCTCCGCCATCGGCCCGCGCGCCCAGGCGATGATCTTGGGCACCAGCTCAACGAGCGTGACGCGGCCGCCCTGCCCCAGTTCGGCCAAGGCGGCGCGCAGCGTGAAGCCCATGCCATAGCCGCCGATCAGCAAATGCGGGTCCTTGCGCCCCTTGAGGCGCTCCAACGTCATGACGGCGAGCGCCTTTTCCGATCCGCTCATGCGGCTGCTCATCAGTTCATTGCGGTCGAGGACGATCATGTGATCGGCCCCGCGGCGGTAGAGCTTCAATTCCTGTCCGCCCGGCACAGGGGCGGTGTCGATGAGTTCGCGCGGCGTCACTATGAGGTCCTTCCTTGGTCACAGGCGCATGACAGCTTGCCGGGGCGCACGCAAATTTTCTGGCGCAAGTGAGTATAGGCCCCTATCTCGCGGGCCAGCCCTTCCCCCGACCAGCCAGGCAGTCATTTTCCCAATGCGTTATTTCCTCGACACCGAATTCAACGGATTTGCGGGCGCGCTGATCAGCGTCGCGCTGGTGCCGGAATTTGGCGACGATGAATTTTACGTGTCGCTGCCGCTGGCGGAGGAGCCGCATGGCTGGGTCCAGCGCAACGTGATCCCCTATCTGCGCCATGTTCCGCCGGGGATCGACATGGAGCTAAGCCGGGTCGAGGCGGCGCATCACCTCGCCGACTATCTGGCGGGCGATCCCGATCCTGTCATCGTGGCGGATTGGCCGGAGGATCTGGCGCATTTCTGCGCGCTGCTGGTGACGGGGCCGGGACAGATGGTGGATATGAACGGGCTGCAGTTGCAGCTGGTAAACGCGGCGGGCTTCAGTGCGGCGGCGAACAGCCGTATTCCGCACAATGCGCTGCATGATGCGCGCGCGTTGCGGGATTTTTGTTTGGGAAATTAACGGAGCAATCCGCGTTACAGCGGCGCTCATGATCCGTCACCCTGGGCTTGAGCCGGGGAGACAAAGCAGTGGGCGTCCTCTTCATGGCGCCCCAAAACGGATCGAGGCCCGGTCCTGCTTGCGCAGGCCGAGCCCCATTCCCTCTCCAAACCGATGTTAGTGATCAGCCGTCGTAGTCGCCGCCGACATTCTGGTTGCGCGGCGGGGCGGCGGCGGTCAGGCGCAGGGCCTCCGCCGACTGGGCGATCGAACCGATTTCGTCGGGCGTGTCGTCATCGTCGATCTGCACCTTCTGCAGCGAACCAACAAGCGAATCATGAAGATCCGCCGGGAGGACCGTTTCTTCAGCGATCTCGCGCAGGGCGACGACGGGGTTTTTATCGCGGTCGCGGTCCAGCGTCAGTTCGGCCCCGCCAGAAATCTCACGGGCGCGCTGCGCCGCAAGAAGGACGAGATCAAAGCGATTGGTAACCTTGTCGACGCAATCTTCGACGGTAACGCGGGCCAAACGGGCGCTCCTGACAAAGGAATGAAAATCGTGAGGCCCGCGCCTAACAGCGGCGTCCCCGAGAGTCAATGAAAAGCCCATAAAGCCGTGGCGCGGCGCGACAATTGGGGGCATGAACGGGATATGGCGACCCACCGGCAGTCCACAGCGAAGCGTGAAGAGGCCGGGATCAGCCTGTCCATCGGGGCCAATCGGCTGAGAGTGATCGAAAATGGCCCGGCACTGCGCGAGGCCCTGATCGGGCTGATTGACGGCGCCACGGACAGTCTGAAGCTCTATTATTATATCTTCGCCGATGATGAGAGCGGGCGGATGGTGCTCGACCGGCTGGTGGCGGCGCGCGGGCGCGGCGTCGCGGTGACACTGATGATCGACGCTTTCGGATCGGCGGATACACCAGCGGCCTTCTTCGATCCGCTGCTCAAGGCGGGCGGTCATTTCGGGCGTTTCGGCGCGCGCCGATCGACGCGCTACCTGATCCGCAACCATCAGAAGATGACCATCGCCGACGACCGGCGGCTGCTGCTGGGCGGCTTCAATGTCGAGGATGCCTATTTCGGATTGCCGGAGGATGACGCCTGGGTGGACCTGGGGCTGATCCTCGAAGGACCGCAGGTGGGGGCGATGAGCACCTGGTTCGGGCAACTGTGGCGATGGGTCTCCACCAAGCGGCAGCGTTTCCGCACGCTGCGGCGGATGGTGCGGCACTGGCATCCTTCCCTGCATCACGATCCAGCCGATCCGATGCGCTGGCTGATCGGCGGGCCGACCCGGCGACTGAGCCCCTGGGCGCAGGTGGTGAAGCATGATCTCGAAAAGGCCAGCCGGGTGGACATGGTGGCGGCTTATTTCTCGCCCGGACGCGGCATGTTGAAGCGCATCGCGCGGGCAGCGAAGCGGCAAGGCGCGCGGCTGATCCTGCCGTCGCGATCCGACAATGGCGCGACCGTGGCCGCGGCGCGGCTGCTCTACGGCCCGCTGCTCCGGCGTGGGGTGGAGATTTGGGAATATCAGACCTGCAAGCTGCACATGAAGCTGATCGTCATCGACGATGCGGTCTTCATCGGGTCAGCCAATTTCGACATGCGCAGTCTGTTCCTGAACCTGGAGATCATGCTGCGGATCGAGGACAAGGCTTTGGCGCAGGAAGCGCGGGACTTCATCAGCCGCCGCGCGGGCGAGAGCCGGCAAGTGACGCTCGAAAGCTATAAGGCCCAACGCGGCGTGCTGACGCTGATCAAGCAGTGGATCAGCTATTTCCTGGTCGGCGTGCTGGATTATACCGTCACGCGCCGCCTGAATTTCCGCAATCCTGACGCCGATTGACGATCACATGTGGATCGCGTTGCGGAACATGATGCAGGCGATGATCACGAGATAGATGCCGAATATCCGCTTCAGCAGATTGGCGGGCAGGCTGTGCGCGGCGGCAACGCCGAGCGGCGCGGTGAGGATCGACATGGAGGCGATCGCCAGCGTAGCCGGCATGTTGACGAAGCCGAGCGACCCCCAGGGCAGGCCCGTTTCCTTAAGCCCGATCAGCGCGAAGCCGATGGCGCTGGGAATGGCGATCAGCGTACCGATGCCCGACGCGGTCGCGATGGCGCGATGAATGGAACGGCCGCACAGGGTCATCACCATGATGGCGATCGTGCCGCCGCCGATGCCGAGCAGCGCGGAGAAAGTGCCCAGGCCCCCGGCGATGCCGACGCGGGCGATGCCGGAAGGCATTTCGTCGCTGATCACCTTGCCGCCGACCTTGGGCAGCAGGAAATTCAAGGACATGAGGAAGACGCCCGACGCGAAGATAATCGTCAGCACGCGGCCGTCCACATGCCCCGCCAGCAACACCCCTACCCCGTCACCCAATATGATCCACGGCGCCCACGCCCTCAGCACTTCGAACTCCACCGCGCCGCGCTTGGCATGAGCGAGCAAGGAACGGATCGACGTGACGATGATCGTGGCGGCCGACGTGCCGATGGCGACATGGGCGACCGCTTCATGCGTGCCGCCCAGCAAGGGCAGCACCACGAACAGCGCCGGCACCACGACGAAGCCGCCCCCGATGCCGAAGATGCCAGCCGCGAAACCCGCGAAAAGCCCCGCGCCCAGCATGGCGGCGAGCGGCACGAACCAGTTGATGAGGTCGCCGTGCATCAGCGCACCCCCCTGCTGCGATGCAGGACAGAGCGCGGCGGCAAGGCGGCAATGCAAATATGTTGGACCATGTCGGGGTAACCGGGCCTCTCTTCGTCGAATGTGCTTGGTTGGGGGCAGGGAACCAGACTGCCCCCGACAAGCAAGACGAACGAGGCCGGGGAACCCGCAAGGCTGCGGGAAAAGATTAGGAGCGGCTAAGCGCGTGTCAGCCCAGCGCCTCCTGCGCGGGCGTGTAGGGCAGGTCGAGCGCCTGCGCGACGGCTTGATAGGTCACCTTGCCGTTCCATACGTTCAGGCCCGCGAGAAGATGCGGGTCGGACCGCAGCGCTTCCTTCCACCCCAGGTCGGCGATGCGCAGCGCATGGGGCAGCGTCACATTGTTGAGCGCATAGGTGCTGGTGCGCGCGACCGCGCCCGGCATGTTGGCGACGCAATAATGGACGATGCCATCGACCACATAGGTGGGTTCGGCATGGGTGGTGGCATGGCTGGTTTCGAAACAGCCGCCCTGGTCGATCGCGACATCGACCAGCACTGCGCCCTTCTTCATGGTCTTGAGCATGTCCGCTGTCACCAGCTTCGGCGCGGCGGCCCCCGGAATGAGGACAGCGCCGATGACCAGGTCCGCGTCGGCCACGCATTCGGCAAGGTTGGCGCGGTTGGAAAAGCGGGTCTTGGCCCGCGCTTCGAAATAGATGCCGAGCTTTTCGAGCACCTCGGGGCTGCGGTCGAGTATCGTGACGTCAGCGCCAAGGCCCGCCGCCATCTGCGCCGCATTGAAGCCGACGACGCCGCCGCCGATGACGCAGACCTTGGCTGGAAGCACGCCGGGCACGCCGCCCAGCAGCACGCCCCGGCCGCCATTCGCCTTTTCAAGCGCGGTCGCGCCCGCCTGGATCGCCATGCGTCCAGCAACCTGGCTCATGGGCTTTAGCAGCGGCAGGCCGCCATGATCGTCGCTCACCGTTTCATAGGCGATGCAGGTCGCGCCCGACGCGATAAGGTCGCGGGTCTGCTCCGGATCGGGGGCGAGGTGAAGATAGGTGTAGAGTATCTGGCCGGGCCGCAGCATCGCGCGTTCCTCGGCCTGGGGCTCTTTCACCTTCACGATCATCTCGGCAGCGGCGAAAACCTCGCGCGCCGACGGGACGATCTCGCCCCCGGCCTTTGCGTATAACGAGTCATGCGCGCCGATCCCGTCGCCCGCGCCGGTTTCCACCAGCACCTGATGGCCATGGGCGGTCAGCTCATGCACGCTCTCAGGCGTCAGGCCGACGCGATATTCGTGATTCTTGATCTCCCGTACCGTGCCTACAATCATGTTCAGCCTTTCCATCCCTGAGGGCATATCGTCGTCAGGGATTTTATCGCCGGGCAAGCGACGATTGTTCCGGAATCGGGCCTGCGACCGGAACGATCTCCTTATCCGATATAGTCTGCCGGAACGGAATTACAGGAGGCATATCAACCACCCCTTGCCTAGCGCCGCGCTGCACGATAGGGAGCCGCCTTCCAGTGCATGCGGAGCGGTGGCCGAGTGGTCGAAGGCGCTCGCCTGGAAAGTGAGTATACGTCAAAAGCGTATCGAGGGTTCGAATCCCTCCCGCTCCGCCAGCCCTTTCCTTAAGCTACTGAAAATAGCTATAAATCGTCCAACAACTGATATTGGCCGCGCCTTGCCTCTGGCGGCGTCAAGTTGCCCCTCCAATTGGACGCTTAACCATTCTGGTTTTATGGCGTGGCCTTGTCGCTCGCCAGATGGGGAGCGAGAACGCGCCGCCTCGCCGCTTTGGCCTTTGTCACGCATAGATGCGCCCAAGGCGTACCAGCTGACCTTGCTAGTCTTTCCGTTTAAGGATGTAGTCGGCCAACTCGGCGCTGTTCTTCGGAAGGCTTGGCACTTACCGACCAGTCGGCAATGCGAAAGCAACATAGGCTGAGCCTTGTGGCCCTTTGGGATTGCGCGAACCGCTGGTCGCGATGACAATGAACTGCCGACCGCCAGCCATATAGGTGACTGGCGTGGCGACCCCGGCGAAAGGCAACTCCGTTTGCCAGAGCAGCTTGCCGGTGCGGCTATCGAACGCGCGTAACTTGCGATCGTAAATCGTCGCGCCGATGATCACGAGCCCTCCCGCGGTTACGATGGGGCCCCCATAATTCTCCGATCCGGTATCGCGCATGCCCTTTGCGGAGAGTTCTGGATACTCTCCCAACGGGATCTTCCACAGATATCTGCCGGTGTTGAGATCTATGGCATTGAGCGTACCCCATGGCGGGGCGACGGCGGGATAGCCCTGGGCATCGAGGAACTTGCGATAACCGGTGAACCTGTAGCGCGCCCGCTGCACCGCCGGGGCGGCGCTTTCGGCTTCCCGCTGCTCGCCGTTGCTCGCCTCGGCCCTGCCGCCTGCCAAATAGCTGGCGATGGCGGCGCGATCCGCGGGGGGAATTTGCGGAAAGCCCGGCATACGTCCCTTACCGCCTGCGATAATGGCTGCGATCTGGGCTGTGTCCAAACGGGGGCTAAGATTTGTAAGGGGCGGGAACTCTGGCGGGGCGCCGTCGCGGTTCGCGCCGTGGCAGGCGGAACATTGCTCCTGATAGAGCGCGGCGCCGTTCCCCGCAGCCGGCGCCGGCTTGGTTTCAGCCAGTCCGCCAGTCCACACGACATCGTTGCTATTGATGTAGATGACCCCGCGCCGATGGTCGACCGCAGGGCCACCCCACTCCGCTCCACCGTCGAAACCTGGGAAAACCACCGTCTGCTTGCCCACCGTCAAAGGCGTGAATGGGCCTTTGTTATTGAAAGTGGCGAACGCCTTTTCCGCGGCCGCGCGCGCTTCCGGGGTGCGGTTGGTCAGCATGTCGGCGGTCAGATGTTGGCGCGCGAATGGCGCAGGCGTCAGCGCGAAGGGCTGCGTCGGCGAGGCGACTTCTCCGGGCACGTCGCTGGCGGGAACGGGACGTTCCTCAATGGGGAAGAGCGGCTTGCCGGTGACGCGGTCGAACAGGAACAGCATGCCCTGCTTCGATCCTTGCGCGACGGCATTGACCGACTTTCCGCCGCGACGGACCGTCAGCAGCACCGGTGGTGAGGGAAAGTCCCGGTCCCACAGGTCGTGGTGGACCCCCTGGAAGTGCCATAGGCGACGCCCGGTCGCGGCATCGAGCGCGATCAGCGAATTGGCATATAGATTATTGCCGACCCGATCCGCGCCGTAAAAGTCGTTCACCGCAGAACCTGTGGGAACGAACAAGATACCGCGCCGCTCATCGACGACCATTCCGGCCCAGTTGTTGGCCCCGCCAGCGGTCTTCCATGCGTCCGTCGGCCAGCTATCGTAGCCGGGCTCACCGGGATGGGGGATGACGTCGAATTTCCAGCGCAGCTTGCCGGTGCGCGCGTCATAGGCGCGGATACTGCCGGGCGCCGCCGGCGCCGTCTCGGAAGTCCGGAAACCCACGATGACGAGGTCCTTGAACACCGTAGCGGGAGAGGTCAGGAATGTCGCCATGGTCGCGGGATCGCGGCCGAGTTCGTCGCGCAGATCGACGCGCCCATCCTTGCCGAAAGTGGGAATGGGCTGGCCCGTTTCCGGCGATAGCGCCACCAAGTAAGAACCATAGCTGGTGAATAGATGGGCTTCAGCGCCTTCGCGCCAATAGGCTAGGCCGCGGATCGGTTGCGTGCTTCGCGAACCCGGATCATATTCCCACAGCTTGGCGCCTGTCTCCGGCGACATCGCGACGGTCTTCTGCCCCGGGGTCGTGGCATATAGCACACCGCCAATGACCAGCGGCGTGGTCTGCAAGCCGCCGGGACCGAAATCGACCCGCCAGACCTGCTCCAGCTTGCCGACGTTGCGCGTGTCGATCTGGCCAAGCTCGGAATAGCGGTCGCCGCCCGCATTTCCGCCATATACCGGCCAGTCACCGCGATCCGACACGGTGTTGCTGCCGGGCCGCGCGTTCATCGCACAGGCCGCGACGAATGTCGTCAGCCCCAACAACAAGGTTCCGCGGCCGGCCGAAAGACAGGGTTTTCTAGTCATGCTGACAGGCTTTCAGATCTGGCCGGTCAGGTAGGCGAAGCTTTTTGTGAGGGCATCGAACTTGGGTCCCGCGAAGGGCGGTTCCTGCTCGACGTAGAACTGTTGGATGCCGGCGGCATAGGCGGCGGGCAGCAGTTTGGCCCAGGGGATGATCCCGCTGCCGACCTCAGTCGGGTCCTGCCTGATGGCGAAGTTCCGGACAGTGCTGTCCAACACATCCTTGACATGCATCTGGCGAAACCGGCGCGGATAGCGCCGCAGCAGGTCGATCGGGTCCAACCCGGCCGCAACGACCCAGCCTGCGTCCATCTCGAAGCTGACCAGGGCAGGATCGGTCTCAGCCATCAGGATGTCGAAGCCGGTCCGCCCATCGACTGGGGCGAACTCCACATTATGGTTATGGTAACCCAGGCGTAGCCCCTCACGCTTCAGCAGCGCGCCGCGCGCGTTCAGTAATGCGGCTGTTCGTTTCCAGATATCGCCGCCCGGCGTCGCAGCGACACGCGCCAGATAGTCTCCAATTCCCTCGCCTGCCTTGGGCCGTCCGCCCTCCGGCCAGGGCATTAACGGCAGCACGACGTCCTTGATGCCAAGGATGTTCATTTCCGCCGCGATGCGGGCGGGGTCGCTGTCGATCCCCGGTTCCCGTCCGCGCGCGGTCGCCTGGAGATGAATGCTGGTGAAGCGCAGCCCCGCCTTGTCCGCTGCCTGGCGCAGTTCCGTCGCCCTATGCCCGTGCAGTCCGGCCAACTCCACGGTTCGGTAGCCGATCGCGGCCAGCCGGGCCAGGGTGCCGTCCAGATCCTTCGCCGCCTCCGCCCCGACGGTGTAGAGCTGAACCCCGACCGGCAGTCCATGCCGGGCGAAGAAACCGCGCCGCCGCGCGAAAGACGGGGTCGAGGCCATCGCGCCGAGGGCCAGGCCGGAAAACAGGATCGAGCGGCGATCGAGCAAGGTCATTCGGCAAGTCCCAGAAGCTTGCGGTTGCGGGCGGCATCACTCTGCGCGGCGGCAAAGTCGTCGAATGCGCGGTCAGTCACGCAGATGATATGGTCTGCGATGAACGGCGCGCCCTCGCGCGCGCCTTGTTCCGGGTGTTTGATGGCGCATTCCCATTCGAGCACCGCCCATCCCGCAAAGTCATATTGAGCGAGCTTCGAGAAAATGGCGCGGAAATCGATCTGCCCATCACCCAGCGAACGGAAGCGCCCCGGCCGATCGACCCATGACTGGTAGCCGCCATATGTTCCGCTTCGTCCGTTCGGCCGGAACTCGGCATCCTTGACGTGAAACGCCCTGATCCGATCATGGTAATGATCGATGAAGGAGAGGTAATCGAGCTGCTGGAGCTGGAAGTGGCTCGGATCGAAAAGGATGGCAGCGCGCGGGTGACCGCCGACCAGATCAAGGAAGCGATCGAACGTCACGCCGTCGTGCAGGTCCTCGCCCGGATGAAGCTCGAACGCGAGATCCACGCCCTCATCGGCGAAACAGTCGAGCAATGGCTGCCAGCGCCGCGCCAACTCGGCAAAGGCTTCTTCGACCAGCCCGGCCGGTCGTTGGGGCCATGGATAGATATAGGGCCACGCCAGCGCACCGGAGAAAGTAACATGGACGTCCAGCCCCATCCGGCGGCTCGCCTTTGCAGCGAGCTTCAATTGGCGGGCCGCCCATTCGGTGCGCGCGACCGGATTGCCCCGGACCTCGGGCGCAGCGAAGCTGTCGAACAACGGGTCATAGGCCGGGTGAACAGCAATCAACTGCCCTTGCAGATGAGTCGATAGTTCGGTGACCGCAAGCCCATGCGCAGCGAGCGTACCGGTGATCTCGTCACAATAGTCCTGCGATCCAGCGGCCTGTTCGAGATCGACGAAGCTGCCCGGCCCGGTCGGGAGTTGCAGTCCCTTATAGCCCAGCTCGGCTGCCCAGCGGGCGATCGAATCCAGCCGGTCGAACGGGGGCGTTTCATTCACAAACTGCGCGATGAACAGGCCCGGGCCCTTTAGCGTTTTCATAAACTGTCAATCTTCCAAATTTGTCCATCCGGCACGCGCCGCGCTGCTTGCCACTGCGCGCTCGACAAACCGCATTGACCGCACGCCGGCGGCGATCCCCGGCACCAGCGCGTCAACAATGCCGGGGGCGCCACGGATGGCGGCGGCCGTATCGCGATAGATGTTGGCAAATGCTTCGATGAAACCCTCGGGATGCCCGGCTGGCAAGCGCGAGCGGCCGTCGGCGCCGTCGTGGAGGATTCGTGTCTCGCCATTCAGATAGTTGATCGTCAAACTTGTCGCGGTCTCGTGGCTCCAGACCATCCCAGCTTTCGATCCGTAAACCCGCAGGGTCAGGTTGTTGCGCTCTCCTGTCGCAATCTGGGAAGCGAGGAGTGCGCCGCGCGCCCCATTGTCGAAGCGCAGCAGCAGATTGGAATCATCGTCCAGCAAGCGCCCCGGAACGACGGCCGCCAGATCGGCCACGAACGCGGCCACCTTTGCCCCGCTGACATATTCGGCAAGGTTGAAGGCATGAACGCCGATGTCGCCGATGCATCCCCCGACTCCCGCCTGGGAGGGGTCCGCGCGCCAAGCGGCCTGCTTGTTGCCCTCGGTCTCGATGGGTTCGGCCAGCCAGCCTTGCGGGTAATCGACGACTATCTTGCGAATGTCGCCCAGCGCGCCGTTCGCCACCATCTCTCTGGCGCGGCGTATCATCGGGTAACCCGTATAAGTGTAGGTCAGCGTATAAATCCGGTCGGTCGCCGAGACCGCATCGCGAAGCTCAAGCGCTTCGGCGAGCGTGGCCGTCGCCGGCTTGTCGGAGACCACGTGGAAACCTGCGGCAAGCGAGGCGAGCGCTATGGGCAAATGCAAGTGATTAGGGGTAGCGATCGCCACCAACTCGGCACCGTCCTCGCGCGCTGCCTCGGCAGCGAGCATGGCGCGCCAGTCGGAATGGATACGGTCGTCCTCCAGGCCAAGACTGCGCCCGGTGGCGGCGGAACGATCCGGATCGTGGCTGAACGCACCCGCCACCAGCACGATCTGACGGTCGAGCTGAGCGGCCATCCGATGCACAGGACCGATAAAGGAACCGGCTCCCCCGCCGACCATCGCCATGCGAACGGGAGCAGGATGCGTCTTTCCGCTCATGGCGTCGCCGCCCCCGGGTCCATGCTCAGATAAGGAGCCTCATCCTCAATGGCGGCCTTGGGTCCGCGCGACAGAGGGCGAAAGGCAAAGCCGAGAAGCAGTGCGCCGACAAGCGCCAGTCCGGTCGGCACCAGGAACAGCGTGCGATAATCGACCACCATGTGACGCCCGGTCTCCGTGACCACCTCGCTGCTGAGCAGCGCTGCCAAATAGGGGAACAGGAAGCTCGCCACCACCATGCCGACGCCCAGGATCAACAGGTTGAATAACCCTTGGGCGCTCACTCTCACATCCTTGGGGAACGCGTCGTCGATAAAGATGTAAACCGTTGCAAAGAAGAATGCGTAGCAAATCCCATGCAGCAGCTGCACCCCGATGATAAGCGGCACGCTGTCGGCGGCGAACGCGAAAATCGCGAAGCGGGCTGCGTGTCCAAGTATCCCGATGACCATCGTCGTGCGCCAGCCCAACTTTGCCAGCACCCTACCGAGCACCAGCATCGTCAATATTTCCGCTAATTGTCCAAGACTCAGGACGACCATGCTGAGATTGCCCGCAATGCCGACACGATCGGTCAGGAACGCATCGGAAAGCACAAAATAGCCGTTATGGATGACCGCATCGAGAAAAGTGACGAGGAAAAGCACGGCTAGATAGGGTTGGCGCAACAAGCCGAGAGCGCGCCGCCACGCCAGTTGATCCACAGACCCGTCCAGTTTCG
This sequence comes from Sphingobium sp. EP60837, assembly GCF_001658005.1. NCBI lineage: Bacteria > Pseudomonadati > Pseudomonadota > Alphaproteobacteria > Sphingomonadales > Sphingobiaceae > Sphingobium > Sphingobium sp. EP60837. The sequence continues at coordinate 1,960,314 of NZ_CP015986.1, read as the reverse complement.
GCGGCGTATGGGGCAAAGTCAGCGAGAAGGCCGCCATGGCGAAGGAAATAATTGCCGCCACCAGGAAAATCCACCGCACCTGTTCCGCATCCGCATGCGCGCTCAACAGGAAAATGAACGGCCAGCTTGCGAGAATCCAGCCTACCGTGCCGCCCATGCGAACCGTCCCGAAATCGCGTGCCGGATCGGGCAAGCTGGCGAAAGCTATCGAGTTCGCGACCGAGATGGTGGGAACATACAGCAAGCTGTAACCGAGGTAACAGGCGAAGAAACCGGCGAAGCTTTGCGAGAAAGCCACCCCGATCAGACAGAGCCCAGACAGAAGATGGCTGACGCACAGGAAGCGCTCTGCCGCGAAGTTGCGATCGGCAAATTGGTTCGAAACGAAGATACCGATAACAGCTGCGATACCCCAGCTGCTACCGACGACCGCCTGTTCCGCCGCACTAAAGCCAAGCATCGTCATGTAAGGAAATAGCTTTGGCGCCCAGGCGCCCCACACCGCCGTTTGAAGCGCCATCATCAAGAACAAGCGAGTGCGGAGCAGGGGATCAGCTATGACATGTTGTTTACTGGTCCGCGCCACGGCCTGTCCTCCCTGCGAAACGCGTTGTGCAACAACGGTAGTGCGTTGCCAACGGCCAATCGTCATGTGTGAGCCCAACCTTGCTAAGTGTCGCCTGCGGGCGAGCGAACACTTCCACGCGTTCCACGTCCGTCGGCCAGGGTGGACGAAGCGGCTTGCGGTAAATCATCCACGATAATCCCCGTCTGCGCCTGCACGCCGACCGAATTGGCGATGGGGCCATACGGCGAATGCCAGGTGCCTTGCTGTTCTGCGCTTGCGATGTGGCCGTGACAGTTGGGAAAACCGTCTGCAGATCGGTGATCCGCGTTACGCAGGCGACCGCCAGTTGGGCCTGAGAGGCGACAGCAACCTGCTTCAGGACGCTCCGAACATTCTCGGAGCGCTTCTTCGCTGTAACAACGATCTCGTCCGACGAAGCGGCTAAAGCCCCCGCCGCAACCGCTTTCATAATCGCTCCGCCGCGGTTCAGGCTACTGCGCGGCCCGCTTCGGCTACATCTTCCGCTGTGCAGAAATAGAGCTGCGCCTTGCCGCCCCGTTTGGAGCGATAGAGGGCGGCGTCAGCGCAGGCGGTCAGATGTTCCAGGCCCAATCCATGGCGCGGCGCCATCGCTATCCCGATGCTGACGGAAATGCGGATCTGCTCGCCCATCAACTGATAGGGCGCGCTTAGTTGCTTGATGATGCGGCGGGCCAGCATCTCGGCCTCGCCTTCGTGCAGGACGCCTTCTTGGACGACGATGAATTCGTCGCCACCGATGCGGGCGACCGTATCGACGGAGCGGACGGTCGCCCGCAGCCTGGCGGACACCTCTCGCAGAACCGCGTCTCCCATTGGGTGGCCATAGCGGTCGTTGATGATCTTGAAGCCATCCAGGTCGAGGAAATGGACTGCGAGCTGCCTGTCCTCGGACGCGGTGACGCTGAGACTGTTCTGGAACCGCTCTCTCAGCAGCAGGCGGTTGGGGAGACCGGTCAGGGCGTCCTGCCGCACCAGGGCGGCCAGATCATGTTTCGCAGTCAGATGCTCGACATCCGATCGATAGAGATGGCGTACCGACTCCAGGCTGAGCAGCGTGACAACAGTGACCAGCAACGCCTCGATGATGAAATATTCCGCGTGCATGGCCCCGGCGTCGCGCGTGCGGGCATGCAGCGCCAGGGCGGCGACCGTAGGAACGGTCGCCAGCAACAGACTGGTCACGCAGATACGCGGCCTGCCGCCGATGCGCGACACGATGCCCGCGCCGAACGTGAAGATCAGGCTGACGGCGACGAGGTGGTTGAGCGGCGTATGCGTGCCGAGTACGGCCGCGCTCAACGCGCCGAGCAGCGCGGCGAACACACAGCTGCCCGCCGCGTATCGCCATTCCCATTGCTTCACGCGATCGATGGTCAGGGCTGCCTGATGCGCATTACGGCGATAGGCGGTCAGCAGAGCAAGTCGCGCGATCGTCACCAGGATGGCCGCGGCGGTGATAAGGCCGACGATGACGCTACGATGTTCCATGAAGATCATCGCTCCGGCGACGCCGAACAAGACGCCCATCCCGGCGATCGGAAGGCGCATCGCGAACAATGCCTCCACCAGCTCGCAATAGACCGCATCGGGCAGCGGCGGCGGTGACGGCCCCTTTAACAGGGCGCGGACCGCGCGCCTCATCATGTTCGCTATCCGGTTCGGCTTTTTCGAGACCCGCGTCAAATCTTGCTCCAAGCACTCAGCGCATCGTCATGCAACGCCCGAAAGCCGGGAAATGCCCGGTGCACTTAGCGGGTGGCCTTGAATTTGATAAGTTTTATCTTCGCCGGCAAAGACCTATGGGCAATGGATAATCACAAGATGAGGAGGAATTGCTTGACTGAACAGGACAAGGTCGCCGCTATTCTGGAAATCCACGCGCTCAAGGCACGCTATTTCCGGACCATGGACATGAAGGACTGGGCGGGTCTGGAGGCGGCATTCGCGCCGGACCTTGTCGCCGACTTTCGCGCGGCGGCTGGCGAGTGGAACGAGGCTATGCTGGTTCATGGCGCCGCAGCCTATGTCGCACAGCTGGCGCCGATGCTGGAAAAGGTCTGCACCGTGCATCATGGCCATATGCCCGAAATCCACATCGAGACGGAGAGGGAGGCCAGCGGCGTGTGGGCGATGGAAGACAAGCTGTGGGTCGAGGAAGGCGCGCCGCTGCCGTTCCGCTGGATGCATGGCTATGGCCATTATCATGAGCGCTATGTCCGGCTGGCCGACGGATGGCGGATCAAGGAAATCCGCCTGACGCGGCTGCGGGTCGATGTCGGCTGAGCGAGTGGCATGGCCGCCGATCGACCTTCGCGGCCATGCACAGGGGCCTCTTCGTCTCTCTCTTGAGGAGGGGCTAAGCCGGGCGCTTGCGCATCATCGCTTGGCGGCGGCATTGGGCGACGATTTTGCCATCCTGATTACGGGCGACATGTTCAAATTCGACAATGCCGGTCGCGGGCCGCGATGTGCTTTCGCGCGCAGACAGGACCTTGCTGCGCACCCGGATCGTGTCGCCCTGAAATACCGGATTGGGAAAGATCACGTCGGTCATGCCGAGATTGCCGACCGTCGTGCCGAGCGTCGTGTCGTTCACCGACATGCCGATCATCAATCCCAGCGTGAAGAGGCTGTTGACGAGCGGCCTGCCCCATTCCGTCCCCGCCGCGAAATGCGCGTCAAGATGCAGCGGCTGCACATTCATGGTCAGGCTGGAAAAGAGGATATTGTCGGTTTCGGTGACCGTGCGCGACCAGGGATGATCGATCTCCAGCCCCGGCGTCAGCTCCTCGAAATATAGTCCAGCCACCTGCGCGCTCCTCTGCCTATCACGCCCCTGATAGGCGGGAAATCACAGTTCCTCCAGCGCCGCGCTCGCCTCCATCCAGACTTCCTCGACGGCCTCCAGCTTCTTTTCGACCGAAGCGCGTTTCACCATCAGGTCGGTCATGGTCATTTTCGCTTCCGCCCCCGTGGCCGATTTGGGGTCGAACAGCGCCTGGTCGATGCGGCTGCGCTCCGCCGCCAGCACCGCCATTTCCTTTTCAGCCTTGCTCAAGGCATTTTTCGCCGCCTTCTGCTTCTCACGCCATTCAGCGGCGTTGCGCTTTTCCGCCTTGCGATCGGCCTTGGGCGCGTCGCTGCCGGACCCGTTGCCATCAGCCTTGCGCAGGATGATGTCGGTATAATCTTCCAGGCTGCCGTCGAAGGGCTGGGCCGTGCCGCCATCGACCAGCACAAGACGATCGGCGACCAGTTCGATCATGTGGCGGTCGTGGGAGACGATCACGACCGCGCCCGAATAGTCATTGAGCGCCTGCACCAGCGCCTCCCGGCTATCGACGTCGAGGTGGTTGGTCGGCTCGTCGAGGATGAGGAGATGCGGCGCGTCGCGGGTGATGAGCGCGAGCGCCAGCCGCGCCCGCTCCCCGCCCGACATGCTGCCGACCTTCTGCGTGGCTCGCTCGCCCGAAAAGCCGAAACGGCCGAGCTGCGCGCGCACCGCTCCCGGCGTCGCGCCCTTCATGACGCGGGTCATATGTTCGAGCGGCGTGTCGTTAATGTCCAGCTCCTCCACCTGATACTGGGTGAAATAGCCGACATTCATCTTCGACGAGGCGTTCATCGCGCCTTCCATCGGCTTCAGCTGCGCCGCGATCAGGCGCGCGAGCGTGGTCTTGCCATTGCCATTGCGGCCGAGCAGCGCCAGCCGGTCGTCCGGATCAATGCGCAGATTGACCCGGCGCAGCACCGGCGTCTCATCATAACCGACCGCCGCCATGTCCATGGTGATGAGCGGCGGGCGCAATTCGGGCGGATTGGGAAAACCGAAATGCAGCGTCGGGTCTTCGATGGCCGCGGCAATGGGCTGCATCTTCGCCAGCGCCTTGGCGCGCGACTGCGCCTGCTTGGCGGTCGAAGCGCGGGCAGAGTTGCGAGCGACATAGTCCTGCAGCTTTTCGCGCTCCGCCTGCTGCTTCGCGCGAGCGGCCTCCTGCTGAGCCAGCCGTTCGGCACGCTGGCGCTCAAACGCGTCATAGCCGCCCGGATAGAGAGTGATCTTCCCCCCTTCCAGATGCAGGATATAATCGACGACATTGTTGAGCAGGTCGCGCTCGTGGCTGATGACGACGACCGTGCCGCGATAGGCCTTGAGGAAATTCTCCAGCCAGAGCGTCGCTTCGAGATCGAGGTGGTTTGAAGGCTCGTCGAGCAGCAGCAGGTCAGGATTGGAAAAGAGCAGCGAGGCGAGCGCCACGCGCATCTTCCAGCCGCCCGAATAGCTGTCGAGCGGACGGCCCTGCATTTCCTCATCGAAGCCGAGGCCGACGAGGATACGGGCAGCGCGGGCAGGCGCGGTGTAAGCGTCGATCGCATTCAGCCGCTCATAGATATGGCCGAGGCGATCGGGATCATGCGTCGCCTCGCTCTCCGCCATCAGCGCGGCGCGTTCCTTGTCGGCCGCCAGAACGGTTTCGAACGGCGTGGCAGTGCCGGCGGGCGCTTCCTGCGCGATATAGCCCAGGCGCGTGTCGCGCGGCATTTCGCAACTGCCTTCGTCCGGGTCGAGCTGGCCGATCATCACTTTCATCAGCGTCGATTTGCCCGCGCCGTTACGGCCGATGAGGCCCACGCGGCTACGCGGCGGCAGCGCGGCGCTGGCGCGGTCGATAATGGTGCGGCCGCCGAGGCGCACGGTGATGTCCTTCAGATTCAGCATGGGCGGCCCCGTAGCAGTTGTTGGGGCGGTTGTCAGGGTGGGTTAGGCTTTGGGCGATTCCGCGGCGTAGAGCGTGAACTGCGCATGCAGGCCGCCGTCCGAAGACTGGCCAAGCCATAGGTCGAACAGGCCAGGTTCCGCGATGATTCTGTTACCCGCCCCCACAAATTGCAGGTCGGCGCGCGAAAGGGAGAAGCGGACGGTCTTGCTCTCTCCCGGACTCAGCGTGACGCGCTCGATCCGTTTCAGTTCACGAACTGGCCGGGTGCGGCTGGCCACTCGGTCGCGGACATATAGTTGCACCACCTCGCTGCCGCGCCGGCCACCCTTGTTGGTCAGCCGCGCCGTAACTTCGATCGCCCGGTCCCAGCGGAGCGCGCTGTCCGACAGCTTCAGATTGTCGAGTGCGAACGTGGTGTAGCTGAGGCCGTGACCGAAGGGGAAACGGGCGCTGTTGTCGGTCGTCATGTAGCGGGCGCGATATTCGGTGCGGTTGTCGATCACCGGCCGGCCGGTTGACTTGCGGTCGTAGAAAAACGGCTCCTGCCCCGATTCCCAAGGGAAACTGACCGGCAGCTTGGCCGAAGGATCAATTCGGCCGAAGAGAATATCGGCGATCGCATGGCCCGCTTCCGACCCCAGGAACCATGTGGCGAGGACCGCTTGCGCATTGGCCACCGAATCATGCAGCGCCAGCGCGCGGCCGTGGCGCAGCAGCACGATCATCGGCTTTCCGGTGGCGGCGACCGCCTCGGCCAGCGCCTGCTGCACGGGCGGCAGTTCGATCGCGGTGCGCGATTGCGCTTCGCCCGACATGTCCTGCGATTCGCCGACCGCCAGCAGGATGATGTCGCATGCCTTCGCCGCCTCCACCGCCTGCGCGATGCCGCCATCGATCGACCCGCTGATCTCGCAGCCCTTGGCGATGCTGAGCAAGGCCGGGTCCGACATGGCGGCGCGGAGCCCGGCGGCGATGTCCACGCCCTTCCCCTTGTCGCCATAGAAGGCCCAGGGGCCATAGATATTCGCCCGATCCTCGCCGAATGGGCCGATCAGAGCGATCTTCTGGCGCTTTGCAGGATCGAGCGGCAGGACGCCGCTATTCTGAAGCAGCACGATCGACCGCGTCGCCGCTTCCCGCGATAGCGCGCGATGGGCGGGCGTGAAGATGCGGCTCTTCTCCGCCTCCTCACTGATCGACCGATAGGGATTGTCGAACAGGCCGATAGCCGTCTTCACATAGAGGATGCGGCGCACGGCGACGTCCACTGTCTCCATCGGCACCGCGCCGCTTTTCACCAGATCGGGCAAGTGGCGGATATAGAGACCGCTCTGCATCGACATATCGACCCCTGCCAGCACCGCCAGCCGCGCCGCGTCCCGCTCATCCTCCGCATAGCCATGGGCGATCAGCTCCTCGTCCGCCGTATAATCGGAGAAGACGAAACCCCGGAACTTCATCTCGCCGCGCAGCAGGTCGGTCAGCAGCTCCCGATCCGCGGTCGCGGGCACACCGTTTATCTCGCTGAATGCCGCCATGGTGGTCAGCGCGCCCGCCGCGAAGGCGGAGCCGAAGGGCGGCAGATGCGTCTCGCGCAGCGTCTCGTCGGAAATATCGACGCTGCCATATTCGAGGCCCGCCGCGACCGCGCCATAAGCGGCGAAATGCTTGGGGCAAGCGAGCAGGCTGTCGTCACGGCGCAGATCCCGGCCCTGAAAACCGCGCACGCGGGCGGCGGCGAACAGGCTGCCGAGATAGACATCCTCCCCCGCCCCCTCGACCACCCGGCCCCAGCGCTGATCGCGCGCGACATCGACCATGGGGGCGAAGGTCAAGTGCAGTCCCGCCGCGCTCGCCTCCTGCGCCATCGCACGCGCGGTGCGTTCGGCGAGCGACGGATCGAAGCTGGCGGCTTCGGCGAGCGGCACGGGAAAAATAGTCTTGAGCCCATGGATGACGTCCCCCGCCAGCAGCAGTGGAATGCCGAGGCGGCTTTGCTTGACCGCGATGTCCTGCGCGCGGCGAGCCCCTGCCACGCCAATGCCGTTGAACAGGCACCCAACGCGGCCCCTGCGTACTTCGTCGGAAAGCCGCTTCTCATCCTGGATGCCGACCTGCGGATTGGGCGGGTTATAGGGACGGAAGCTGTCGGTGAGGCAGGTCATCTGACCCGCCTTTTCCTCGACCGTCATGCGGCCGATCAGGTCATCGACCCGCGCCACTTCGGCGGCGGCAAAGGCCCGGCGGGGAAATGGCAGGGCGATAGCCAGCGCGGAGGAAAGCAGGGTGCGTCGGTCGATGCTCATCGATGGTCAAGGTAAAGCACTTCCGTGCTCCTGCGAAGGCCGGTCGAACGGGCAAACGCACCACCTATCCCGTTCGGGCTGAGCTGCCGAAGCCCTCTTCTCTTTTCTCGAAGGAAGTGAAGCCCTTCGACAAACTCAGCGCGAATGATATTGCAGGCAGCGTATTTCCTGGCGGCGCTCTCAAGCAGCGGCGAATAGCTTCGTGCCGATTACACCGATGACGGTCAGCGCCATGAAACCCGCCTGCATGGGCGTTACCCGGTCGCCAAACAGCATCACGCCGCCAATGATAACACCGACCGCACCCAGCCCGGTCCAAATCGCATAGGCCGTGCCCGCAGGCAGGCCCTTCATCGCAAGCGCCAGCAGGCCCATGTTGAGGAAGCTCAGGGCGATCGGCACGGACGATGCCTGCCAGCTGCCGATGGTCGCCGCCCATTTGAGGCTGAGCGCCCAACAGATTTCGGTGAATATGGCAATGCCCAGCACAAGCCACGCCATGACAGCGTTCCTTCTTTCAGGCGGGCTCGGAAGGAAAGGCGCGCAGGCCGGAAACCCGAAAGAGGCGGCGCGCCCAAAATAGGTCAAAAGACCAAAGGGTGGTGGACAGGGCTGGATTCGAACCAGCGTACGGGAAACCCGGGCAGATTTACAGTCTGCTGCCTTTAACCACTCGGCCACCTGTCCAGTGCCCTGACGCGGTGGACAAAATGCCTTTCACCGCGCTGGAGGCGCGCTCAATGGCGAAAGGAGGCTTGCCTGTCAATGGTCCGATGTGAAAAGAGCGCTTCCATGAAAAGAGGACAACGCAGCGCAAAGCCCAAGGGCAACTTTCCCCGCTTTTACGGCCGCCATGCCGTCATCGCGGCCCTGGCCAACCCCAACCGCGTCGTACGCAAGATATGGGGCACGCGCGAAGCGCTAGGTGCGCTCGACCTGCCGCCGATCCTGCCGATCGTCTATGCCGATGGCGCGGACCTTGGCCGCATGGTGCCGTCCGACGCGCCGCACCAGGGCATCGTCGCGGAAGTGGAACCGCTCGACGATGTGTGGCTGGGCGACGCGTTGGAGGCGGGAGTTGACGACAAGCGCCCGGTGCTGGTGCTGGACCAGGTGACCGATCCGCATAATGTCGGCGCGATCCTGCGATCGGCTGCGGCCTTCGATGCGCTCTGCATCGTCACGCAGGATCGTCATGCGCCGCCCGAATCCGGCGTGCTGGCCCGCGCTGCTTCGGGGGCCCTGGAAATCATGCCCTGGGTACGCGTCGTGAACCTTGCCCGCGCGCTCGATGAGATTGCCGAGGCGGGTTATTGGCGCATCGGCCTGGACGGCGAAGCGGATACCCATCTGGGCGAAGCGATCGGCGATTCGCGCGTGGCCTTGGTGCTGGGTGCGGAAGGCGAAGGGCTGCGCCATAACAGCATGGCCCATTGCGATATTTTGGCTAAACTGCCGATCAGCCCGCGAATGGAGAGCTTGAACGTCTCCAACGCGGCCGCGATCGCCCTGTACGCCGCCGCCAGCCGGTAGCGTCGGGGCATGAAGCGCGCTGCCTGCCAGCGGTGTGCGCGAAAAGGGGGATGATATGGCCGCTTTCTTCCGTGCCGCGAGCGCACTCGCCTTCTGCCTCATGCTGGGAGCCTGCCTGGTGACGCCAGGCAAGTTCGAATCGACGCTGGACATACGCGCGGACCGGCAGTTCAGCTTTACCTATAAGGGCGAGATCATATCGTCCGACATGAAGGGCATGGGCGGCTCTTCGGCTACGCCCGGAGGCGATCCGATCGGCGACGGCGCGCCCGAAAAGAAGGACAGCGCCTGGCGCAAGACCGCCCTGCAAAAGGGAGTGGAAGAGCGGTTCGACAGCGGCAGCGACCGGAACGACGAGGCGCAGATGCAAGCCATCGCCGCAGCACTGTCCAAGGAAAGGGGGTTTCGATCCGCCCGCTATGTCGGCAATCACCGCTTCGAGATCGACTATGCGATCAGCGGACGGCTGACCCACAGCTTCCTCTTCCCGTTCAATAGCGATGCGGAGATCGTCCTGCCCTTCGTCGCGATCGAACTGCGCGGCAAGGATCGTGTGCGGGTAAAAGCCCCTGGCTATTCCAACGGCTTCGACAAGAGCCGTGGCCCCATGGGACAGAGCAGCGCGGACGAGGATGCGGCAAAGGCGCTCGACGGCCGCTTCACGCTCACCACCAATGCGGAAATCGTCAGCCAAAATCAGGAAGACGGCGCGCAAAGCGCCGCAGAGGGCAAGCGGATCGTCTGGCGGATCACGCCACTAACCGGCGAGGCGCCCATGGCGACGCTGCGCGTCAGCCGTTAGCGGGCGCCTCGATCAGGTAGATCAGTCTTCCGGCGCGATGGTGACGCGCAGGCCGTCCAGATCGTCGTTCAACACCAGCTGGCAGGACAGGCGGCTGCTATCGTTGCGGTGGTCGGAACTGTCGAGCAGATCATTTTCATCTTCGCTCAGCGCAGGCAGCTTGTCGGCGAAGGCGGGATCGACATAGACATGGCAGGTGGCGCAGGAGCAGCAACCGCCGCACAGCGCCAGCAACTCGTCGAAGCCGTTATCGCGGATGACTTCCATCACCGACAGGCCATTATCGCCTTCGACGGCCTGCTCTTCACCCGAACGGTTGACCACAATCAGTTTAGCCATGTACCTCGATCCCAAAATATCCCTCGCCGCTCATAGGCGGGGGCGCTGATAAATCAAGAGCCGGAAGAGCAGAGCATGGTGACCACCCCGGAGCAGCTGCGCGCCAGCCTGGACGCGATCGCCGTCCTTGAACCCGGCTTTGCCGCCGCCCTGGCGCGGGTCGGCTACCCCCTGCCTCGCGTGCGGGAGCCGGGCTATGAAACGCTGCTGCGCACCATCGTCGGCCAGCAGGTCAGCGTCGCAGCAGCGGCAGCGGTGTGGCGCAAGCTGGAGCTGGAGCTGGGCGAAGGTTGCGCGCCGGACAAGCTGCTGGCCCGCGACTATGACGCATTGCGCGCCTGCGGTCTTTCCCGGCAGAAGCAGGGCTATGCCCGCAGCCTAGCCGACCTGGTCATGAGCGGGAAGATCGACTTGCATGCCCTCCCCCAGGATGATGAAGAGGCGATCACCCTGCTGACGCGGATCAAAGGGATCGGTCGCTGGTCAGCGGAAATCTATCTGCTCTTTGCTGAGGGACGTCCCGATGTCTGGCCTGCGGGCGACCTGGCCGTCCAGATCGAGGTCGGCCGCATCCTCGGCCTTCCCGAGCGCCCCAGCGAACGCGAAACGCGCGCACTGGCGGAACGCTGGCGTCCTCATCGGGGCGCGGCAGCCATCATGGCCTGGCACCATTATAATACAGAGGTTCTTTGATTCATGTCTTTGCCCCACGCCCGCTACATCGTCCTCGAACATGAGGGCGTGTGGAAGATCAATCTCGACAATCGCTATTATGGCCCCTTCGCCACGCGCGAGGCGGCGGTGGAAAATGCGACCGGCACCGCGCGCAAGGCGGCAGAAGGCGGCTATCCCGCCAGCGTGCTGCTGATGCAGGGCACACGCTTCGAAACGCTCTGGACGAACCAGGCTGACGGAGCGTCATCCTGACTTTTTTGCCCCTTGTCGGGAACCAGTAGGCGGCCCGGACATTTATTGCCTCCAGTTTCGCGGGCTGAGGCATGAGCAAAAAGGTTCTGATTGTCGAAGACGAAATTTTCGTCGCACTGGAAATCGAACAGATCGTTGAGGATGCTGGATTCGCGGTCAGCGCCATTGCGGCAGATCGCGAAAGCGCGCTCGTGGCGGCGGCGGATTGCGACATCGCGCTCGTGGATCTCAATCTGCGCGACGGCCCCACCGGCCCCAGCATCGGCATGGAACTTGCCACCAGCTATGGCGTGCGCGTGATCTACGTCACCGCCAATCCTGCGCAGATCGGCGCTGCGTCACAGGCTGCGCTGGGCGTCATCACCAAACCCTTTCGCCCGCAAAGCATCGCCGCGACGCTCCGCCTTGCGGCGTCGAACGAGGATGATTTGGAAACGGCCGAGATTTCCGGCTTTACGCCATTTCCGCCGCGACCCGGCTCATGGAGCGGAATGGGATCCACAGGCTGACCAGCAGCCCGTTCGGCCGCCAATCGCGTTGCAACCGGCCGCCAAGCTGACGCTCTGCGCTGAGCTGCATCAGGCGGCTGCCGAAGCCCTCGTGCATCGACGGCTGAACCAGCGGCCCACCTTCCTCGCGCCACTGAACGCGAATGTCCGTACCTTCTTCCCGCACGTCGATATGCACACGTCCGTGCGGCACTGACAGAGCGCCATATTTCGCCGCGTTGGTCGCAAGCTCATGGAACAGCAGCGCGAGCGGCGTCGCCGACCGGTCGTCGATCGCCGGATTTTCTCCTGAAAAAACGATGCGGCTCTCGCCAGCGTCGTCATAGGGCGCGAAAATCTGCTCCAATATGCCGCGTAGCCGGCCCTGCGCCATATCCTCGTCCGCTTCGGCGCTGTGCGGACGGACGAAATCATGGGCGCGGCCGAGCGCCATGATCCGGTCGCGCAGGTCGTCCGCCACGGCCCGGATAGCTGGGTTCTGCCGCGCGGACAGGCCGATCAGGCCAGAGATCACTGAAAAAATATTCTTGATCCGGTGCGACAGTTCATGCGCGATGATCTCGCGCTCCTCCATCATCAGCTTTTGTTCGTGAATTTCGGTGCAGGTCCCGATCCACCGGATGATCCTGCCCTCGTCATCGTGGATCGGCAGGGCGCGTCCCAGGGTCCACCGATATTCGCCGCTGTGATGACGCAGCCGATATTCGACTTCATAGGGCTCGCCAGTCTCCAGCGAATGGCGCCAGCGCGTCCATGCGGCTTCACGATCATCGGGATGGAAGTTGCCGCTCCACCTATCGCCGTCGGTGGATCCTTCCGCGACGCCGGTATATTCATACCAGCGCGCATTATAATAATCATGATAACCGTCGGGCAGGGTCGACCAAACCATCTGTGGCATGGTGTCGGCCAGGGTGCGGAACAGCCGGTCGCTTTCGGCCACGGCTTCGGCGTCCTTCGCCTGGCGGGCAATCATGTCCCGGTCGCGGCCCCTTCCCTCCAGTTCCATCATCACCTGATGCGCCAGCAGAGAAAGACCCTGCCGCTGTAAGGGCGTCAGGTGATTGCGGGGTTTGTCGTCGATGACGCAGAGCGCACCCAGCGGCATGCCCTCGCCACCCAGCAAGGGCGCGCCGGCGTAGAAACGGATATGGGGCGCGCCGGTGACCAGGTCGTTGGAGGCGAAACGCGTGTCTGCCCGGGCGTCCGAAACAACGAAGATATCACGGCCCTGCATAGCATGGGCGCAAAAGGACAGGTCGCGCGGGGTCTCTTCCGCATCCAGCCCGGTCCTGGCCAGAAATCTCTGGCGCTCATGCTCTACGATGCTCACCAAGGCGATGGGCGCGTCGCAGAGTGCGGCGGCGAAGTCGGTTATCTGGTCCAGCGTGCGGAAGCCACCGGCATCCAGATCATAGCGCGCCAGCACAGCGGCGCGGTCCGTCTCCAGCCCCCGCGTGTCAGCCATCGCTGACTCGCTCGATGTCAGCGCCGACAGCTGACAGCTTTTCTTCCAGCCGCTCATACCCGCGATCCAGATGATAGACGCGATTGACCTGCGTCTCCCCTTCTGCGGCGAGTCCTGCCAGGATCAGGCTCATCGACGCGCGCAGGTCCGTCGCCATGACCGGCGCACCGGCCAGCCGGTCAACGCCGCGCACGACGGCGGTGCGGCCATTTACGCCGATGTCGGCGCCCATGCGCGCCAGTTCGGGTACATGCATGTAGCGGTTTTCGAAGATCGTCTCGGTCAGCACCGACGCACCGTCCGCCTTGGTCAGCATCGCCATGAACTGCGCCTGCATGTCCGTCGGGAAAGCCGGGAAGGGGGCGGTGGACAGGGTCAGGGGCTTGAGCTTGCCGTCCGCCGACACGCGGATGCCATCCTTCAGCTCATCGACCTGCACACCAGCGTCGCGAAGCGCGGCCAGAATGGCGTGCATATCGTCCGCGCATGCGCCCGCCAGTTCCAGCGAGCCGCCGGTGATCGCCGCGGCGCAGGCGTAGCTGCCCGCCTCGATCCGGTCGGGCATGACACTGTAGGTCGCGCCGTGCAGCCGATCGCGGCCATGGATGATAAGCTTGTCGGTCCCGACGCCCTCGATATCCGCGCCCATCGCGATCAGCAGCTTGCAAAGATCGACGATCTCCGGTTCGCGCGCGGCATTTTCCAGCACACATGTGCCCTTGGCCAGCACCGCTGCCATCACCGCGTTTTCGGTCGCTCCGACCGACACCACCGGGAAGGTGTATATGCCGCCGGGTAGACCGCCATCCGGCGCGCTGGCGCGGACATAGCCCGCGTTGATCTCAATGATCGCGCCAAATGCTTCCAGCGCTTTCAGATGCAGATCGATCGGCCGGTTGCCGATCGCGCAGCCGCCGGGCAGCGATACCCGCGCTTCGCCCGCGCGCGCCAACAGCGGCCCCAGCACCAGGATCGACGCGCGCATCTTCCGCACGATGTCATAGGGTGCTTCGGTCGATGTGACGCGGCCCGCCCGCAGGGTCATCACTCGCCCGAAATCCTCCGGCCGCGCGCCTTCGATCATCGTCGACACGCCGAGCTGATTGAGCAGATGCCCGAAGCTATCGACGTCCGCCAGCCGCGGCAGGTTGCGCAACGTCACAGGCTCGTCGGTCAGCAGCGCGCAAGGCAGCAGGGTCAGCGCAGCGTTCTTCGCGCCGGAGATGGGAAGGCGGCCGCTCAGCATTTTGCCGCCGCGAATATGAATGCGGTCCATCGGCTGGGTTCTTAACGTTAATTACGACTGGCGCAAGGCGGGACGAAGGGCCTTGGCTCCGCAATGCGTGTCCGCGGAGATACGCTTTGGGAAACAATTGCACTCTCCCCGACGCGATATTGATCGAGTTTAGTGCAGCGCCCGGAAATGCAGCCAAAAGACGCAAGGGGCGTTTTGCCATCGTAACGACAAATTTGATAAAAAGGTGCTTTGGGTGGCGACAAGTTGTTTCGCGGAAAGATTGGCCAAAAATGTGCCTCTTTCCGAGGCGGAAAAAAACGCGCTGACCAGACTTGAGGAAAATCCGCGCAAGGTGAAGCGCGGCGCGATGATCCAGCGCGTCAACGAAACGGTCACGGAATTGTTCGTCCTGCGCGAAGGGCGCGTGATGAGCTTCGTCATCCTGCCGGATGGCAGCCGCCAGATTCTGAGGGTCTATTTTCCCGGCGATTTCATCGGATCGGCCAGCACCATCTACAGCAAGGCGCCGGAATCATTGGTAGCCCTGTCCGACGCGATCATCTGCCCCTTCGACAAGCATGCCCTGCGCCGCTTGCTCGAACAATATCCGCGCGTTGCGGCGCTGCTGTTCCTGCTGTCCAGTTCGGAAAAGGTGGCGCTGACCGATCGCCTCGCTTCGCTGGGACGCACATCGGCCAAGGCGCGGGTGGCAGCCTTCCTGCTCGACATTTTCGACCGTTTGCGCGTCACGGACGATGGGGTGACCGACAGTTTCGACCTCAAACTGACGCAGGAGGAGATTGGCGATGCCATCGGCCTTACCTCCGTCCATGTGAACCGCATGGTGCGCCAGATGGAACAGGAAGGGCTAATCAGCCGGGCGAACGGCCGCATCACCCTGCTCAACATGGCCCGGCTGGAAGAAATCGGCCATTACACCAACCGGCACAAGGATGTGGACCTGGACTGGATTCCAGGGCTGGGTTGACACGACTTAGTCCCCCCTCCCGCGAGCGGGAGGGAAATTGGAAAAGGTCAAGCCAGCAGTTCGACGTCCCAGTAAAGCCAGTCATGCCAGCTTTCATGCAGGTAGTTAGGCGGAAAGGCGCGGCCATGTTCCTGCAACTGCCAGGTGGTCGGCCGGATCGGCGTCACATGCAATTGCATATGCGCTTCCTTGGGCGTGCGCCCGCCCTTTTTGAGATTGCAGGGCGAACAGGCGGTGGCGACATTTTCCCATGTGGTGCGACCGCCCGCGCGGCGGGGAATGACATGGTCGAAAGTCAGATCGTGCGGCGATCCGCAATATTGGCAGGCGAAGCGGTCACGCAGGAAGAGGTTGAATCGGGTGAAGGCAGGATGCTCGGACGGCCTCACATATTGCTTGAGCGCGATGACCGAGGGTATTTTCATCTGCAGGCTGGGGCTGTGCACCTCCCGCTCATAGCTGGCGACGATGTCCACCCGTTCCAAAAAAACCGCCTTGATGGCGGTCTGCCAGGGCCAGAGGCTCAGCGGATAATAGCTTAACGGCGTATAATCAGCATTCAACACCAATGCCGGACAGTTTTCCGGATGTCGTATCAGGTCGGGATGGTACATAAGAACCCTCGAACCCCCAATTGCCAGGTCCTGATTGATCAGGAACGTGACGGCAACATGACAGCATTAACCACCCCGACCCGTCAAGGGCCTGTATGAACCATTCGCCAGCCCCACAGCATATGGTAACGCGCTTCGCGCCCAGCCCTACCGGCAGACTGCATATCGGCCATGGCTGGTCCGCCCTGCTGGCGATGGACTTCGCCCGCGAAAATGGCGGGTCGTTTCGCCTTCGGATCGAAGATATTGACGGCACGCGGAGCCGCCCGGAACATGTCGCCGGGATTGTCGAGGACCTCAACTGGTTGGGGGTGGCCTGGGACGGTGAGATCGTCTTCCAGTCCTATCGCCTCGGCCAATATGAAGCCGCGCTCGCACGATTGCGGGCGATGGACCTGCTCTATCCCTGCTTCTGCACCCGCGCCGACATCGCCGCCAGCGCGAGCGCGCCCCATGGTCCTGAAGGTCCGGTCTATCCTGGAACATGCCGGGGTCTATCGCCAACGGAGCGGGAGAGGCGGATCGCTGCGGGCGAGCCGCATGCCTGGCGGATCGATATGGCGAAGGCGGTTCAACAGGTTGGGCAACGTGATTGGCTGAACATCCCTTTTCCCGTTCGAACGGAGCCTGTCGAAGGCCATCCCTTCTCTTCAGTGCGGATGGAATTTGTTCAGGCCGATTCCCTCGCGGCAGGTGACGTGGTCCTCGCCCGCAAGGACGCCCCCGCCAGCTATCACCTTTCCTGCACCCTCGATGACGCGGCGATGGGCGTAACCCATGTCTTGCGCGGCCAGGATCTGTTTGCCGCCACCCATGTCCACCGCCTGCTTCAGGCGCTGCTCGGCCTTCCCTCACCCATCTACTGCCATCATCCGCTGCTTGTGGGCGCGGATGGCAAGCGGCTTGCCAAGCGGGATGGATCGATCGCGCTGGCCGAGTTGCGGGCGCAAGGCGTGGATCCGCAAAGGCTCGCATCCGATCTGCGCAACGCGCGCTTTCCGGTTGGCATTTCGCTGGCCAAAGCTTAGATTCGCATCATGAACACCGTTCTCGTGATTGCCCTCATCCTCGCCATGGCCGCGACCCTGTTCGCGCTGATCCGCGGCATCATCGCCTTTCTGCAGGCCAGCAAGGAGCAACTGAACGCGCCGGACGGCACGCCCAGCCCCTCCAGCCTCAAGCAGAACAAGATGATGATGAACCGCATCCTGTTCCAGGCGGCGGCCATCATCATCGTGGCGATCCTGCTGCTGATGAAGGGCAACGGCTGATCCGCACATGGTGAAGCTCAACAAGATCTACACCCGCACCGGCGACGCGGGAACGACGGGCCTTGTCGATGGGTCGCGCCTGCCCAAGCACGCGCCGCGCATGCAGGCGGTCGGCGATGTGGATGAGGCGAACAGCGCCATCGGCCTCGCCATCCTCGCGATTGGCGACACGGCCGAGGCTGCGTGGCTGACCACCATACAGAATGACCTGTTCGACCTCGGCGCAGACCTCGCGACGCCAGTGCCGGAGGGAGAGGACGAACCCTGGGCGCTGCGCATCATCGCCAGCCAAGTCAAACGGCTGGAGGAGCAGATCGACGCGATGAACGCCGATCTGCAACCGCTCGACAGCTTCATCCTGCCCGGCGGATCGCCTGCCGCCGCCGCCGTCCATCTGGCCCGCGCCATCACCCGCCGGGCCGAACGCAGCGCCACCGCCGCCGCGGTGGAACTCGCGCTCAATCCTCAAGCGCTTGCCTATCTCAACCGCCTGTCCGACCTGCTCTTCGTCCTCGCCCGGCGCCTCAACGGCAATGGCGCAGGCGACGTCAAATGGGTGCCCGGCGCGTCCCGCTAGCCCGCTATTCCGGAACCTAACCCGCCCCTCATGCGCTTGTTTTTGCATGTGCAGCACAAACCTGTGAGAAGGGGCAAGGATGGCGAAAAGCCGGACAGCACCGGGCCAGGAGGATCTGACGCCCCGCTACCGCGACGTTCGCGCGTTGAGCGAAGCGCTGGCCGCGCCGCTATCCGATGCTGACGCCACGGCGCAGTCCATGCCCGACGCGTCACCGGCCAAATGGCACCTCGCGCATACGAGCTGGTTCTTCGAAACTTTCGTTCTGCGAGACCATCTGCGCGGCTATCGCCCCTTCGACCCGAATTACGCCTATCTCTTCAACAGCTATTATGAAGGGGAAGGCGAGCGTCATGCCCGGCCGCTGCGTGGTATGCTGACCCGCCCCTCGCTCGACGATATCCTGAGCTACCGCGCCCATGTGGATGCCGCGCTGCTCGCCGCCCTGCCCGGCATGGACCCGCAGGCGCAGGCGCTGGTGATGCTCGGCCTCCAGCATGAACAGCAGCATCAGGAATTGATGCTGACCGACATCCAGCACCTTCTTTCGCTCAACCCGCTGGAGCCTGCGCTGTTCGACGCGCCCAGCGGCATGCCGGCTGCGCTGCCTGGAGCCATCCACTGGATCGAAGGGCGTCAAGGCTTGGTGGAAATTGGCGATGACGGCAAAGGCGACTTCGCCTTTGACTGCGAAGGTCCCCGGCACAAGGCGTTGCTCCACCCGCATGCACTGGCCCACCGGCCGGTCACCAATGCCGAATGGATCGGCTTTATCGAGGATGGCGGCTATCGCGAACCGGCGCTTTGGCTGTCGGACGGATGGGCGTGGGCGCAGGCGGAAGCCATAACGGCGCCCCTCTACTGGCGGCAGGAACAGCAGGGCTGGACCCGCTTCGGCCTGGACGGCCGCAAGCCCGTCAATCCCGCCGCCCCGGTCTGCCACATCAGCCTATATGAAGCCGATGCCTATGCCCGCTGGGCTGGCGCACGCCTTCCGACCGAGGAGGAATGGGAGAGCGGCGCACTCAATGTTCCGCCGACCAGCGGCAACCAGTTGGACGGCCCCGCATGCCCCCGCCCGCAGGCGACAGATGACAACTCGGCGCTCACGCGCATGTTCGGCGACGTGTGGGAATGGACCGGCAGCGCT
The DNA here is from genome assembly GCF_001658005.1 of Sphingobium sp. EP60837. Classification (NCBI taxonomy): domain Bacteria; kingdom Pseudomonadati; phylum Pseudomonadota; class Alphaproteobacteria; order Sphingomonadales; family Sphingobiaceae; genus Sphingobium; species Sphingobium sp. EP60837. Next base: position 1,941,262 of record NZ_CP015986.1, on the reverse strand, counting down.
TATCGCCCCTATCCCGGCTTTCACGCCGATGACGGCGCGTTGGGCGAATATAATGGCAAGTTCATGTCCGGTCAGTTCGTGCTGAAGGGCGGCAGTTGCGCCACGCCGCGCGGCCATGTCCGGGCAAGCTACCGCAACTTCTTCTACCCGCATCAGCGCTGGCAGTTCACCGGACTGCGGCTGGCGAAGGATCTCTGACGGATGCTGCTGACCCGAGAACCGCTATCGACCGCGCCTGCCGCCGACCCGGCATTTTGCCGCGACATAGTGGAGGGGCTGTCCCGCTTTCCCAAGGCGACGCCGCCCATCTGGTTCTACGATCAGCGCGGTTCTGAACTGTTCGAAGCCATTGCCGACCTGCCCGAATATTATCCCACCCGCACCGAAACCCGCCTGCTGCAGCGTCACGGCCCCGACTTTGCAGAGGCTATCGGCCCTGGCCGCGCGGTCATCGAATTCGGCGCAGGCAGCGCGCGCAAGACGCCGCACCTGCTGCGCGCAATAGACCCCGCCGCCTATGTGCCGATCGACATCAGCGGCGATTTTCTGCATGCGAGCAGCGCTGCGCTCGCCGCCGCCTTTCCCTGCCTGCCGGTGCTGCCCTTGGTGGGCGACTTTAACGCCGACCTTTCCCTCCCCGCGGCGATCCACGGGCTGCCGCGCCTTGGCTTCTTCCCAGGATCGACCATCGGCAATCTGGAGCCTGCGGGCGCGGTCGATCTTTTAAGGGCCATGCGCCGCCTGCTGGGGGAGGAAGCAATGCTGCTGATCGGCATGGACCGGATCAAGGACCCCGCCCGGCTGGTCTCCGCCTATGATGATGCCGCTGGCGTCACCTCCGCCTTCAACCTCAACCTCCTCACCCGCATCAATCGCGAGTTGCAGGGAGACCTGCCGCTGGAAGCCTTCGCGCACCGGGCGGTCTGGAACGACGACAAGGCGCGGATCGAAATGCATTTGGAGGCGCTACGGCCACTCCATTTCCATGTCGCCGGCTACTGCTTCGACATGGCAGCGGGGGAGACGATCCATACCGAGAGCAGCCACAAATATGGGCAGCGCGACGAAAGGCTGCTGTTACGTGCGGGCGGATGGGAACCCACGCGTCAATGGTCGGATGACGAAGGCTTATTCTCGCTGATCCTCACCTCGGCCGCCTGATCCCCCTGGCTTCAGTCCACCACCTTGGCCGACCAAGTGGTTATCCAATGCCAGGCACCACGGCATTCCGCCATGGCGCTCGCCTCCGCCAGGCGGAAGCGCACGCCATCCCACACATAGGATTCGCTGCTACCGCAATCGCCCAGGCCCCTGCCCTTGGCATGGCTTTCAAGCGACGAGCTTTCCGGCGACCATGACGCGTTGACCAGCACCGGATGCGCCGCATCCTCGCTCCATCCCGGTTGATAGTCGAAGCTGGCGAAGCGGAAGCTGCGCCGGCCTGGAATGCCGGTGGCGATGACCGGCACGGCGGAGAAATTATAGGCGCCCGCTCCACAGGGGACGAGCACCAGCGTTTCGCTTTTCGACAGCCGATAAAGGTCGGGCGGCGACGCGTCGCGCATCTCGTCGGCGCAAGCCGTAAACTTGCCCAATGCCGCCAACTCTTCACGCCATAGCGTGACCGGCGCGGCCCCCGCAGGGATCAGCGCACGGCGGATCGACGCAAGCGGCGGAGCGGCACGCACCGCGCTAGGGCTCTGCGGCCCAGTGGCCACCAGCGCCGCCATCGTGCCCGCGCGCCCTTGCCGCGCATCCATATAGCGCATTGCCGCCGCCGCTCCCGCGAGCGAAGGCTGCGCGATCAGACCGCCAGCCGAGCGCACCTCCAGCTTCGCGCCGCGCGTCATCGCGACGGCAAGCGCAGCCGCCTGCGGCCCCTGAAGCGCAGCCTCTCCATCCCGGCTCGCGGCGCTGGCGATCTTGCGGCCATCGACGAAAAAGCTCAGCTCTTCCCGCCCCTTGGCATCGCGGCTCAGCCATATTTCGGGTTCAGCCGCCCCGCCGGCGTCGCGCCGGAGGCCAAGCGTTACCGGCGCATCCGGCCAATCGCCGCCTTCCGGAAGCAGCGACACGGCTTCGCATCGGGCGCGATTGTCGCAGCCGATGGTCCAGTCCTTGTAGGTTTCCAAGGAGCCAGGCCGCGGCGATTGAGCAAGCGCCGGAGCCAAGCCGGTGATAGCCGACAGCAACGCCGCCAGCGCGAACATAAGTTTCTCCCCCATAGGCTAACTATAACTTAATTGATAAACCTATGGTAGGGTCTCCGTTATCGGGATGGCTTGTCATCCCGGCCCAGCTTCTCCCCCCGCGCCACGCAGTCCCCACATCCCAAAAGAAAAAGGCCGGTGTCCTTCGACACCGGCCTCATGCATCAAGCAGCCGCCTTGGCGCGCGACATGCGCTTGCGCTCGTTGGGGTCGAGATAGCGCTTGCGCAGACGGATCGTCTTGGGCGTCACCTCAACCATTTCATCATCGTCGATATAGGCGATCGCCTGTTCCAGCGTCAGCTTGCGCGGCGGGGTCAGGCGGATGCTGTCATCCTTGCCGCTTGCGCGGAAGTTGGTCAGCGCCTTCGACTTCATCGGATTGACTTCCAGATCTTCCGGCTTGGCGTTCTCACCGATGATCATGCCTTCGTAGAGCGCTTCGCCCACGCCGACCATCAGGACGCCGCGCTCTTCCAGCGGGCCCAGCGCATAGGCATTGGCCTCGCCCGATCCGTTGGAGATCAGCACGCCATTCTTGCGGCCTTCGATCTTGCCCTTGTGCGGGCCATATTTCTCGAACAGCCGGTTCATGATCCCTGTGCCGCGCGTGTCGGACAGGAATTCGCCATGATAGCCGATCAGGCCGCGCGACGGCGCGGAGAAGGTGATGCGGGTCTTGCCGCCGCCCGAGGGACGCATGTCGGTCATCTCGGCCTTGCGGATGTTCATCTTGTCGACGACCGTGCCGGAAAATTCATCGTCCACATCGATCACTACGATTTCATAAGGCTCGGTCTTGTTGCCATTCTCGTCCTCACCGAACAGCACGCGCGGGCGCGAGATGCCGAGTTCAAAGCCTTCGCGGCGCATGGTTTCGATGAGCACGCCCAGCTGCAATTCACCGCGCCCGGCCACCTCGAAGCTGTCCTTGTCGTCGCTCTCGGTCACCTTGATCGCCACGTTCGATTCGGCTTCGCGGGCCAGACGGTCGCGGATCATGCGGCTCGTCACCTTGCTGCCTTCGCGGCCCGCCATCGGCGAATCATTGACGGCAAAGCGCATCGACAGGGTCGGCGGATCGATCGGCTGCGCCTGGATCGGCGTGCTGACCAACGTATCGCAGATGGTGTTGGCGACGGTCGCGACGGTGAGGCCCGCAAGGCTGATGATGTCGCCTGCCTTCGCCTCTTCCACCGGAACGCGGTCGAGGCCGCGGAACGACATGATCTTCGACGCGCGGCCGGTTTCGATCACATTGCCGTCCATGTCGAGGGCATGGATCGGCTGGTTGACCTTGACCGTGCCGGACTGAACGCGGCCGGTCAGGATGCGACCGAGGAAATTGTCGCGGTCGAGCAGCGTCACGAGGAAGCTGAACGGCGCGTCCTGGTCCAGCGACGGCGGCGGCACATGATCGACGATCTTCTGGAACATCGGCTCCAGCGTACCCGAGCGCAGGCTCGGATCGTCATTGGCATAGCCGTTGCGGCCCGAAGCATAGAGCACGGGGAAGTCCAGCTGTTCGTCGGTCGCGTCGAGCGTGACGAACAGGTCGAACACCTCGTCCAGCACTTCCTGGATGCGCTCGTCCGGACGGTCGATCTTGTTGACGACGACGATGGGCTTCAGGCCCAGCGCGAGCGCCTTGCCGGTCACGAATTTCGTCTGCGGCATCGCGCCTTCCGACGAATCGACCAGCAGGATGACGCCATCGACCATGGAGAGGATGCGCTCCACCTCGCCGCCGAAGTCGGCGTGGCCGGGGGTATCGACGATGTTGATGCGGACGCCGTTCCATTCGACCGAGGTCGGCTTCGCCAGGATGGTGATGCCGCGCTCCTTTTCCAGGTCGTTCGAGTCCATGGCGCGTTCCTCGACGCGCTGGTTGTCGCGGAAGGTGCCGGACTGGCGGAACAGCTGATCGACGAGCGTGGTCTTGCCGTGATCGACGTGCGCGATGATCGCGATATTACGCAGGGACATGTCTTGCCTTTGGGATGTCGGTTTTCCCGGCAGGCACCGCGCCTGACCAGAGTATCGCGCGCGCCCCTACAGGAAATGACGCGTTGCGGCAAGGCGGCACGGCTTGCCGCACAATTGCATCGGCCGGAACAGACGGCCATATTCCGGATTGAAGCGCAACTGTTATAGTCACATATAACAGCTCGAAGGAGACGTTATGGCCAGCACCGCGTCCAGCACGACGACTACCGCCGATCCGCTCAACCTGACGCCGCCCGATCCGGTGCCGCCCGTCGCGCCAGACAAGGCGGCAGGGCTGGTGCCGCTGGACGATGAAAAACGCTCCAAGCTGGACGAGAAGGTCGATGCCTTCATCGACGATCTGGTCGCGCAGGACGCCAACTCTCCCGAATTTGGGCAGCGCGTCGATCAGCTCACCAACATGGGCCGCAAGGAGATTGCCGAGGCCGCTGGGCATTCCAACCGCTTCCTCGACCGGCCGGTGCGGGCGATGGATAGCGACAACAAAGTCGGCGCCGACCTGGCGCAGCTGCGCCGCACCGTCGAGGATCTCGACCCCGGCAAGCGCGACAGCCTGCTTGCGCCCAAGAAGCTGTTCGGCCTGATCCCCTTCGGCAACAAGATGCGCGATTATTTCGACAGCTACAAAAGCGCGCAGGGCCACATCAATTCGATCCTTGGTTCGCTCGCCAGCGGCAAGGATGTGCTGATCAAGGACAATGCCGCGATCGATGTCGAGCGGCAGAATATGTGGGCCGCCATGGGCCGGCTGGAACAGATGATCCACATATCAAAGACGCTCGACGCCAGGCTGGAGGCGAAGGCGCTGGAGCTGGACTCCTCCGACCCCGCCAAGGCGAAGGCGATCCGCGAGAGCGCGCTTTTCTACATCCGCCAGCGAACCCAGGACCTGCTGACGCAGATGGCGGTGACGGTGCAGGGCTATCTGGCCCTCGACCTCGTCAAGAAGAACAATGTCGAACTGGTGAAGGGCGTCGATCGCGCCAGCACCACTACCGTCGCGGCCCTGCGCACCGCCGTCACCGTGGCGCAGGCGCTCGTTGGGCAAAAGCTGGTGCTGGAGCAGATAACCGCACTCAACACAACGACCGCCAACATGATCGATTCGACTGGAGAGATGCTGAAGAACCAGACCGCCGCCATCCATGAGCAGGCCGCGTCCAGCACCATCCCCATCGAAACGCTCCAGCGCGCCTTCCAGAATATCTATGACACGATGGACAGCATCGACAGCTTCAAGGCGAAGGCGCTGGAGAATATGAAGACTACGGTCAACACGCTGACGAATGAGGTGGAGAAGTCGAAGGGCTATATCGCCCGCGCCGAGGGTCAGGCCCAGGCGGCGAGCCAGGCCCGCGCCGACAATCCTCTCTTAAGTGCGGTCGAGGGGTGAAGATGAGAAACTCCCGGCCCCCGCTCGTTTCGAGCAGAGTCGAGAGACGGATGCGCGAGGTTTCTCGTCTTCGCTCGAAACGAGCAGAGCTGGAGACATTGTTCACATGACCCGCTCCGACCGCGTGCTTGCCGACGCCGAGGCAGTCCTGCGCCGCCACAGCGAGCGCGGCCAGAGCCTTTCGGCCCGTGCGCGGCAGAGGCGCAACGCGGCGCTGATGCGGAAGCTCAAATATGCCTTCTGGACCGTGATAGCCGTCTTGGTCGCCAGCATCGCCGCCGGCTTCGTCATGCCGCTCGGCACCACCGGCGTGATGGTCGCGCTCGGCATCATGATCGCAGCGCTGCTGCTGATCGCCGCCCTTCCTACCGAGCCGCGCGTCAAGACCGCCGCGCTCGCCGCGACGCCCCTGCCCGCACTCCCGCTTCAGACCGAGATCTGGCTCGACAATCAACGCAAGGCGTTGCCACCGCCAGCGCTCACGCTGGCCGACAGCATCGGCGTCAAGCTGGAGACGCTCGCCCCGCAACTTGAGCGGCTAACCGATCAGGAACCGGCCGCCCAGGAGATCCGCAAGCTGCTGTCCGATCATCTGCCCGAACTGGTCACCGGCTATGAGTCCATCCCTGCCCCGCTCCGCCGTGAAGAGCGCAATGGCCGCATTCCCGAACAGCAGCTGGTCGAAGGGCTGACCGTCATCGACACCGAACTGGCGCGGATCAGCGAGACGCTGGCCAGCGGCGACATAGACAAGCTGGCGGTGCAGAACCGCTTTCTGGAACTGAAATATCAGGAGGCGAAGGAACTGGGCCGCTAGCCCAGCCGTCCTCCCTCCCATGATTCATCTGACGCTGATCATCGTCGATTTTTTGACCGGCCTGCTCGCGGCCGGCGCCTGGGCGCTCGCCTCGGCGGGCGGCGTGATCGCAGCGCTGGTCGGCGGCGGCCTCGTCAGCGCATCGCTGTTCAGGAAATGGCGCCGCCGCGGCTGACCGTCATGCGCCGCTGATCAGCTTTTCCACCGCCTCTTCCGACAGAGGCTGGCTGAACTGAATGCCGAACCGCTTGCCGCGCGCCCACATCACCCGGCCGCTTGCCTCCATCCCCAGCGCCGATACGAATATATAGGCGCCTGCAACAGGCGGCGTTTCGCAATGGGCCAGCGCACCAGAAGAGGACAGGTCGAGAAAATGGCCCCGCATCTCGGCGCTGCCGACGCGCAACGTGACCGGGCCGAACATCTTGTGCCGGGCCGTGTGCCGGCGCTGCTCCGCATTGGCCGCCGGGCTTCTGCTTTGGTCGATCATATCATATCGAGCCTCTCCCACGGGCCATTCAATCACGAAAAGGTCAAAGCGATCCACAGGATCATGGTTAACGGCCCATTAGCCGCGTTTTTGTCCAAGGAAACCCGCTAATTTACGTTAGTTTCCGCTTTTATCGTACAGGGGACGATGCTCTCCGGCGCGGGCCGGGCGGCGACCCGGCGGAAGCGGGCAAAATATCCGCCTGCCGTTGGCTTGGGGATCAACTCCTCCAGTCGGAAGCCAACTGCCGCCAGCTCGCAGACCAGGAGGCGCGGCGGCGTGCCATGTTGCGGGGTCGGACGGTTGGCATCGACCACGATCAACTCGCCATCGGCCTTCAGCGCTGGGCTCAAATGCCACAGGAAAGCGTAGGGCTCGGCAATCTCATGATACATATGGACCATCAGGATGCGATCGAAGCTGTTCTCTGGAAGCCTCGGATCCTCGGGCGCGCCCAGCCGTACGCTGACATTGCGCCAGTCCTCGCGGGTGATGCGACGGGACAGCGCCTCGATCACCTCGGGCATGATATCCTCCGCCAGCACACGGCCCTTGGCGCCCACACGGTTGGCGAGGCGAACGGTGTAGTAGCCCTCGCCCGCGCCTATGTCCGCCACAGTCATGCCGGGCCGAATACCTGCACGATCCATGATGTCGTCGGCTTCGTTGACGCGGTCGCGCGCTTCTTCGCTCGACCAGCGGGTCGATACGATTGGAGCCACCGGGCGGTCGGCGCGAGGAAAATCGCGCGCGCCGGCTGGCCGGTCATCCTCCTTGGCGGGTGATAACAGGCTACAGCCCGCCAGCAGGAGCAGTGATCCCGCCAGCGCCGCTCGCATCATCAATCGACATCCTCCACATCGACCTTTTCGCCCGTCACCTTCTGGCTGAGCGCGGCGGCCATGAAGGGGTCAAGCGCTCCGTCCAACACATCGTCAGGCGAGGTAGAGGTGACGCCTGTGCGCAGGTCCTTCACCAGCTGATAGGGCTGAAGCACATAGGAACGGATCTGATGGCCCCAGCCGATCTCGGTCTTGGCCTGATATTCTCCGGACGCCGCCGCTTCCCGTTTCTGCAACTCGGCCTCATAGAGCCGCGCCTTCAGCATGTTCATCGCCGTCGCGCGGTTTTTGTGTTGCGACCGGTCATTCTGCGACGCGACGATGATGCCCGACGGAATATGAGTGATGCGGACGGCGGAATCGGTCGTGTTGACGTGCTGCCCGCCCGCGCCCGATGCGCGATAGGTATCGATCTTCAGGTCGCCTTCATTGACCTCGATCTCGATATTGTCATCGATCACCGGATAGACCCAGACCGACGAAAAGCTCGTGTGCCGCCGCGCCGAACTATCATAGGGGCTGATGCGGACGAGGCGATGCACGCCGCTTTCGGTCTTGGCATAGCCATAGGCGTTCTCGCCCTTGAACAGGAAGGTTGCGGACTTGATGCCCGCTTGGTCGCCCGCCTGATAGTCTACCAACTCCACCTTGTAGCCGCGCCGTTCGGCCCAGCGGCGGTACATGCGCGATAGCATCTCCGCCCAATCCTGGCTCTCGGTGCCGCCTGCGCCCGCGTGGATTTCCAGATAGGTGTCGCTGGCGTCGGCCTCACCCGCCAGCAGCGCCTTGATCTTGTCCTCATCGGCCCGCTCGGCGAGCGCCTTCAGCGAAGCGATGGCTTCGCTCACCATATCCTCGTCGCCTTCAGCATCGGCCATTTCGATAAGTTCGGCGGTGTCGGTCTTCTCGCTGTCGATCGCGCGGGTCGCACCAATGGCGGCGTCCAGCCGGGTGCGTTCGCGCATCACTTCCTGCGCCTTTTTCTGGTCGTCCCACAGCGTCGGATCCTCGACACGCGCATTCAGCTCGTCCAGGCGGCGCAACGCGCGGTCCCAATCCAGAAAACGCCGCAGCAGGTCCAGCGCGGCATCGATGCGGTCGATATATTGCTGCGCTTCGGCGCGCATGGGAACTCTCCAGAATCTCGGGGCGTGTCATAAACGCGCTAAACGCCAGCCCCTATCCGAGGGAGGAGATTTTGGGAAGATTCAATCCTTCAGCGGCTATACTCCACTCCCGTTCGTCCTGAGCCTGTCGAAGGACGCGCTCGACCTCACCCTGCGGTCGAATGCGATTGCCTCAATAAATCCCGCCCTGATCCTGCAGGAAGTCGCTATCCGTCCTCTGCCGTACCTGCGCCCGCGCTTCGCGGCGCTGCGCCGCCTGTTCCTGCGCAACAACCTCTTCCTTGCGGATCGATCGGCGCGGTTCAGTCTCGGGCTTGAACGCCTCCCAGATCACCGCTGGCTTGGGTTCATCGGTTGGCCACACGCCATAGACCCGCTTGCCCGACCGGCGGTCGATCGTCACCATGCGGATGCCCGCCGGAGCAACGAAGGGCGTCTTGGGCATTTGCTCCAGCACCGGCGTCATCGCCGCTTTCCAGATCGGCGCGGCGACGCGGCCGCCTTGCGCCCAGCCGCCCAGGCTTCGCGGCTGATCATAGCCGATATAGACGCCCGCGACGATGTCGGGCGATCCGCCCACGAACCAGACGTTCGTCGGGCCATTTGTGGTGCCGGTCTTGCCGAACAAAGGACGCTTCAGGTCCGAGAGGATGGTGGCGGTGCCGCGCTGGATGACGCCCTCGGCGATGTGCACCACCTGATAGGCTGTCATCGGGTTCATCACCTGCCGCCCCTCGAAACCAAAACGCGGCATCGGCTTGCCATCCCAATTCGCCATGTTGCACCCGTCGCAGGCGCGCCAGCGCAGCGGCCAGATCACCTTGCCACGACGATCCTGCACATAGTCCATGACCTTGGGCGACAGCTGCCGTCCATGGTTGGCCAGCATCGCATAAGCGTTCACCATGCGCTCCACGGTCGTTTCGCCAGCGCCCAGTGCGAAGGACAGATAGGGCTGATAGTCGCCGATCCCCATCGCCTTGATCGTGCGGACCACGCGGTCCATGCCGGTCTGGCTGGCCGCGCGCACGGTCATCAGGTTGCGCGACTGCTCGACGCCCCAGCGCATGGTCTGCGGCCCGGCGCTGCCGCCGGTGAAGTTGCGGAAGCATTTCTGCCCCAGCCCCGCGCCCTGATAGACGCATAAGGGGCCATCGACGATGATCGACGCCGGGGTCATGCCATTATCCAGCGCGGCGGCATAGACGAATGGCTTGATGGTGGAGCCCGGCTGACGCATCGCCTGCGTTGCGCGGTTATAGGAGGACAGGCGGCTGTCGAACCCGCCTTGCATGGCGAGTACGCGCCCCGAATGGGTCTGCTCCGCCATCATGCCGCCTGATACTTCAGGCACATTGCGCAGCGCCCAGCTGGCCCCGTTGCGCGCGACGGCGATCAGGTCGCCCGGCTTCATGCTGTTGAACGCAGGACCGCCCGCGCGACGATAGGGCATTTGTGCCGCACCGGCTGGCAGCGTTCCAGTCGATCCGTCGGAAAATCCGATCTCGGCTCCAGTCGAATTACGGTCGATCACCGCCCCGATACGCCAGCCTGCATAGTCGATGCCGATATAGCTTGCCGCCAGTTCCCGCTTCCAGCCGCGCGCCATGTCGATCTTGCCGACGGGGCCCGACCAGCCCTTGCCCGCGTCGAAGCGCAGCAAACCGTTGCGCAGCGCGGTGGCCACGCCTTCCTGCAGCTTGGGATCATAGGGACTGCGCACCCACAGACCGCCCGCATAGACGCTGTTGGGGCCGTCATCGGCCTTTTCCCCAAACTGCTGGATCAGGCGGCGACGCACCTCTTCCATATAATAGCCGCCCGCCCGTGCATCGAAACCGGAGCCGTGCGGCGGCACCGTGCCCAGCGGCTGCGCCTGCGCCTCATCGCGCTGCGCCTGGGTGATCCAGCCATTTTTCAGCATTTCGCCCAGCGCCCAGTTGCGACGCTCCAGCGCGCGTTCATGGCCGGTCAGGCTTTCGGGCCGGTAATTGGCGGGACCCTTCGGCAGAATGGCGAGATAGGCCATTTCGTGCAGCTTCAGGTCCGCGACGTCCTTGTCGAAATAGGCGCGTGCGGCAGCCTGCACGCCATAAGCGTTGCGGCCGAGAAATATCTGGTTGAGGTACAGTTCGAGGATCTGCTGCTTGTTCAGCACGCCTTCCATGCGATAGGCGAGGATCATTTCCTTCACCTTGCGCGTAGGCGAATATTCATCGCCGATCAGCAGGTTCTTCGCGACCTGCTGCGTGATGGTGGAGCCGCCCTTGGCGCGCTGGCCCGATCCGATCTTGGTGACATAATCGAACACCGCGCCGAAAAAGCCGGGAATGTCGACGCCATGATGGTCGAAGAAGGTCTTGTCCTCGGCGGCCAGATAGGCGCGGATCAGCAGCGGCGGATAATCGCTATATTGCAACTGCACCCGACGCTCGCGCGCATAGCTGTGCACCGGCTGGCCATTGATGTCGCGCACGATGGTGGGCAGCGGCGGCTCATATTCCAGCAGCGTCGCGGCGTCGGGCAGGCCGCGCGCGAAGATCAGCCAGAACAGCAATATCGCAAGGAACAGCCCCCCCAAGGCGATCGCCGCCCAGCGGAACCAGCGCCGGTCCCAATGCGGCGCGAGCCGCTCCCGGAACGCGCGCCCATGCCCGCGCAGGCGGTCGGCTAAGGACGATCGGGCGGTATCGGGGCGGGCCTCTTCCATGACGAGAGGAGGCTCTAAGGTCAAAATGCAGCCAGCGCCAGTGCGGATCGACGGAGCGGCCCCATCAGCCGCCGCTCAAGGCCAACCTGCGGGCGAAATACACCTCGATCGCTCGCGCCACGCCTTTGGCGATGCTCGCCCGCCCGGTGCGGGACGCCAGGAAAGCGGCGTCCTTGTCATTGCTGAGATACCCCGTCTCGAACAGCACCGAGGGGGTATCGGGCGCCTTCAAAACCATGAGTGAAGCATAGCGATGGAAGACGTTGCGAAAGGCCATGAAGGGCGACGCCTCCCGCTTCAGCAATGCCGCGAAACTCGCTGATTCCCTCATGGTTTCGCGCTGAGTGAGGTCGATGAGGATCGAGGAGACGTCATCCCTCTGCCCACCGAGATTGATTCCGTTCAGGACGTCCGCCCTGTTCTCCCGCGCCGCCATCCGCGCCGCCTCCCGGTCTGATGCGACCTCCGACAGGGTATAAACCGTCGCCCCCTGCGCCTCTTCATTGTCCGCCGAATCGGCATGAACCGAAAGGAAGAGGTCTGCATTCAGCTTGCGCGCAACGCCATAGCGTTCCTGCAGCAACAGAAAGCGATCATCGTCCCGAGTCAGCGCCACCCGCACCCGCCCCGACTTCAGCAGTGCGTCGCGGATCGCTTCTGCGATAGTCAGCGTCAGGTCCTTCTCCCGCTGCCCGGTGCGCGCATTGATGGCGCCCGGATCATGCCCGCCATGACCTGCGTCGATGACCACCAAAGGCCGCGAAGCGTCAGCCGGTCCTTCGACGCGGGGCAGAGACAGACCGCGCGCGACAGGCGGGATCGGCACGGTGATGCTGTGCCACCGCTTGATTGGCCGCGGCGCCATGGCCGCTGGCGCATCGAAGGCGATGCGCGCCGTCACGGCGGGGTTGGTGAAGAGAGCGCCTGCCAGGGCAAGAGCGTACAGCATGGCCGCGCTTGTGCATCGCGCCGCCCCCGGCCGTCCAGCCCCATTCTTGCCGACCACCTGCGCCCGGCCTTAACCTTTGCTTCACCATGTTTGCGCCATGATCGCGGAATACCGCCGTTCATCGTGGCGAAACAATTTTGTGCGGGACGTTGCTAGGCTGGCCTTTGACTGCTACCCCTTCACATTCCTGAAAGAAACGCCCAAATCAGGCGCGGCTCTTTTCAGGAGCTTTCACGACAGCATCGGCGGGCGCCAGCCGCTCGGACCCGATGCTACGAACAGGTTGACGCTGCATGAGGCATGAATTCCATTCCACGCTGAGCCCGGTAGCGGGCGATGCGGCGTGGATGGAGCGGACCGGCGGTTTGCCCGGCCCTGCCGATGCAGCAGAAGCGCAGTTTTTCCTGTCAAACCGGATGATAGCACCACCCGCGCCGCTGGCGGCGCGACTGCATTCGTCCCTTCACTATCGCGTGACAGCCCGGCCAAGCGCCGCAGGCCGTCATCGCCGGAGACTCATAAATGACAATGCGTATGCTGATCGATGCGCGCCACCGGGAAGAAACCCGGGTCGCGGTCGTCAAGGGAAATCGGATCGAGGAATTTGATTTCGAGTCCGCCGAGCACAAGCAGCTCAAGGGCAATATCTATCTCGCCAAGGTTACCCGTGTAGAACCCTCGCTGCAGGCGGCCTTCGTCGATTATGGCGGCAACCGCCACGGCTTCCTCGCTTTCAGCGAAATCCACCCCGATTATTACCAGATTCCGCGCGAAGACCGCGAGGCGCTGCTGCGCGAAGAACGCGCGCATGCGGAGGAAGAGGCCGCTCTGCGCGCAGACTATGATGACGAGGATGATCATCATGGCGAGGACGGCGTCGAAGTCGTCGAAGCCACGCATCATGAGGATGAAGAAGGCGAAGCCGCCGAAAGCAGCGAAGGCGCGGACAAGCCCGGCCGCCGCAAGCGCGGTGGCGACGATGCTGCCGATGAACTGCGCCGCAAGCGCATGGCGCTCCGCCGCCGCTACAAGATCCAGGACGTCATCAAGCGCCGCCAGGTGCTGTTGGTTCAGGTCGTCAAGGAAGAGCGCGGCAACAAGGGCGCGGCGCTGACCACCTATCTCTCACTCGCCGGCCGCTATTGCGTGCTGATGCCCAACACCAGCCATGGCGGCGGCATTTCGCGCAAGATTTCGAACGCCGCCGACCGTAAGCGGCTGAAGTCGATCATCGCGGAAATGGCACTGCCCTCTTCCATGGGCTGCATCGTCCGCACCGCCGGGCTGCAGCGCACCAAGCCGGAGATCAAGCGCGACTTCGACTATCTCGCCCGCCTGTGGGACGAAATCCGCGAAAAGACGCTGAAGTCGGCCGCGCCCGCGCTGATCCACAATGACAGCGACCTCATCAAGCGTGCGATCCGCGATATCTACAACAAGGATATCGACGAGGTCATCGTCGAAGGCGAGGAAGGCTATCGCGCCGCCAAGGACTTCATGAAACTGTTGATGCCCAGCCACGCGCGGCGGGTGCAGCAATATGCCGATGCGGTGTCGCTGTTCCAGCGCGCAGGCGTCGAGGATCAGCTGGCGGCGATGTACAACCCCGTCGTGCAGCTGAAGTCGGGCGGCTATCTGGTCATCAACCCGACCGAAGCGCTGGTATCGATCGACATCAACTCCGGCCGTTCGACCCGCGAGCATGGCATCGAGCAGACCGCCGTCGCTACGAATTTGGAAGCCGCACGCGAAATCGCCCGCCAACTGCGCCTGCGCGACATGGCGGGCCTGGTCGTGATCGACTTCATCGACATGGAGATGAACTCCAACATCCGTAAGGTCGAAAAGGCGATGAAGGAGGCGCTGAAGGACGATCGCGCCCGCATCCAAGTTGGCCGCATCTCCGGCTTTGGCCTCATGGAAATGAGCCGCCAGCGGCTGCGCACCGGCGTGCTGGAAGCATCGACCCGCCAGTGCCCGCATTGCGAAGGCACCGGCCTTGTCCGCACCGCTTCGTCGGCGGGCCTTGGCGCGCTGCGCATGCTGGAAGAGGAAGCCGCGCGTGGCCGTGGCAGCCTGGTCACGCTGCGCGCCAGCCAGGAAGCCGCCTTCTACGTCCTCAACAACAAGCGCGCCGAACTGGACGAGATCGAGCAGCGCTATGGCGTGCGGATCGCGATCCTGCCCGATGGGGAGGTTGAGGGGGCACGCATGTCGGTCGAAGCCAGCGGGCCGCGTCCGGAACGGGTGGTGACCTATGCCCCACTCGTCGAGGAAGAAGATGACCTCGATATCGTCGAGGAACTGGAAGAAGAAGAGATCGAAGAGGTCGAAGCCGCCGAACGCGACGAGCGTGGCGATCGTGGCGAGGATCGCGAAGGCGGCCGTCGCCGTCGTCGTCGTCGCCGTCGCCGTGGCGGACAGCGCGAGGAACATCGCGCAGAGGGCGAGGCTGAAGCCGCCGCCGAGGGTGAGAGCGAGGAAGGCGAGGACGCCGAAGCGATCGTGGAAGAGGCCGGAGAGCATCCGGTCGAGGCGAATGCTGAAAGCGAAGAAGCCAGCCGCCGCCGTGGCCGCCGTGGTCGCCGTGGTGGACGCCGTCGTCGCGAAGGTGGTGAAGGCGGGGCTGAGGAAGCGGCTGCAGAAGCTGCAGAAGCAGCCCCTGAAGCAGCCGAGTCCGTCGCAGCTGAACCTGCCGTCGAAGCACCGGTAGAAGCCGCGCCGGAAGCGCCCGCTGAGGAGGCTCCCAAGACGCGCCGCCGTCCGCGCACGCGGAAGGTCAAGGAAGCCGTCGAGGCTCCAGTCGAGGTGGTTGAAGCTGCAGTCGAAGCGCCTGCCGAGGAAGCGCCCGCCAAGCCGAAGCGCACCCGCAAGAAGAAGGCGGACGTTGCGGCCGAGGCTCCTGCCGAGGCGCCCGCGGGCGTGGAAGCGGAGACCGAAGCCCCCGCCAAGCCCAAGCGTACCCGCCGCAAGAAGGCAGACGCCATGGCCCAGGAAGCGGCAGAAGCGCCTTCGATCGCTGAGTCCGTGGCCGCGCAGGCGGCAACCGAAGCGGAAGCTGGCGCAGAGCCGGTCGGCGCAAATGACAGCGGTGCTGCTATGCTCGATGACGCGAGCGCAGCCGCATCACAGGCCGAAGAAGAAAGCGCGCCGCGCCGTGGCTGGTGGCAGCGGACCTTCGGCCAATAACTGGGACTCTTACGTCCTTATGAGCAACGCCGCCGCCCTGCCGGTTCTCACCGGATGGCGGCGGCGTTCTCGCTTCACGCTTCGTTCAGGGCTCCGCTGCCATCGGCATCGCGGCATGCCTGTTGCTACTCCTATCCGCGCTGGCCGTCCGTGAAGCGCCGTTGGCTTCATAGTGCCGCAATTGCGGTCGCGAGCCTATCGCTGCTGGGCAAACCTGCGGCCGCCCAGCAAATCCTCCGCGACGCTGAAACCGAAGCCTTCATGGCCGACATGTCCGCCCCGCTTGTGCATGCCGCAGGTATGGAACCGCGCAATGTCCAGGTGTTTGTTCTCAACGATCGGGAAATCAACGCCTTCGTTGCGGGGGGCCAATATGTGTGGCTGCATAGCGGCCTGATCGCCACCGCCGACAATGTGAACCAGTTGCAGGGCGTGGTCGCGCATGAACTCGGCCATATTGAGGGAGGCCATGTCATCCGCTCGGCCGAGGGGATGAAGGAAGCGACCGGCATCACCCTGCTTAGCCTGGTGTTGGGCGCGGCCGCAATCGCCGCGGGTGGCGCGGAAGCCGGCATGGGCATATTGGGCATGGGCCAGCAGGCCGCGATGGGCAAATTTCTCGCCTTCTCCCGCGCGCAGGAAAGCTCGGCGGACCTTGCGGGCGCCCGCTATCTCAGCAAGGCCGGCCTGTCAGGCAAAGGCAGCCTCGACTTCTTCAAGAAGCTGCAAAATCAGGAATATCGCCTCGCCATCCCGCAGGATGACAGCTACGGCCGCACCCACCCGCTCTCGGGCGAGCGCATCAACGTCCTGCGCGAAGTCTATACGGTCGATCCGTCCTGGAACAAGCCGATGGACCCCAAGCTGGAGGCGCGGTTCGAACGCATCAAGGCGAAGCTCGTCGGCTTCGTGTCCGAACCCAATCAGACTCTGATTAAATATCCGGAAAGCGACCAGTCGATCCCGGCTCATTATGCGCGGGCCTATGCTTGGCACAAAAGCGCTTACCCGGACAAGGCGATGAGCGAGGTGGACGCTCTGCTGACGGCTCAACCGCATGACCCGTATTTCCTAGAACTCAAGGGCCAGGTGCTGCTGGAAAGCGGCCGTCCAGCCGACGCCATCCCGCCGCTGCGTGAGGCCGTGCAGCTTACCCGCCAGCCGCTGATCGCGACGATGCTGGGGCATGCGCTGATCGCGACTGAGGATGACAAGAATTTCGCCGAGGCCGAACAGGTGCTTCGCAATGCCGTAGCCCGCGATCGGGAAAATCCCTTCGCCTGGTATCAGCTGGGCGTCGTGTACGAGCGGCGCGGCGACACGCCCCGCGCGGCACTGGCGACGGCCGAACGCTATGCGCTGATGGGCGATGACCAGATGGCATTGCGCAGCGCCGACGCCGCCATGCAGGGGTTGAAGGCGGGAACGGTTGACTATCTGCGGGCGCAGGATATCGCCATGGTTTCACGCGCGGCCGTCGAACAGAAGCGGAAGAAAAGATGACCGAACCCTCTCGGCCCGGCTTTCGCGCGGCCCTCTCCAATAGGACGATTCAAATGACGCTGGGCGCTTTCGCCTTCATCGCCGCCACCGCGACCGGCGCGGCCCTTGGCATGCAAAGCACGGGCAGTGTCGCTGTGGGTGACAAGGCAGCGATCGAAAAAATCGTGCGCGACTATATCTTGGAGCATCCCGAGATCATTCCCGAAGCGGTCGAAAGGCTGCAGGCGAAACGGGTTTCCGACAGCATCGGTGAGAGCCGCAAGGCAATCGAAACACCCTATGCGGGCGCCTGGGAAGGCGCGGCGAATGGGGATGTGACCTTGGTCGAATTTTTCGACTATGCCTGCGGCTATTGCCGAGCCTCGCTGCCTGATCTTGCGAAGCTGGTGGGTGAGGACAAGGGGCTGAAGGTCGTATATCGCGAGTTGCCCATCCTGTCCGACCAAAGCGCCGACGCGGCCAAGGTCTCTTTGCTTGCGGCCGATAAGGGCCAATATATGCCCTATCATCGCGCGCTCTATGCCGGTGGCAAGGTCACGCGCGAAACCATCTTGGCCGCTGCCGCAAAGGTCGGGATCGATCGCCAGGCGGCTGAGGCCGCGATGGCCAGCAGCAAATATGATGCGGAAATCCAGTCCAATATCGCGTTGGCGCAAAAATTGCGCGCGACAGGTACTCCGACCTTCGTCGTCGGCGACCAGGTATTGAACGGCGCGGTGGGCTATGATGCGCTGAAGCAGGCAGTTGCGGCGGTCCGAGCGAAGTAGGTCAATCCCGTCCTCCGCCATTGACTCGTCCCCGCCTTTTGCCTATCGGACGCCCCCTGACATGCGGCCGCCCCACGGCGGCCCTTTTTTGTCACGCCCGATTTTGTTTTGCTTTGAGGAATGAACGATGAAGCGCACCTATCAGCCGAGCAATCTGGTTCGGAAGCGCCGTCACGGTTTCCGCGCCCGCATGGCGACCCCCGGCGGCCGCAACGTGCTGCGCGCCCGTCGCGCCCGCGGCCGCAAGAGCCTGAGCGCCTGAACGACGCGCCGCCGAACAGCGCGCCTGCCATCATGGTCCGGCGCGCCGATTTCCTGGCGGCGAATCGCGGGCGGCGTGCGCCGATGCCGGGCTTTGTCCTGCTGGTGCGCGAACGCGCCGATGGCGACGCGGCGATGCGCTACGGCATCACCGTTACGAAGAAGATTGGCGGCGCTGTCATCCGCAACCGGATGAAGCGCCGTTTTCGCGTTCTGGCGCGGGAGCTGCTGCCGGTCCATGGCGTACCAGGCGCGGACCATGTGCTGATCGGCCGTTCGGACGGCATAGAACGAGACTTCAGCCTGCTGCGCGCCGAACTGGAAAAGGCGCTGCGCAAGGTGATGACGCGGCCAGCGGGCGAATCGCGCGGCCGCTCCCCCCGCTCCCCGGAACGTAAAAGGCACATTTCGGCCGCTTCTGGGCCTGGACAGGAGGAAGCGGAGCAATGATCGCCCGCCTGCTCATCCTCATCGCCCGCTTCTGGCAGCTTGGCCCGTCGCGCATATTGCCGCCGTCTTGCCGCTATGCACCGTCCTGCTCGCAATATGCGATCGAGGCTATCCGCAAATATGGTGCGGTGAAGGGTAGCTGGCTCGCCACGAAGCGGCTAATGCGATGCCACCCTTGGGGAGGGTCGGGCTACGACCCGGTCCCCTGACAAAGATTTTCACTAAAAGACGGCGGAGCCGACAAGCGTGGACGACAAGAAGAATATTATTCTGGCGGTGCTGCTGACCGCGGCGATCCTGTTCGGCTGGCCTTACATCGCCAAGCATTTCTTCCCCGCCGCCAATCCGCCGGCGACGAAGATCGAAGGCGGCAAGACCACACCCGTCTCGCAGGGGGCCAGCCCCGTGGCCGGCACTCCCTCCGCGATTCGCGACCGCGCGTTGGTGCTAAAGGAAAGTCCGCGCCTACCAATCCGCACGCCCAAGCTGACCGGCTCCATCAACCTGAAGGGCGCGCGGATCGACGACATCGTGCTGCCCACCTATGGAGAGACGATCGCGAAGGATTCGCCCTTCGTGCGCCTCTACAGCCCATCGGGCACCAAGGACGCCTTCTTCGCCGGCTTCGGCTGGCAGGGTGAAGGATTGAAGGCACCGGACGCCAATAGCGTCTGGGCCGCCGAGGGCAAGGAACTCACGCCGACAAGCCCGGTGACCCTGCGCTGGAACAATGGCACGGGCCAAACTTTCGAGATCCGCCTTTCGGTGGACGAAAATTACATGATCACTGCGCAACAGAAGGTGTCGAACAGCGGCGCGGGTACGGTGGGCGTGAAGCCCTTTGGCTATATCAGCCGTTCCGGCATCCCGCATGATCCCGATACCTGGACCATCCATATCGGCCCGATGGGCGTGTTCAACGGCGCGGCCAATTATGATGTGAACTACAAGGATCTCGCCAAGGGTCCTTCGACCCAAAGCTTCCAATCCACCGGCGGCTGGCTCGGCTTCACTGACAAATATTGGCTGTCGGCTCTCGTGCCTGATCAGAAGGCCGCCTTCGAAGGCCAATTCCGCAAGGGTGCGGGCACCCAATATCAGGCGGATTACAGCCTTGCCCCCACCATGCTTGCGCCGGGCAAGGCCATCACGCAGACCGTCCGCCTGTTTGTCGGCGCGAAGGAAGTAAAGACGCTCGAAGCCTATCAGGACGCGGGCATTCCGCTGTTCGACCGGGCGATCGACTGGGGCTGGTTCTACTGGTTCGAAAAGCCGATCTTCGCGCTGCTCCACTGGCTATTCGAACATATCGGCAATTTCGGCGTCGCCATCATCTGCCTGACCTTCGTCGTCCGCGCGCTGATGTTCCCGGTCGCGCAGCGTCAGTTCGCCAGCATGGCGGCGATGCGCGCGGTGCAGCCCAAGATGAAGGCGCTGCAGGAGAAGTATAAGGATGACAAGCCCAAGCTTCAGCAGGAGATGATGGAACTTTACAAGCGCGAGAAGGTCAATCCCCTCGCCGGCTGCCTCCCGATCTTCATCCAAATCCCGATCTTCTTCGCGCTCTACAAGGTGCTGCAGCTGACGATCGAAATGCGTCACCAGCCCTTCGTGCTGTGGATCAAGGATTTGTCCGCGCCCGATCCGCTGCACATTTTGAACCTGTTCGGCCTGCTGCCCTTCACGCCGCCCTCCTTCCTTGCGATCGGTGTGCTGGCGCTGCTGCTGGGCATCAGCATGTATTTCCAGTTCAAGCTGAACCCCGCGCAGATGGACCCCATGCAACAGCAGGTGTTCGCGATCATGCCCTGGATGATGATGTTCATCATGGCGCCCTTCGCGGCGGGCCTGCTGGTGTACTGGATCACCAACAACTGCCTGTCGATGCTCCAGCAGTGGTGGCTGTACAAACGCCATCCCGTTCTGAATGCGGCAGAGGCGAAATAGCATCGTTCAACGCCCGTTCGGTCGAGCCTCTCGATTGCCTGCTTGCAGCAGACGTTCAAGAAAGGCGCGACCAGAACGGTGCGTCTATAATTCTCGATAAGCTTGAACCGAACGGACCTAGTGTGGACGAACAGCAGCAGGCCGACCTGATCGAGGAAGCGCGCAAGGTCTTTGCCGGACCGATCGCCTTCCTGAAGTCCGCGCCGGACCTCAAATTCCTGCCCGACATGTCGGTCAACGAAGTCGCCTTCGCGGGCCGATCCAACGTCGGCAAGTCCTCGCTCCTCAACGCTCTCACCGGCCGCAACGGCCTCGCGCGCACATCCAACACGCCGGGGCGGACGCAGGAATTGAACTTCTTCAATGTGGGAGATCCGCTGCGCTTCCGCCTCGTCGATATGCCGGGATATGGCTATGCCAAGGCGCCCAAGGACATGGTCCGGAAGTGGCGCTTCCTGGTGAACGATTATCTGCGCGGCCGCGCGAAGCTGAAGCGAACGCTGGTGCTGATCGACAGCCGCCACGGCATCAAAGATGTCGATAAGGATATTTTCGACATGCTCGACGCGGCCGCAGTGAGTTACCGGGTCGTCTTGACCAAGGCGGACAAGGTGAAGGCCAGCCATCTGGCCGAGGTCATTGCGGCGGTGGGCGAAGCCATCCGCAAGCGTCCCGCCGCTCATCCCGACATTATCCCGACGTCCAGCGAGAAAGGCATGGGCATCCCCGAATTGCGGGCTGCGGTGCTGGAGAGCGTAACTCAAGGGTGAGTTGAGGTCCTTGGCCGTCGGCCCCCTTGAACGGCTCGCGGAGGCAACGGGCGCTGGCTGTGCTAACGCCCTAAAACAGCGAATATTGCCCGTCTCCTGTGAGCGGCCATGTTCCCAAAGTCTCATGCCGCGTTTGGCCGACATGGCTGCACAGCAACGCGAATTGCTCCACCCGCCAGTGAAAGCCTTCGATCCTTCTCTGCTCAGGCGGCCCGTTACGATAGAATAGTGTCTGACGCGGACTGAAGCTCCAGCCGGGGCGCAGCATCACCCCTGCCCCGCGCATCGCGTCGATGATCGACCGCTGCAACGCGTTAAGCAGTGGCAGGGAGGATGACGGCCGCAATGCAGCCGACCGATTGCTGAAGCTCAAACGATCAAGCGGCAGATCGAAAGGTTCCGCCATGATGGTCGTTCCCGCGCGCAGCAGTGCCTTGATCACTGCATAGGGATAATCATCATAATCGGCTGTAATGGCCAAGGTCATATGCTGATGCTCCGGCAAAATCCGGCGCGCCCCATTGGCCAGACTTTCTGCCAGATAGTCGATCTGCCGTGCAATCACCGGCGAAGTCTGGAGCGCAAAGAACGGCCGGTACAAGGCTTTGGTGCGCATCGTGGCGCATCGCTGATCCTTTTGATTCGTGATATGTTCGCTATATGTTCTTATTCTTCGCATTGCGAGTCCTCACCGGAGCCCTTTGCCGGTCCGGGCGTTGGGGTTTTGAAAATTGAAAGGAGTAGCACCGATGGTTCAGCGGACGCTGGCGCAACTTGCGAAAGCGATGAAGGATATCGACTTCGCGATGCTCTCCACTCATGCAGGTGACGGCCGTATCGGCGCCCGCCCCATGAGCAACAATCGTGACGTCGAATATGATGGCGATAGCTATTATTTCACGACGGATGACACGGTGATGGTCCGAGACATCGAGCAAAACCCCAATGTCGGCCTCTCCTTTCAGGGCAGCGCCGGATTGTTGAACCAGCGGCCCCTGTTTGTCGCCATCGAAGGTCGCGCTGATCTGATCCGTGACAAGACGGAATTTGAGGCGCATTGGAATAGCGATCTGGAGCGCTGGTTCGAACAGGGCGTGGATACCCCTGGTCTTGTGATGATCAAGGTTCGCGCTGAACGCGCCCATTATTGGGATGGCGAAGATGAAGGGGAAGTCGGCCTCTAAGCTTTCAGAGGCCAACCGACGGGACCGCATTCGCATAGCGGCGCTGTGGCTTCTGTCAGCGTTTTATCTGGTTGCGGGCATCGCGCATCTCACTCGGCCGAGCGGCTTCGTCGCGATCACGCCCCCCTGGGTGCCCTGGCCTGCTCAGGTTGTCGCCCTCACTGGGCTGGCGGAGATAGCGGGGGCGATCGGATTGCACATTCCACGCCTCCGCCGGGCAGCTGGCGTCGGGCTTGCCCTTTATGCCCTATGTGTCTGGCCAGCCAATCTCAACCACGCCATCAACGACATCCCGCTGGGCGAGGCGCATCTTGGCTGGTGGTATCATGGGCCACGCCTGTTGTTGCAGCCGGTCATCATCTGGTGGGCGCTCTGGGCCAGCGGCGTCATCGACTGGCCGTTCAGGCGAAAGGGCGTGGCCCGGAAGATGGGTGATTGTCTTTGAAGGACGCGGCCTTACTGTGACCGCCGACCTTTCAGAGCAAAGCCAGAGAGAGTGATGACCCGGCATATCCCATGGATCCCGATCGCCATTATCGGCGCAGCCGCCCTGTCCGTCGTCGCAGTGTCGCGCGGCGAGGCGGTCAATGCTCTCTGGATCGTCATAGCCGCAGTCAGCAGCTTTCTCGTCGCCTACCGCTACTATGCGCTCTACATCGCCCGCGCCGTGATGCGGCTCGATCCGTCGCGGCCCACCCCTGCTATCAGGCGGGCCGACGGCCTGGACTATGTCGCGACAGATCGCGTTGTGCTGTTCGGCCATCATTTCGCAGCCATCGCGGGGGCGGGACCGCTCGTTGGCCCGGTCCTCGCCGCGCAGATGGGCTATCTGCCCGGCACGATCTGGATCATCGCAGGGGTCGTGCTGGCCGGTGCGGTGCAGGACTTCATGATCCTCTTCATCTCCATGCGCCGCGACGGCAAGTCGCTAGGCGAGCTGATCCGCATGGAGATGGGCCAGGTTGCAGGCACCATAGCGCTGTTCGGCGCCTTCATGATCATGGTCATTATCCTTGCCGTTCTGGCGCTGATCGTGGTGAAGGCGCTCGCCGAAAGCCCGTGGGGCATGTTTACGGTGGCGGCGACCGTGCCGCTCGCCATGCTGATGGGCGCCTATACGCGCTGGATCAGGCCGGGTCGGATCGGAGAAGTGTCTCTGCTGGGTCTGGTCGGGCTGCTGGCGGCAATCGTTTATGGGCAGAGCGTGGCGCTCTCGCCCGTCTGGGGTCCCATCTTCACCTTCACGCCGGTGCAGTTGTGCTGGATACTCATCGGCTACGGCGCAGTCGCTTCGGTGCTGCCGGTCTGGCTGCTGCTGGCTCCGCGCGATTATCTGTCCACCTTCCTCAAGATCGGCGCGATCGCCGCACTCGCCATCGGTATCGTCATCATGGCCCCGCCGCTCAAGATGCATGCGGTCACGCAGTTCGTGAACGGCAATGGCCCGGTCTGGTCGGGCGGGCTCTTCCCCTTCCTGTTCATCACCATCGCCTGTGGCGCTGTGTCTGGTTTCCACGCGCTGATCGCCAGCGGCACCACGCCCAAGCTGATCGCCAGCGAAGCCGACGCGCCGATCATCGGCTATGGCGCGATGCTGATGGAGGCGTTCGTCGCCATCATGGCCCTGGTAGGGGCGTCCATCCTGGACCCCGGCGTCTATTTCACGATGAACAGCCCGGCAGCGGTGATCGGCACCGATGCCTCAAGCGCGGCGGCGGCCGTAACCGCCATGGGCTTCCCCATCACGCCCGAACTGATCGCCCAGACAGCGAAGGACGTCGGCGAACATACAATCATCTCGCGAGCGGGCGGCGCGCCGACGCTTGCGGTGGCCATGGCGGAAATCTTTTCTCATGTCGTAGGTGGCCCGGCGATGAAGGCCTTCTGGTATCATTTCGCGATCCTGTTCGAAGCGCTGTTCATCCTGACTGCCGTGGACGCGGGCACACGCGCGGGCCGTTTCATGCTGCAGGACTTGATCGCGCTGGCCGTGCCCAGCTTCAAGGAGACGAAGAGCATCGGCCCCAGCCTGGTTGCGACTGGGCTTACCGTCGCGGCATGGGGCTTCTTCCTCTATCAGGGTGTCACCGATCCGCTGGGCGGCGTGAACACGCTGTGGCCGGTGTTCGGCATTTCCAACCAGATGCTCGCCGCCATCGCGCTCATGCTGGCCACGGCGGTGTTGTTCCGCATGAAGCAGGACCGTTATGCCTGGGTGACGATGATCCCGACGACATGGCTGCTGGTCTGCACCCTGTCGGCGGGCCTCTTAAAGCTCGTGTCCAGCGATGTGAAAGTCGGCTTCCTTGCCCATGCCGCCAAGTTCAGCGCGGCAGCGGAGGAAGGCACGGTCCTCGCCCCGGCCAAGTCGATGGCGGAAATGCGGCAGATCATCTTCAACGACCGGGTGGACGCGGGGTTAGTCGCGATCTTCCTAGCGGTCGTCCTCTCGCTGCTCTTCTTCACGATCCGCACCTGCCTCGCCGCGCGGCGGACGAACGGACCGACGGCACGCGAGATTCCGGCGCTGGTGCCCGCGGAATGAGCGGGCTGCTGGACAGGATTCGGCGAACAGCGCGGATGATGGTCGGCGTGCCGGACTATGACAGCTACGCCCGGCACATGCTGACGCATCATCCGGACCAGCCCGTAATGACGCACGCGCAATTTTTCCGTGAGCGGCAGGAAGCGCGCTACGGCGGCAAAAATGGGGGCAAGTGCTGCTAAGCGCGCCGGTCAGGCCCGCGCATTGAACCCTGCAATCATCCCGGCCGCAATGGACAGCGCGATCTCCGCTGCGCCCACCGCTCCGATGTTGAGGCCCGCCGGACCGTCGATCCGCGCCAACTCCTCTGCTGAAAAGCCCATGGCCGTCAGCCGCTCCAGCCGTGCCGCATGGCTCTTGCGCGATCCCAGCGCCGCGACATAGCCGGTGGGCGCCCGCAACGCTGCGGCCAGTGCCGGATCATCGATCTTGATGTCGTGGCTAAGCGTCACCACCGCCGTCGCCTCCCCCGGCTGACGCGCGGCAATCGCCTCGTCGGGCCAGCGATCATCCAGTTCGACGCCGGGAAAGCGCTCGTTTGTCAGGAACCGCCCGCGCGGATCGATCACCACCGGCGTCACGCCGATCGCCGTTGCAAGGGCGCTCAGGGCCTGAGCAATCTGGACAGCCCCCACGATCAGCAGCCGGCGCGGCGGATCGTAGCGGTTCTGGAACTGGCCTTCGATGGCGCCTTCCCGGCTCAGCCCCGTGTCGAGGTCAGTAGAAAGAAGGAGCGCGCGCCCTTGCTCCCGCGCCTGTGCAACCCGGTCGAACAGTGCAGGCGCAAAGCCGCCCTCGCCCACCGGCTGCACCAGCACGCTGATCTGGCCGCCGCAGGGCAGTCCCACCGCCCAAGCGTCGTCGTCGGCAACGCCATAGCGTTCGACATGCGCCGGGCGGCCTGCAATTACCTCCTCCGCACGCTGCAATACATCGGCCTCGACGCAGCCGCCCGAGATGCTGCCTTCGAAACGGCCATCCTGGTGCACGATCATATGGCTGCCGCGCGGCCGGGGCGCCGATCCCCAGGTCGATACCACTGTCGCCAGCGCCATGGGCGCGCCGCGCCACTCGATCGCCTTGCGGATCACCGCGTCATTGTCGTTCAAGCCGGATCTCCTTGCCGGTCAGCAGATAGGAAGCCGCAACCGCGACGCCAAGCGAGGGCTGATCGACATTCAATTCAGGTGGAGCCGAAAAGCGTGATCCCCGGCGCTTTGCAGGCCCGCATGGCTGGATGTCGATCAGCCCTTAGACGAGCCGCCGTCCGGTCCATACCACCCTGCCGACGATCGCTACCAGCGCCGGCTCTATATCCACCCAGCCGGGATAATGACGATTATCGCTGAGTACGCTGAACAGCCCGCGCCGGGGGCCCATCGCGATGCGCTTTACCATCAGCACACCGTCCAGCCGCAGCACATAGACCCCGTCGCGGAGCCGCGTCGCGTCATCATCATGATCGACCATGATCTCATCGCCGTCATTCAGTGTCGGCGCCATCGATTCGCCATCAACGCGGATGATGGAGACGCGCTGCGGGCGAACGCCCAGATGCCGCAGCCAATTGGCGTCGAACGCCAGCACGCCCGCCGCCCGCTCATCCTCATCGAGTGAACCCGCCCCTGCCGAGGCGCCGAGCGACAATCGCGGCACCGGCACCACGGCGGGCAGCGGCCGCGATTTCCTTTCAATCGGCACCTGCCCTCGCGGCCCGCCAAGCATTTCTTCAGCCACGCCGAAATAACGCGCCAACACGCGTCTGTCCTCTTCGTCCAGCTTACGCGGCGTGCCGCGCTTTATGAACTGCTGAACATAGGCCGGATTGCGCTTTAGCAGCCGAGACAGATCGGCATAATTCTCCCCCCGTTCGGCAATCAGCCGTTCCAGCACCACGCGCGGATCTTCTCCATTACCGACCATGATTCATCCATAATGATAGGATTTTTCCTAGACAAGTAGGAAATAGGATAACAGATAGGAAGAAGCTCAGGGATTCGCAGCGGGCGAGTCCTTTGGAAGAGGGAGAATGGAAAATATGCTGCTTCGCGCCGTCGAGAAATTTCTGCGGGACAACGGCATCCCCGCGACACGCTTCGGACGAGAAAGCGTGCGCGATCCTCGTCTGGTGTTCGACCTGCGCCAAGGTCGCGAGCCAGGGGAACGGATCAAGAGACGAATAGAACATTTCATGAACACATATCGCAGGAGCGTCGGCCAATGACAAGCATCGATCATATCCGCCAGCCCCGAAATCTGATCGGAAATCAAGGAAGCCGCTTGCGAGGCAAGGATCCCCTGCCCCGGCTTCTGGTCCAACTGCTGGAACGCGCCGGGGAACCCGCGATTGTCGAACGCGCCGCCAGTCGTCCGTGGGCGAGCGCATTGTTTCAGGGAAGGCGGCATGTCATCGCCCTGCGTCTTTCCGGGCCAGACGCGCAAGAAAGGCGAGCGGTATTCGCGGCAGGTCTGGAGGAAGCGGAATGGTCGCTCCCCCGGCACTTCGTCGCCGACATCACGATAGACGGCGGCCACTCCGCCCCACAAGAAGAAGTGATCGAGCTTTCGGCCCTGACCATCGAAGATTGGTAATAAAGGTCCTTAGCGCGTGCGGTCTGCCATTGCCCGCAAGGTGCCCAGCGCGGCACGCAGCGCCTGGTCCACATCGTCCTCGAGCCGATCGCGGACCGGAACGGGCTGCTCCACCGGCATGTCGGCAATCACGCTGGCTGCCGCTCTCGTGCCACGTACGCGCTCGGCAAGGCCCCGTTCGAAACGGGCGGTCAGTTCGCTAAGCGACGGCGCTTGGCCGCCAGGTGAGGACTGTCCGCCCCGTTCTGCGCTGGCTGCGTGCACGGCCGCGCTCATTTCTTCGAATTCCGCCCCAATCAGTTCGGGAGCGGCCTCGGCCTCTTCAGCCAGCGGCTTGAAAGACAGCGTCATCGGCTGCTGCTCTGGCCCGGCCTGCTCTGGCCGCTCGACGGGCGCAGGTGCAATGCGGGGGAATATTTCCAACCCGCCAAAATCGCGACTGGCGAAGATCGGCGTGCGTATGGGCGCGTCGGGGTGCGCATCGGCGCGGCGCGCCAATGGACGCGACACCCGGGACGAACCCGCCGCGCGGCTGCGGGACAGCCAGTTCAGCTTCGGCAATGCAAAACCCATTCTACTCACTCCCGGGACACCGCGACGGCGTCCATTCTCTTTCCCAGGCGCTGGCGCGGCGTTGAAGCACAGGCAGCCCATTCCCATCAGCGCGCCAAAGCCGGCGAGCAGCAGTCGCGCCTTCATCCCCAGTGGCGGCGCGGCAGCAGGCCAGGCTTCGCTGAGCCCGCTCGACGCCACGACCGTTTCGACCACGCCCGCCGGCATCGCCAACAGGATCAACGCCACGGCGAGACCGCCCAGCACAGCCGGGGTGATCGTCCCATGTCGCCGAATCGCGGTCGCCATCGACTCAGGCGGCGGCGCGCACGCGCTGCGAACGCTGCAACAGCCGCTCATAAACAGGCTCGTACCGCAGAATATTTGACGACCAGTTACGCTCACGCTCGACAAAGGCCCGCGCGACCCCGCGCCGATCGTCCCAGAAGCCCCTATCGGCGAACATGCCCGCCAGCGCCGTCGCCATCGCCGCCGGATCGCCCGGCGCAAACAAGGTGCCGGTGACGCCATCCTCGATCAATTCGCGATGCCCCCCGACGCTCGACGCAGCGACCAGCCGCCCCTGTGCCATCGCCTCCAGCGGCTTCAATGGCGTCACCAGATCGGTAAGGCGCATCAGCTTACGCGGATAAGCGAGGACATCGACCTGCGCGTAATAATTCTCGACCTGATCGTGCGGCACCCGGCCAACGAAAAGAATATGGTCGGCAAAGGGCGAAGCCGTCGCCTGATCGCGCAACGCCTGTTCGCAAGGACCGCCACCGACCAGCAACAGCTTGACCTTCGGGCGCGCACGCACGAGTCGCGGCATGGCTGCGATGAGATCGTCCAGCCCCTCATAATCATAAAAGCTGCCGATGAAGCCGACCACATCGGCACCCTCTAGCCCCAGCTTTTGCGTAAGTGCCGGATCACGCGGCACGGGAGTTCCGAACTGCTCCATATCCACCCCATTGGGCGACACGATGATCTTGGCCGCATCGATGCCGCGAGAGACGAGATCCTGCCTCAGCCCTTCGCATATCACCGCGACCGCATCGGCCGCTCGCACCGCATGAGTTTCCAGCTGCCGGGTGAGCCAGTAACGCGGGCTACCTTCTATACCCGTGCCGTTGCCGACCGCCGCATCTTCCCAAAAGGCGCGGATTTCATAGACCAGGGGAATGTCGTGCCGCTTCGCCGCACGCTGGGCCGCCATGGCGTTCAAGACCGGTGAATGGGCATGGATCACATCGGGCCGCCAGTGCGCGATAAGCGCATCGATCGCGTCGGCATGGGCGGAAATATCCCGCCATTCGCGCAGCAGCGGATTGCCCGTCGCCGCATTGCCCGGCGTGCGATGGAAATGAAGGCCGTCGATCGTCTCCTCGGCAGGGCCCGCCGTGCCATGACGATGGCCTGTAATGCCCCGCACCTCCCAGCCCCGCGCCATCTGCGCCCGCAGGATCGCGCGAGTGCGGAACGTGTAGCCGCTGTGCATCGGCAGGCTGTGATCGAGCACATGAAGTATCCGAGTCATGTGCAAACTTGTGCCGGAAAAGGTTTAACGGCCCGTCAACTCTGCCGCGCTAGGAAAAGGCCGTGGCCACGGACGAATCCCTCACGCGATGATTGACGCCTTCTCCCTGCTGATCAGCCATGGCGTGATCATCCTGGCGGCATGGCGGCTGCTGTCGCGCCCCGACCTGGATGACGAATCGCAGTTGGAGCGCACGCCGGATGCGTGACCTCTTCTTCCTCGCCTTCCTCGGCGCTTTCTTCCTGCTCGGCTTGCGGCGGCCTTTCCTGCTGATCGCTGTCTATGCCTATATCGACATCGTCTCGCCGCAACGGCTTTCCTATTTCCTGCTGAACCGCATCCCCATTTCCGCGATCGCCTTCGCGCTGGCCGTGGGGGCATGGCTGTTGGTGGACAAGAAATCCGACTGCCGCTTTTCCATGCGCCAGTTGCTGCTTTTGATCCTGCTAGCCTGGTGCGGTTTTACGACCGCGACCGCCGATTTCCCGCTCAACGCCCACACCAAATGGGAATGGGTTTGGAAAGCGATGATCTTCGCGATCTTCCTGCCCCTCACCCTGCGCACCAGGCTGCGGCTGGAGGCGTTGACCCTCTTCATGGTGCTGTGCGCCAGTACGATCATCATCAACGGCGGCATGAAGACGGCGCTGTCGGGTGGCGGCTATGGCGTGCTCAACCTGATGGTCGATAATAATAGCGGCCTTTATGAAGGCAGCATCATCAGCTGCGTCGCCATTTCGCTGATCCCGCTGATCCTCTGGCTGGCGAAGCATGGCACCATCTTCCCGCCGGACTGGCGCGTGCGCGGCTTCGCCTATGCGCTATGTCTCGCCTGCCTGCTGATGCCCATCGGCACCGAAGCGCGCACCGGCCTTGTCTGCATCGCGATCCTCGCTGGGCTGATGCTGATGCGGTCGAAGCGGCGCTTCGTCTATGGGCCCTTGATGGCGCTCGCCGCACTCGCCGCCATCCCTTTCCTGCCCGCCAGCTTCACGCAGCGCATGTCCACGATCGAGAATCATCAGGGCGACGAAAGCGCCTCAACGCGCCTCGCCGTGTGGAAATGGACGCTCGACTATGTGAAGGAGCACCCCGGCGGCGGCGGGTTCGACAATTATCTGCAGAACAGCTTCACCTATCACATGCAGGAGCGGGTGACCGACAGCGGCGGGTCGCGCGTCGAGCGGCGGCTCGTCACCGACAAGGGCCGCGCCTATCACAGCGCCTATTTCGAAATGCTTGGCGAACAGGGCTATTTCGGTTTCGCCGTCTGGCTGCTGATCCACCTCATCTGCTTCATCCGCACCGAATCGATCCGCCGCCTCTACCGTAACAGCGACGCTCCAGGCGAAGCATGGATCGCGCCCTTCGCGCTGGCGCTCCAACAGGGGCATGTCATATATATGGTCGGATCGCTGTTCGTCGGGATCGCTTACCAGCCCTTCATCTTCATGATGCTATCGCTGCAGATCGGCCTCGACACCTATCTCGCGCGCAAGCGCGGGGCAGCGGCGCGGGGGCGGCTTGTTCCACTGCAACCATTACGGCCCATCAGGGGAGGAATGTGATGAGCGGAGAACTCCGCATTTTGGGCGTGGCCCATGGCCTGTTGCTCGGGCTCGTGCTGGCGTCGCCGATGATCGGCCCGGACCTGCTGCCCTGGGGCGTGGAAGCGCTGTTCATCATCGCCGCCTTTCAGCTCCGTCTGGCCGATCGCCGATGGGAATCCCGCGCCGGCCTGCGCGGCTGGGCAAGCCACATCCGCATGGCGCCCGGCCGCCTCGTGCCCTGGGCGGGCACAGCCGTCGTCGCCGTGATCGCAGGACCGCAGCAAGCCGCATTGGCAGGATCGATTCTGGCCGCAATATTGATGGGGGAACTGCTCATCTATCCCGTCGGGGCCTATCTGCTCGGCCGACTTCCGCGCCGCGGCCTGGCCGCCCTCATCCTGCTCCTGCTGATCGGCTGCAGCCTCGCTGGACAGGGCCAGCCGGCCCGTCTCGCCATGGCTTTCGCCCTGGGCATGAGCGGCTGCGTCTTCTGGATGCGCGGGCCTGATGGCGAAGCACGATCGACCATGTTGACCGCCAGCGCCGCCGGGGTGGCGCTGCTGTGCGCCTTGATCCTGCCCGCGACCACAGCCTTCGCAATGCCCGCGGGCGTCTTGGCGGCCACGCTCACTCTCGCGCATCTGTCGGTGATCCGCCGCCATCCCGATCATTGGCGTCTTCGCGGCGCCGGAGGCTTCCGCTGGCGGCTCACCGGATCTTGACCCCCCGGGTCTAAAGCTGCGGAACGAAGCAAAGTAAGGCGGGTTAGAGGCTCTTGAGAAGGAGCCCATGCCGCAAAATCGACTTGTCCACGCCAATGACAGCCTGCCGGGGATTTCGCGCCGCGCACTAAAGCGGGGCTGGGCCTATTTCCTACCCGACGGTACGCGCATCACCGATCGTGATGAAATCGACCGGCTCAACGCCGTCGGCATGCCGCCCGCCTACCGGGAATGCTGGTTCTGCCCGCTGCCGCACGGCCATATCCAGGCGATCGGCTATGACGATCGCGGCCGCAAACAATATCGCTACCATCCCGATTTTCGAGCGGCGCGCGAGGCGGAGAAATATGGCGGGTGCGCCCTGTTCGGCCGCGCTTTGCCCTGCCTTCGCGCCCGGATCGAGGCAGACCTATCGACCCGCGGTCTCCGCAAGGAGCGCACGATCGCGGCAGTCGTCCGCCTGCTCGACCTCGCCAAGGTCCGCGTCGGCAATGAACAATATGCCACCGCCAACAAGAGCTTCGGGGCAACGACGCTCCGCCGCCGCCATGTCGATCTTACCGGTCAAAAGCTGCGACTACGCTACCGCGCCAAGTCGGGCCGCGAGCATGACCTGACGATCAGCGACCGCCGCCTGCTTCGCTTCGTGCGCGCGATGCAGGATCTCCCCGGCCAGCATCTTTTCCAATATCTGGATGAAGATGGCGTAGCCCGCCCGATCAGTTCGGGCGACGTCAACGCCTATATCGCCGAGGCCATGCGCCACGATTTCACCGCGAAGCACTTTCGCACCTGG
Organism: Sphingobium sp. EP60837; assembly: GCF_001658005.1. NCBI lineage: Bacteria > Pseudomonadati > Pseudomonadota > Alphaproteobacteria > Sphingomonadales > Sphingobiaceae > Sphingobium > Sphingobium sp. EP60837. The sequence goes on along the minus strand of NZ_CP015986.1, from coordinate 1,908,350 downwards.
GGCGCTTCCACGATCGCGTTCGAAACGCTGGCGTCGGGGCCTGTCTCGCTTGCGCAGATGGTCGCGCCCGTTGCCGAAGCGCTGGGCAACACCCCCGCGATCAGCCGCAAAAGCTATATCCACCCAGCGCTTATCGAACTTTGCAAATCTGGACAGGATGAATGGCGCGCAGGGCTTCGCTTGCCGCGCACTACGCGCTATCTGACGCGTTACGAACGCGGACTGATCGCCTTTCTGGAAGAGCGTGGCGCAAGCCCCGCACTCCCCCTGGCGGCCTGACCGCCCTCATTTCAGGATCCCCATGGCTGCAAAGAAAGACCCTGCCCTTCCCGACATCGCGGTGCGCCCGCCGAACCTTCCGGAGATGTGGCACTCGACGGTTAATTGGTTCTCCATCCATGCGCTGCAGATCCTGGTTGCGGTGGGCGTCGGCGTCGTCATCTATCTGACCCTCGCCACGCTGCGCCAGTTCGGCAGCCGCCTCAATGGAAAGCCCGGCGACACGCTGGGCCTTTCCCATGTCATCGGCCGCGCCATCGCCAGGACGACGCATTTCTTCATGGCGCTGGTCGCCGCCCGGTTGGTGGTAAGCTACGCCAACCCGCCCCAGATGGTGCTGAAGACGGTCATCTTCCTCTTCACCATCGCGGCCGTGTTCCAAGCGGCGATTTGGGCGCGGGAGATCATCCTGGGCCTCATAGAGCGCAAGACGGTCGGCGACGAAGGGCATGGCGAAACGCTCGCCAACGCCATGGGTCTGATCCGCGTGCTCGTGACCTTCGGCCTGTTCGCGATCGCCGCCGTGGTGGTGCTCGACAATCTGGGCGTCAACGTCACGGGCCTGGTCGCTGGCCTCGGCATTGGCGGCATCGCCATCGGCCTTGCAGCCCAAGGCATATTTTCAGACCTGTTCGCCGCTCTTTCGATCATCTTCGACAAGCCCTTCCGCCGCGGCGAGGTCATCACCTATGACCAGACCACCGCCCGCGTCGAAAAGATCGGGCTTAAAAGCACGCGCCTGCGCGCCATGACGGGCGAGAAGAAGGTCATCTCCAACGCCAATCTCCTGCAGAAGGAAATCACCAGCCTTCATACGCTGGAGCAGCGCCGAGTGACCTTTTCGCTCGGCATCATCTACCAGACGCCGGATGAAAAGGCCGACACCATTCCGTCCATTCTGAAACACATCGTCGAAGGCGAAGGGTTCCATTTCGTCAATGCGGGGCTTGTGCGCTTCGGCGCGAGTTCGCTGGATTTCGAACTCAATTTCGATGTGCCCGATCCCGACCGTCACGACTATTTCCAGTCACGGCACCGGGTCGGCCTAGCCATTTGGCAGCGGTTCAAAGCGGAAGGCATCGAATTCGCCTATCCCACCCAGACGAGCTTCACCGCTGCCCCGGATGGCCGAACGATCATGCCCTATCCCAATGCTGACCCTGTCGATGAGAGGGCGAGGCGCTTCACCTGAGCGGATTTTCGATTCGGCTCGCCTTCCCCTCGCTTGCCTGACGCGCGCATGCCCGTCACGCAGCAGCACGCCTAGATTTGGGAAAGATCATGATGATACGCCAAACCGTTGCCGCCGCATCCTTGCTCGGCGTGCTTGCCCTCGCACCGGCCGCTCATGCCGAAGGCTTGGGAGCGGAACTGAACTATGGCCGGGCAGACGGCCATTGGGGCACAGAGATTGGCGCGGGCTATGCGCTGGACGTCGCCGGTTTCAGCCTGACCCCTGGCGCCGGCATTTATCTGCACGATGGCGATGCGGAGCTCTATGGCAGGGTCGAAGCGACCTACTCGCTGCCTGCATTCGCGACGATCGGCGCAGGCGTCCGCTTCAGCGGCGATAACACGCGCCCCTATGCGACGATCGCCATGCCGATCATTCCCAAGCTGCGGGTGAAGGGTAATGTCGGTCCCAAATATTATGCTATGGGCCTGACGCTGGGCTACTGACCGGTGCCCCAGAGCGTGCCGGGATGAAGCAGCCCGTCCTTCAGCGGCAACCCGCCCTCGCGATCTTTGGCCAGCAACAACGCGCCGTCGAGATCGATCCAGTCCGCTCCCTGGGCCACCAGTGCCGCCGGAGCGATGCCGAGCGAGGTTCCAAGCATGCATCCGACCATCACGCGAAAATTCCGGGTGCGCGCTTCGCGTGCCAACGCCAGCGCCTCGGTCAGCCCGCCAGCCTTGTCGAGCTTGATATTGACCGCGTCGAAATCGCCGAGCCGGTCAAGGTCCGCCCGCGTATGACAGCTCTCATCGGCACACAGCGGCAACGGCGCTTTCACGCCTACCAGCCTGTCCTCACGGCCGTGAAAGACCGGCTGCTCGACCATTTCCACGCCAAGCTGCGCCAGAGCCGCCGCTTCCGCTGCGATATCCAGGTCATGCCAGCTTTCATTGGCGTCGACGATCAACCGCGCATCGGGCGCACCCGCCCGAACAGCTGCGATTCGCGCCCGGTCGCCCTCGCCCGTGAGCTTGCACTTCAGCAGGGCGAACCCCTTGGCAGCGGCGAGCCGCGCATCCGCCTCCATCTGGGCGGGATCGTTCAGGCTGATGGTGAAGGCGGTGGGCAGCGGAGCGGGCGGCGCGAGCCCCGCCAACTGCCAGACGGGTACGCCCGCCTGCTTGGCCTCCAGATCCCACAGTGCGCAGTCAAGGGCATTGCGCGCCGCCCCGCGTGGCATTCCCCGCAGCAGCGCGTCGCGATTCAACGGACCATCATAGGCGTTGATCGCGGCCGCGCAGGCTTCGGCGGTTTCGCCCTCATAATATATCGGCGTTCCCTCACCCCGACCGACATGCTTCCCATCACCGACCGTGCACAGGACCACATCGACCGATGTCTTGGCGCCCCGGCTGATGATGAAGGCCCCCGCCACGGGCCAGCGTTCGACGGTCGCGGAAATTATACGGGTCATCGGCGTTTCCTGAACGGACGAAAGAGGGAGCAGATTTGGGGTCTATGCGAAAATCCCGAGCCGCCGCATAGTCCCGCAGGCTTTAATATGAGGATCGGCGCACCGTGACGTCCCGCGAACTGACTGGTTTCCTCCCCCTGGCCGAACAGCAGGCCGACGACGCGCGACGCCGAATGTCGGACCTCGCCTGGCGCCTGGGTTTTGGCGCGATCAGCTGGCCATGGTTGCTGGCCAGCCTTTCGGGGGGGCGCAAGGCTGACAAACGCGCCCTCCTCAAGGAACTCGCCCTGCCGCATGACGCCCTTCCCCATCTCGGCAGCTGGAAGGCCGATGTCGGCTTTCTCCGCCATATCGTGCGGGAAATCGCACGTTTGCGGCCTGCGCAGGTAGTCGAACTCGGCGCAGGCGCGTCCACCTTGGTTGCGGCACGGGCGTTGGCCCTGCATGGCGGCGGCCGATTGACCAGCTTCGATCAGCATGGCGGCTTTGTCGATGCGACACGGACATGGCTCGCTGATCATGGCCTGGAAGCCGACCTGCGCCATGCCCCGCTTAAGTCAGAAAGCTCGGACTGGCCGGGGCGCTGGTATGCGCTCGAAGCCCTGCCCGATCATATCGACCTGCTGATCATCGACGGCCCGCCTTGGTCGGTCCATCCGTTGGTGCGCGGTGCGGCCGACAGCCTGTTCGCGCGGCTGTCACCCAACGCCGTCGTGCTGCTCGATGATGCGGCGCGCCCGGGCGAGCGGATTGTCGCGCACCGATGGCGTCAGCGCTGGCCGCATATCGACTTTCGCCTGATGCATGACGGCACGAAGGGCACGTTGGTCGGGCGCAGGCGCGACATCTCGCTGCCAGTGGCAAATGACAATGAAGGCGGCCGCAGTTGGAGGCATCTCCGCCGCGCCGCAGCCATGGCGGCGCTGCTCGCCACAGGCTGGATCGCGAGAGGCGCACTCGGCGAATTTCCCCAAGCCGCGCAGGCAAGCCCCTTCCTTGACGAGGCCGCCGCATCCCATCGCGCCGGTCTGTTACGGCAAAATATGGCGTCGCAGGTCGAAAGCGCGACGCTCAATGCCGACGAAATTCGCCGTTCCACAGGGATCATCCTTCCGGCTTTGCCGCGCAACTGGCGCGTCACCGATGTTCAGCTTTTCCCCACGCCCGACAGCCCCGCCATCGCGGTTTCGATCATCACTCCGGCTGGCGAGCAGCTCTCCTTCTTCGCTGACCGGGCAGAGACACCCGCCGAAGCGCGGCCTCTGCTCGCCCGTCGGGCAAGCGATATCATCGCTTATTGGGAAGCTGGCGACATGGCCTATGCGCTCACCGGTCGCACCGGGCCGCGCCGGATCATGACCCTGGCGTCGGAAATTACACCGTCCATCTGACAGGACCGCCTTTGATCCTCGTTGAGGCTTGCACAAGGGGCTGCTAAGCGGCCGCGCATGCAAGATGCGGAAAAGCTCGACCCACGCAGCAGTGCGCGTTCCTCCCTCGGTAGCCTGGGGATGCTATGGCGCTTCGCCACCCGCTATCCCGGCCGCATTGCTGCCGCCGTGGCCGCGCTCATCGTATCTTCGGCAGCGACGCTCGCGATCCCCAGCGGTTTCCGGCTGGTCATCGACCGAGGCTTCATGGGCGGCGGCGACATCAGCCGCTGGTTCCAATATCTGCTGCTGATCGTGTTGATCCTGGCGATGGCGACGGCCGCCCGCTTCTATTTCGTCTCCTGGCTCGGCGAACGCGTCGTGGCCGATATCCGGTCCGCGACACAAGCCAATCTGTTGCGCCTTGAACCCCGCTTCTTCGAAGAGAACCGGCCGTCCGAAATCGCGTCGCGCATGACGGCGGACACCGCCATCATCGATCAAATCGTGGGCTCCGCCGTTTCGGTGGCGCTGCGTAACCTGGTCACCGGGGTCGGCGGCCTCATCTACCTGTTCGCTCTTGCGCCGAAGCTGGCGGGGCTGCTCGTGCTGGGCATCCCGGTCATCCTGCTCGTGATGATCAGCCTGGGGCGGCGCGTCCGCAAGCTCTCCCGCGCCAGCCAGGATCGTTTGGCAGCCGTCGGCAGTGTGACGGCTGAGGTGCTCGGGGCGATGAAGATCGTCCAGGCGTTCGGGCAGGAGGGCCGAGAGGCCGCGCGTTTTGACGCGACCGTGGCGGAGGGCTTTGCAACTGCGCGGCAACGCATATTGCTCCGCGCCGCCATGACGGCGGTCGTGATCGCCTTGGTGTTCGGCTCCGTCGTCGCGGTGATGTGGCAGGGCGCTCTGGACGTGAAGGCAGGCAACCTGTCGGGCGGCAGCATCGCTGCCTTCGTCCTTACGGGCGGCCTCGTCGCCGGGGCATTTGGCGCGCTTTCCGAGACCTGGGGAGACCTGCTCCGTGGCGCTGGCGCGGCCAGCCGGCTGCACGAATTAATGACCGCGCAGCCCGAAATTGTCGCGCCTGCCAACGCCAAACCTCTGCCGCAGCTTCCCCAAGGGGCTCACCTCCAGTTCGACCAGGTGCATTTCAGCTATCCGACACGGCCGGACGATGCCGCACTTCATGGCGTCACGATCGACATTGCACCGGGCGAAACCGTTGCAATCGTCGGGCCTTCGGGCGCGGGCAAATCGACGCTGATCCAGCTCGCCTTGCGGTTTTACGATCCGGATTCGGGAACGATCCGGTTGAATGGCGTCGCCTTGCCCGAAGCCGACCCAAGCGCCGTGCGCGGCATGATGGCGATGGTCCCTCAGGACAGTGTGAACTTCGCCGCTTCTGCCCGCGACAATCTGCGCTTCGGCCGCTGGGACGCGACCGATGAAGAGATCTGGGAAGCCGCACGCGCCGCCAACGCAGAAGCCTTCCTGCGCGCGCTGCCGCAGGGCCTGGACACCTATCTTGGCGAAGGAGGAGCGCGCCTGTCCGGCGGCCAGCGCCAGCGCCTCTCGATCGCGCGGGCGCTGTTGCGCAATGCCCCCATCCTGCTGCTGGACGAAGCAACCTCAGCCCTGGACGCCGAATCGGAACGGCTGGTGCAGGATGCGCTCGCTCGGCTGATGAAGGGGCGCACAACAGTCGTGATCGCTCACCGACTGGCCACCGTCCGTGCTGCCGATCGCATCATCGTGCTTGATGCAGGCAGGGTCGTTGAGCAGGGCGATCATGCCGCCCTTATGGCGAAGAAGGGGCTTTACGCGCGATTGGCCAACCTCCAGTTCCAAGACTCTCCGTCCGCCTGAACCCCGCCGTCAGTGCATTAAAGCATCGTGTATAGAAGTGGGTCGATTACAGCGAAGCGAGGGGCGCAACTCGTAACTGCAGCGCTGCGTCCCTCGGATTTCCGCAGCGCATTGCAGGAAGCCCTACTGGCTGATCCTGACGATATGATCCAGGATCGCGGGATGCAGGGGCCGCTCAAAATGACAGCCCGCCTCATGACCGCGAGCCCACAGCACATGCGCGCGGCGGCCCTCAAATCCAGGCAACATGATCCACAGGGTATCCCCTGCCGCTAGCTTCATGAAGCTTTGCAGGCGGAAGCCGGTGACTGATAGATCCGCAACTTGGCTCTTGAACCAGTTTTCTCCGGGTCTGCGGACCTTGACGGGCACTTGCACATGCCGGCGCTCAGCCAATCGGCTGTTCTTCCTGCTCACGTCAATTTGTAGTTCAGCGCCCATGATTCACATGCGTCCCTCGCGACCCACTATCGCCGATCAGGATTAAGGAAGCATTGAAGGACTGAAGTCGAAAAAAAGGGGCCGCCGAAGCGACCCCATAATCAGTAGCCAAAGGCTGATTGCGTCACCCCTGCCCGCGCCCGGAAGCGGGAAGTCGAACATTCCCGGCCAGACGGCGGCGGCGTAGTCAGCCTTTAGAAGTTACCATATTGCTCATTGCCCACGAAGCCCAGCTTCGTGACGCCAGCGCGCTTGATCTCCGCCAGCACTTCGTCAACGACGACATAGCGGGTCGCCGCATTGGGCTGGAACTGCAACTCGGGCTCCACCGGCAGACGCAGGGACTGCTGAAGATACTGACGCAGAGTCAGCAGGTCGATGGCCGAACCGTTCCAGGTGATGATGCCACCCTGGTCGATCGCAACCTTGTTCTTGACAGGATCAATGACGCTGTCAGTCGGCGGCGCGTTCTGCGGCAGATCGATCTTCACCGCGTGGGTTTGGATCGGGATGGTGATGATGAACATGATGAGGAGAACGAGCATGACGTCGATCAACGGCGTCGTGTTCATTTCCACCATCGGCTCGCCGTCTTCACTTCCGGCACTCATAGCCATGGGGCGATACTCCTAAAAACTTAGAGCCGCTGCACCGTCGAACCCGGTTCGGGCTCGGAGATGAAGCCGACCTTCGGGAAACCGGCGCGCTGCATCGTGTAGATGGTGCCGCCGATACACCGATAGGGCGTATTGATGTCGCCGCGGATATGCACTTCAGGCAGATCCTCTGGCGTCATATTTTCAACGCCGCCCGCCTTCTTGATGTCCGCCTCGAGCTTCGCGACCGCGCGGTCGAGCAGCTCATCCGAAGACACCTTGGTCAGGTTCCAATAAACCGCGCAGCTGCCGTCGCCGGCCTGCGTGATCGACAGCGAGACATTTTCCGGTTTCGTCGTCGTCGGCTCGAACGCGACCTTGGGAAGCTGCAGCTGAACCGTCTGAACGACGACCGGGACCGCGATGAGGAAGATGATGAGCAACACCAGCATGACGTCGACGAGCGGCGTCGTGTTGATGTCGGACATCGGCTTGTCATCACCGCCGTCGGAGCCAACACTCATTGCCATTGATAATATCCTAACATCCGTGTCGATGGCGCCCCGTCAGGACGGGGCCCATGGCCGGTGGGGAACCCAGGCGGTCGCAGCCGCCCGCCGGTTCCCGCACCGGCTCCTTGACCCAATCAGGCCTTGGTCGGAGCTGCGGCCGGCTTGGCGGCAGCAGCGGCCGGGGCAGTGGCGAACGAAGGCTTCACAGCGCCGTTCGACACGAGGTGGGCCAGCAGATCGACGGTGAAGCCGTTCAGCTGTTCGGCGATCGACTTGTTACGGCGCTGCAGGAAGTTGTAGGCAAGCACCGCAGGAACGGCCACGGCCAGACCCAGCGCGGTCATGATCAGAGCTTCACCGACCGGGCCGGCGACAGCGTCGATCGAGGCCTGACCGGCAGCGCCGATCTTGATGAGCGCGCGGTAGATGCCGATAACGGTACCGAACAGACCGATGAACGGCGAGGTCGAACCGACGGTCGCGAGGAACGCCAGGCCGGTGCCCAGCTTCGAGTTGATCGCGGCTTCCGAACGAGCCAGCGAGCCGTGCAGCCAGTCATGCGCTTCGACCGGATCGGTCAGCTTGGTGTGTTCTTCCTGCGCCTTGATGCCGTCATCGACGATCTGCTTGTAGGCGCTGTTCTTTTCCAGCTTCGCCGAACCTTCCTTCAGCGTGGGCGCGCGCCAGAAAGTCGCGCGGACTTTCTTGCCCTGGTTGAGGACCTTCTGCTGCTCGATGAGCTTGGTGAACAGGATGTAGAAGGTGCCGACCGACATGCCGCAAAGGATGATGAACACGGTCCAGGCGATGGTACCGCCCTGCTGCAGAGCTTCCATCAGGCCGTACGGGTTCTCCGACTTGGGCGCGGCCGCGGCTGCGAGATACATCAACATTTTCAAGACTTCCCTCTCAAAAGGATCAATAAAAGGGGAAGGCGGCGGCAGCGCCGGCCTTCCCGATAAAATTATTCAGGTAGTCGCCAAGTGATACGACCGTTGTACGTGTCGGACATCGGCCCACCTCCTGCAGCCGTCGCCGCCTTGAACCTCGCGCGCTTTGGCAGGAGGCGGCAGGTCGCCTCGTCGAGATCGGCATGACCGGTCGAAGAGGTGATGGTGCAGCTGGTGACACGGCCATCCGGACCGATTTCCAACCTGAATCCGGCAGTACCCGAACGTTCCTCACGCTGCGCGCGGCTCGGATAGTCCGCATCGCTAAGCCAGCTTCCCGGCGAGCTGCGCGGGGTTGCCCGCGAAGCTGGGACAGCAGGCGGCGGCGGCGGGGCCGGGGGCGGCGGTGCGGCAACCGGAACCGGGTTGAAAACCGGCGGCGGCGTACGCACCGTCTGGATTGGTGGCGCCGGAGCCGGCGTCTGAACGATGGGCGGGGGCGCGACGACTGGCGGCGGCTCGACCGGTTGGTCTGGCGGCGGCGGCGGCGGCTCCTCATCCGGCGGCGGCGGTTCCTCCTTCACGTCGATCACGTTCAGCTGTTCCGCCGCCTTTTTGACATATTTCATGCCAAGACCGGTGACGAAGGCATAACCCAGAACAGCGTGAATCAGGGCGACGATGATAATCGAGATCGTGCGACTCGATCCTTGCGAGTGGTCAGCATAGGCCATTCGGCAACGACACTCCTTAACTCAGCTTACCATTGTTATCCGGCAAATAAGCCAAAAACGGCCCCAGCTGGCCGGGTCCTCCCCGGTCACCTTTGGCCCCTATCCGTCCATTTGCTACCGTGCGAACTCCTATCGCGGCGCATCGTGGCACGCAAACGCTTTATCGATACGATCATTTGCGATTAACATTTTACACCGGAATGACTTGCCTGTGGCAACAATGTCACGGATGACTCTGGACAGGACGAACATGAAAAGCAAATCCTCCATGACCTTCAGAAATATGGCTGCGGCATGCCTCATTTTAGCCGCATATCCGCAGGTTTCAGCGGCTCAGACGAACCAGGCGACGGAACCCGCAATCCTTTCCTATTCCGATCTTGCGGACCTGGCAGACGCCGCGCCGCTGGTCGCGGCCGCGCGCATCCGCAGCATTATTGCACTACCTGCCGAGCAAGCCCAAAATGTCCCGGCAGGTCAAAAACGCCTCTATGTCGAGGCGGAAGTCACCAACCTGATTCGCGGCGAAAGCGGAATCAGCCCGCTGGTTTACTACCTCTACGACGCGCCGCTCAACGCCCGCGGAAAGCTGCCCAAACTCAAAAAGGCTAACGTGATTCTCTTCGCACGCCCGGCGGCACGGCCCGGAGAGATCCAGCTCGTCACACGCGACGCACAGATCCCTGCCACGCCGGCTACCTTGGAAAAGGTAAAGACAATCCTCTCCGACTTAATGACAGAACGCGCACCTCCGCGAATCATAGAACTGGGCGACGCCTTCCATGTTGCCGGTACCGTCGCGGGAGAAGGCGAGACGCAGATATTCCTGCGCACTGCCAGTGGCGAGCCGGTATCGCTTTCCATCCTGCGCCGCCCGGGACAGGAACCCAAATGGGCTGTCGCCTTGGGCGAGATCGTCGATGAAGCAGCGCGGCCGCCAGCGCCGGGAACGCTTCTGTGGTACCGCCTCGCCTGCAGCCTGCCGCCAGCGCTTCCGGAGCGCTCCGTTCGCGCACTCTCCCCTTCCGATGCCGAAGCGGCCCGTGTGGATTACGCGCTGATTATCCAATCGCTTGGCAATTGCGGCCGCACGCGAACCCCGCTCTGACAACCCACCGGCGCCACCGCCTCGTCCTTTTCCTTGGACAGAGGCGTATTGGCGGCTATCAGCGCGGCTTTACGCCACCCCTGAGGACTGCAACGACCATGACCAATCTGCACCGCCACGCCCCGCTGCGCGTCGCGCTTGTCGGCCTCGGCACAGTGGGCGGCGGCGTGATCCGGCTGTTGCAGACCAACGCAGACCTGATCGCCCGCCGGGCAGGCTGCCCCATTCAGATCGTCGCCATCTCTGCGCGCGACCGCAACAAGGATCGTGGCGTCGATCTGTCTGCCTTTGAGTGGGTCGATGACATGACGACCCTCCCCGGGCGGGAGGATATCGATGTGGTCGTGGAGCTGATCGGTGGCGCTGACGGCCCGGCCCTTACGCTGGCGCGGCAGTGCCTGTCAGCGGGCAAGCCCTTCGTCACCGCCAACAAGGCGATGCTCGCGCATCACGGCCTTGATCTGGCGGCTTTGGCGGAAAAAGCGGGCATCGCGCTCAAATATGAAGCGGCCGTGGCAGGCGGCATCCCGGTCATCAAGGGGATGCGCGAAGGTGCGGCGGCGAATGAGATCAGCCGCGTCTATGGCATTTTGAACGGCACGTGCAATTATATCCTGACCACGATGGAGAAGGAAGGACGCGGCTTCGACGATGTTCTGAAGGAAGCGCAGGAACTGGGCTTTGCCGAAGCGGACCCGAGCTTCGACATCGACGGCGTGGACGCAGCGCACAAGCTGACCATCCTTGCCAGCCTCGCCTTCGGCACGGAACTCGACTTTGACAATGTCGCCGTCACCGGCATCCGCCATGTCCTCGCCGAGGACATCGCCGAAGCGGCGGCGCTCGGTTACCGCATTCGCCTTGTCGGGATGGCGGAAAACGGGCCGGAAGGCTTGTTCCAGCGCGTCCATCCGATGCTCGTGCCGCTCGACCATCCGCTTGCTCATGTCGATGGCTCGCTCAACGCTGTGGTTGCGGAGGGCAATTTCGTCGGACGCCTCTTCTTCCAGGGCCGCGGCGCTGGGGACGGCCCGACAGCATCGGCGGTAGTCGCGGACCTGATCGATGTCGCGCGCGACGAATATGGCGACGCCTTTGCGATGCCCGTCGCGGCGCTGGCGCAACAGCCGCCAGCCGATGCCGGAGCCCGCGTCGGCCGCGCCTATCTCCGTTTCAAGGTGCAGGATCGTCCCGGCGTGCTGGCGGAGATCGCGGCAGCAACCCGCGACGCAGGCGTTTCCATCGAAAGCATGATTCAACGTGGCGCGAGCCACGATGACAGCGTGTTGATGGCGATCGTCACCCATGCGGGCGAAGAAAGCTGCGTCCTCAATACGCTGGAACGCCTCGCTGGATCGGACAGCCTGCTGCAGACGCCGATGGTCATGCACATCCTCGACTAGGCCAAACTCTTCCCTCAGCGAGGCATGAAGCTGTTCATCAACGTCTCGCGCAGCGGCTCGCCCAAGCGGAACAACCGCAGCCGGGCCTGCTTGGGACAGCCCATATTGCCGATCACCCGGCAAGGCCGCGCGTCGAAGCGATAAGCATTCATTTTATTATCGGGGCCGGCCCCTGCGCCCTCGGGAAGTAGGCGGCCATTATCCTGTCGGCTGACGATGCAAAGCGCCGGCACCGCCTGGCAGGGAGCGGTGGCAGCAACGGAAATCTTGGTGGGCAAGGGCGCGGAGTGGGCAAGGCTGGCGGCGAACAGCGCGGCGATCATCATCACGACCCTTTGAGTTTGTCAGTTCGCCCAACGCCACAGACGGTCTTCCGTTGCATCCGCGCCGTGAAAAGCGGTTGGAAGTCCGCTGGATGGCTCGACAAGGCAGGACTGACCTCCTATCGCGCTGTGCGTACAGAGACAGCAGAGGGATTATCATGGTGCAGGCTAGCTCGATTCTCGATCGTGTCTTGGTGCTCGAGATGGTGCGCGTCACCGAAGCGGCCGCCATTGCCGCCTCCAAGCTGATCGGGCGTGGCGATGAAAAGGCTGCGGACGCCGCCGCCGTCGAAGCGATGCGCCTTGCTTTCAACGACCTTTATATGGACGGCACCGTCGTCATCGGCGAAGGCGAGCGCGACGAAGCACCCATGCTCTACATCGGTGAGAAGGTCGGCAGTGCGATCGGCACCGGACCCAAGATCGACATCGCGCTGGACCCTCTGGAAGGCACGACGATCACGGCGAAGGCTGGGCCCAACGCACTCGCCGTCCTGGCCATTTCCGAAGAAGGCGGCCTGCTTAATGCGCCGGACGTCTATATGGAAAAGCTGGCTGTGGGCCCCGGCTATCCGGAGGACATCATCGACCTCAACAAGCCGGTTCGGGACAATGTCGAAGCGGTGGCCAAGGCCAAGGGCGTCCATCCGCACGAAATCATCGTCTGCGTTCTCGATCGTCCGCGCCATGAAAAGCTGATCGCCGAGTTGCGCGCGATCGGATGCGGCATCATGCTGATCCCGGATGGCGACGTGGCGGGTGTGATCGCGACCACCAACCCGGAAACCAATATCGACATGTATATGGGTTCAGGCGGCGCGCCTGAGGGCGTTCTCGCCTGCGCGGCGCTGCGCTGCGTTGGAGGTCAGTTCAAGGGCAAACTGTTGTTCCGCAATGATGATGAGCGCGCGCGCGCCTTCAAATGGGGCATCACCGATCTCGACAAGGTCTATGACCTGAAGGAACTGGCGAAGGGCGACTGTATCTTCGCCGCAACCGGGGTTACCGACGGATCACTGCTGGGCGGCGTCAAGCGTCTGCCGGGCGGCAAGCTCACTACGGACAGCGTCGTCATGCGCGCCAGCACGGGAACGGTCCGCTGGGTAAAAGGTGAGCATCATCTGGACCGCAAGCATGTCTGACCGGTCCGTGGGCTGAAACGAAAAAGGGGGCTCCGGCCCCCTTTTCTTATTCCGCCGAATAGGCTGGGTTAACGCCCGGCTCGATGATTGAGGTCGTGACCCAGCGCAAGCGTAGCCACACCCAGCAGGGTGTAGGCACTCTCCAGCCATCCATGGTCCAGCGTCATCGCGCCTGCCATGATGCCGAGTCCCAACGAGCCGATCGCAGCGGGCATCATGAAGCCATGCTCGATCGCGCCATGACCGAGCGCCACAGCGCCGAGCAGGATGGCAAACACCAGTCCAACTTCATGAATGAGAGGATTTTCAAAAATCCCACCCGCAGAAGCCAGCACGCCCAACAGCACCGCGGTAGCGAAACAATGGGCCACGCACATGCCCGACAGCGCAATCGCTAGGCGATCGATACGGCCATTCAAAAGGCTGGAGCGGATGCTGATCGGCATGGTGACCGCTACATAAGCCGAAGCAGATGAAGTTACAACATATCATCGGACATATTTTATAGCGTTGACCGGATCGGATCGGCCTGCTTGAAGCCGCGCTAAGCCGCTAGGCGCAGGCAGTTCCGGCCACTGTTCTTTGCACGATAAAGCGCCTTGTCTGCAGCTTCCAGCAGCTCGGCCCTCCCCGCTTTTCCATCCAGCTCCACCAAGCCGGCGCTGAACGTCACGGCGATCGTCTGCACACCGTCAGCGCTGATGCGCTGCGCAGAGACCATGTTGCGCAGTCGTTCGCATACCATGGTTGCACGCTGGATGTCAGTGCCGGTCAGCAGGACCGCGAATTCCTCCCCTCCCAGCCGACCGATGCTATCACCTCCACGCAAGCCAGGGCGCAACCGCTCGACAAATCCCGACAATACCTTGTCGCCCGCGCCGTGTCCGAAGCGGTCATTCACCGACTTGAAATGGTCGATGTCGATGAGCAGCAAGCAGGCATGCGAGCCGCGTGCAACCCGCTGGATTTCCTGTTCCAGCTTCTCCAGAAATGCCCAACGGCTGTCGGCCCCGGTCAGGGTATCGACTGCCGCCACCCTTTGCAGCGCACGCTGCCGCGCCTTGTGGCGCGACATGTCGCGAACCGTACTCACCACTCCGATGGGCAAGCCCTGTTCGTCGAGCATCGCGCGGGTCACCATCTCGCACCAGTCCGCACGATCAGTGGAGAGCAAGGGGCGGAACTCAACCGTCTGCACATCGCCCGGTTGTGCGAGCGCGCGGCGGTGAGCGCGGATCACCTCAGGCCGATCCTCTGGATCGACCAAAATCTCTGCCGGCCGCCCAACCAGCAGGCCTGGCGCACAGCCAATCTGCTCGGCAGCGGACGGTGACGCATATTCTATGACTCCATCGACGCTGACATTCAGGACCACGTCGCCGCTATGTTCAGCGATCGCGCGATACCGCGCCTCGCTGGCCTGCAGCATTTGGAAAAGCCTGCGCCTGCCGTTGAGTTCGGCTGCGAGCGGCATTGAAAGGACAAAGCTGAACGCCAGGAACAGTTGGAACAACTGCGTCCGCTCGCCAATGCTTCCTTGAACCATGTTGAGCGGTCCATGGCCCGTCACCGTGGCCGCGCCGCCGATGATCGCGAGCAGTACGACGGATGCAGCAGCGCCAAGAGACCCCACCCGGAACGCTATCACCACGAGGGGTAGCAGCAGCAGGAAGAGCATCGGATATCGCGCCAGGAAAAAGACGTGAACGGTGATGAGAGCAAAGACCATAAGAAGGCCCACTGCCTCCAGCTTCTTCTTCCCAGTCGTTTGCTCAATCCACCGGCTGACCTGACCTTGCAGCAGCATTGTCAGGATAGGCGTGCAGGTCAGGCCACCCAGCACATGACCGCTATACCACTGCAACCAAGCCGCGCTGAACTTCACCGGCGTTAACGCGGAAGCCACCATCGCTGCCCCCAAGCCCGTAATCATGTTCGCGGGCAGGCACAGCGCGAGGATGAACACAAGCAAGGACCGTTTCGATCCATCCGCCAGATGCACGGGTATGAAACGGCGGCACAGGATGGCGACGATCAGGGATTCGGCGATGTTTACGGCTGCCATTGGCAGGGCCGCTGCGGGTCCCATGCCAAACAGCGCCGTCGAGATCATGCTGGCGATGCCGCAGGCCGCGATGACGCGTGGCCAGTAGCGGGTTTCCGATGTCTGCAATTCCGCCATCAGCAGCGCGTTGGCCGCCCAGATGAACGCCAATCCACCTTCAAAACGCGAACAAAGCAGAGCGATCGACGCCATCAGGAAATAGGCGACGCCCGCAATGACCGGCGTGAAAAATGAAGAAGGAGAACGAAGCGGGACAGACATCACCGCGCCGGGCTAGCCGGTTATCGTTAATATAAGATAACCTTACTCACCGGCACCCGGCACTTGGCTGACGTTCAGGCCTTTTCCAGCGTGCATTGAAGCGGATGCTGGTTCTGCCGGGCGAAGTCCATCACCTGGTTCACCTTCGTCTCCGCCACCTCATAGCTGAAGATGCCGCACACGCCGACGCCGCGCTGATGCACGTGCAGCATGACGCGCGTCGCCTCCTCCATGTCCATCCGGAAGAATTGCTGCAGCACATGCACGACGAATTCCATCGGCGTGTAATCATCGTTCAGCATCAGCACCTTGTACAGCGACGGCTTCTTAGTCCGGGCGCGCGTGCGGGTGGCGATACCCACATTGGGGCCACCGGGGCCCTCGCCCTGATCGTCCTGATCCCTGCCCGCCATTAGGAGGGGAAATGCCACTGTGCTGATGCTGCTCATGTCGGGTGAGAATATGGCGATTCCGGCCGTCATGGCAAGGGGCGCAGGCTGCAAGTCATCGTGCGCCGCGCGTGGGTCAACAAAACGGCCCCCGCCCTCAGGCAGGAGCCGTAATATTTGTGCGTCGACTGGTCTGCGGGCAGATCAGGCGGCGAGCGACTTCACCTTGTCGGTGACAACGGTCACGCGCGCGGTGAGCGGCTGGGCAACATCACCGGCCAGCTTGATCAGCGCTTCGCTGCTCTTGGCCGCTTCCTTGGTCAGCTCGTCGAAGCTGCTGGAGAAGAGCTGGCTCTGCAGCTGGAAGAACTCGGTCGGGGTCTTGACGGTCGAAAAGCTCTTGAGCGAGGCAGTTGCCTTCTCGAAGCTCTTGCGGCTGTAATCGACGGCTTCCTGACCCAGGGTCTCGATGCCCTTGGCGGCGATCTTGCCGGATTCGACCAGCGCCTCAACATTGCCCTTGGCGATGTCGCTCAGCTCTTCGATGGCCTTGGTGGACTTTTCAACGCTGGCCTTCGCCTTCTCGTTGAAATCGGCATAAGCCGTTTCCAGCTTGGCCTTGGTCTCTTCAGCGAACTTCTTTCCGGTCTCGATCACATCGTTCATCATCTTGGTTCCTTCTGTGGCAGGCAGCGATTCGGGCTCTACCGGCCCGGCCTTGGATGACAGGCTCTTGACTTCCTTGGGTTCGACCTTGGTCTCTTCCACCAGCGGTGCCGGTGCGGACGGCAAAGGTTCGATAGCGGGAGGCGCGGCTGGTTCTGGCGCTGCATCGACCGCCGTTGTCGCGGCTGCGATCGCGGCCGGATTGGCCTTGGCAGCAGCCGTCGGCTTGGGTGCGACCTTTGTAGCCTCAGCCGATTTCCGCGCTGGGGGCGCCTTGGGGCTCGCGGCCACCGCCGCTTCCGCCGCCTTCAGCGCTTCAGCTGCTGAAAGCGTCGATGACGGCTTCTTGGCCACTTGCTTGCGACGGCCGGGCTTTGGAGTCACTGCCATGGAAACATCCTCCGTTGTTGCAGTGCACAATACACATGGCGCAGGATGAGTGCAAGTATTTTGTGCAGTGCAGCAAACGGAAGGCATCAGTCCCACTTAGCGGCGATTTATACCCGCAAAAAGGACAGACAAATCAGCGCGTCAGCGCTGCTTTACGTAGCGTCCGGGCGCATCTTCCAGAGCCTTGAGCGACCCCTTGCCCGGCACACGTCCACCTTTTTTCGCGGACACCGTCGAATCACCCAGGGACTTGATCCACTCAGCCCAGTCCGGCCACCAACTGCCCTTGGTCTCCTTCGCGTCTGCGACAAAGTCCTCCAAACTCTTGGGCAGTTCGTCACAGCTCCAATATTGATATTTTCCCGCTGCGGGCGGATTGACGACGCCCGCGATATGGCCCGACCCGGCGAGCAGGAATCTTATCGGCCCGGAAAAATGCGAGGTCGCTTTCCACACGCTTTCGGCAGGCGCGATATGATCTTCCCGTCCGGCCTGGATATAAAGCGGCGTCTCCACCTTGCGCAGGTCGAGCGGAGTGTCGTCAATGCTGAGCGCGTCCGGAACCACCAGTTGATTGTCGCGGTAAAGCTGCGTCAGGTAATTTTTGTGCCACTGGGCGGGCAGGTTGGTCGTGTCGCCATTCCAGTACAGCAGGTCGAAGGGCGGATAATCCTGCCCTAACAGATAATTGTTGACGACATAGTTCCAGATCAGGTCGCGGCCGCGCAGCAGGTTGAAGGTCGCTGCCATATAGCGCCCGTCCAGGAAGCCGCTGGTCGATAGCTGATCGACCAGCTTCATCTGATCATCATCGACGAACAGGCTGAGGTCGCCTGCCTCGCTGAAATCGACCTGAGCGGTGAAGAAGGTGGCGCTCGCCACCTTATCCGCTTCTCCACGCGCAGCGAGCAGCGCCAGCGTCGCGGCCAGCGTCGTCCCCGCTACGCAATAACCGATCGTGTGAACGCTCGGCACACTCAGCAACTCGCGCACGGTATCGATCGCATCGACCTGTCCGCGCAGGATATAGTCATCCCACAGCAGGTCCTTCATGGATGCGTCGGCCGATTTCCAGGAGACAAGAAAGACGCTGATACCTTGGTCCAGCGCCCATTTGACGAAGCTTTTTTCCGGCGACAGATCGAGGATGTAGAAGCGATTGATCCAGGCCGGGAAGATGACGAGCGGGGTCTCCAGCACCTTATCGGTGGTGGGCGTATAGTGGATCAACTGGTAAAGCGGCGTTTCCTTGATGACCTTGCCAGGCGTCGTCGCAATATTGCGGCCGATCTCAAAGACCGCGCCATCCGTCTGCGTGAGCTGCCCTTTTTCCATGTCGGCCAGCATATGCTGAAGGCCCTTGACCAGATTCTCGCCGCCGCTCTGCAGCGTTTTTTCCATCACTTGCGGGTTGGTGAGCGGAAAATTGCTGGGCGAAACAGCGTCGAGCATGCCGCTGGTAGCAAAGCGCAGCTTTGCTTTCTGCTTGGGATCCACCCCATCCACGGCATCGGTCAGCTTCAGCAGATAGTCGGACAGCAGCAGATAGCTTTGGCGGATCAGGTCATAAAAAGGATGGTTCGACCAGGCCGGATCGGCAAAGCGTCGATCCTTGCGCGCGGCCGGACTGCTGGGCGGTGGAGGCTCGGCCTGGTCGCGCAGCATGCCGCCGGAATCGAGGAAGCGCTGCCACAGCGCCAGCCCTTCATTGGCAAAGCTGGTCTGGATGCGCGCCACAGCATCGGGGTTGAAGGGAAGCGCCCGGCCCGTGGCTCCGGCCGCCTGCTCCAGCAGCAATTGCTGCGCCCGGCCCATCACCTCCGTCCACTGCTGCATCTGTTCAAGGGTCGGCAGGTGCGGTTCGTTGAGGTTCTGCGCTTCCATGGCCACCTTCCTCCTCCTGGCATCCTTATATGCGCCGCTTTCTCTGGCGCGAGGCTGCCCGGCGGGCTATAGCCGGAGAACGTCGCGTCAAAAGCGCGTGCGTCACTATCCCCTATGGAGACCTTTCAGGAAAGCCCTATAATGTCCGAAGAATTCTACCGCATGAAGCGCCTACCGCCCTATGTCATCGCTGAAGTCAACGCGATGCGGGCCGCCGCGCGAGCCGCGGGAGAGGACATTATCGATCTTGGCATGGGCAATCCTGATCTGCCTCCGCCCGATCATGTCATCGCCAAATTGTGCGAAGTGGCGCAAAAGCCGAGCGCCCATGGCTATTCCCAGTCGATGGGCATTCCCGGCCTGCGCCGCGCCCAAGCCAATTATTATGGCCGCCGCTTCGGCGTGGACCTAGATCCAGAGGCCGAAGTCGTCGTCACCATGGGATCGAAGGAGGGCTTGGCCAGCCTCGCCACCGCGATCACCGCGCCCGGTGACGTCGTGCTGGCCCCCAATCCCAGCTACCCGATCCATATGTTCGGCTTCATCATCGCGGGCGCGACCATCCGGTCGGTTCCGACCACGCCTGACGAACATTATTGGAAATCGCTTGAAAGGGCGATGGCCTTCACGGTGCCGCGCCCTTCGATCCTGGTCGTAGGCTATCCCAGCAACCCGACAGCAGAGACGGTTGATCTCGCCTTTTACGAGCGGCTGGTGGCCTGGGCAAAGGAGAACAAGGTTTGGGTCCTTTCCGACCTCGCCTATTCCGAGCTATATTATGACGGCAATCCGACGCCTTCGATCCTGCAGGTGCCGGGCGCGAAGGATGTGGCTGTCGAATTCACATCGCTCAGCAAGACTTATTCGATGGCCGGATGGCGCATTGGCTTTGCCGTGGGCAACCGCCAGCTGATCTCGGCGCTGAAGCGCGTGAAATCCTATCTCGACTATGGCGCCTTCACGCCCATTCAGGCGGCTGCATGCGCTGCGCTCAACGGACCGCAGGACATCGTTCAGAAGAACCGCGAACTCTACCACAAGCGCCGCGATGTGATGGTCGAGGCGTTTGGGCGGGCAGGCTGGGAAATTCCCGCGCCCAAGGCATCGATGTTCGCCTGGGCCCCGCTGCCTCCTGCGCTCAAGGACATGGGCAGCCTGGAATTTTCCAAGCAGCTGCTCACCCACGCGAAGGTCGCCGTGGCCGCAGGCGTCGGCTATGGCGAGGACGGCGAAGGCTATGTGCGCATCGCGATGGTCGAGAATGAACAGCGGCTGCGGCAGGCGGCGCGCAACATCAAGCAGTATCTCAAGTCCATGGGCATCAACACGCCCGCCAAGGGCGCTGCCTGATCAAAGGAAGGCCGGGCAGCAGGCGAGACCCTCTTACCGATGATCCCCCTGCCCCAGGTCTCGCAGGTCGCGCAGACGATCCAGCTCGCCCTTGCGCCGGTGTTCCTGCTCGCGGGCATCGGCGCGTTCCTCAATGTCTGTGTCGGCCGGCTCGCTCGCATCATTGATCGAGCAAGGCGGCTGGAGGACAAGATCCTTTCCTCACGGGGAAAGGAGCATGATCGCATGGTCGGCGAAATCCGCGTGCTCGACCGGCGCATGAGTGTCGTCAACATGGCGATCTTTCTCTCGGTAGCCTCAGCCTGCGCCGTCTGCCTTGTCGTGATCCTGCTGTTCGCGGGCAATCTGTTCGGCGCGCATCTCGGCACCCCGATCGCGATCCTTTTCAGCCTCGCCATGCTGGTTCAGGCAGCGGCTTTCGGCACCTTCATCCAGGAAATTCGCCTGGCATCGCGCATCATCCACGTTCGCAACGAAGTGCTCTATCATAAGGTTGAGGACAGCGAGGACGCATGACCAAGTTCACGGTGAACGACCGGCCTGTCCAGTATCGCATGGACCCCGACACACCTCTATTATGGGCGCTGCGCGATGCTTCGAACCTCACCGGGACCAAATATGGCTGCGGCACGGGCCATTGCGGCGCCTGCACCGTCGATATTGACGGGCAAGCGGTGCGGTCGTGCCAAGTGACGATCCGGGAAACGGAAGGCCGCTTCGTCACGACGATAGAAGGGCTGTCCCCCGATCGCGGCCATCCGCTGCAACAAGTGTTCGCCGCCGACAATGTCTCGCAATGCGGCTACTGCATCCCAGGCATGATCATGACGGCGGCCGTGCTCCTCAAGCGCAACGCTGATCCGGGCGATGAGGAGATAGACGCCGCAATCACCAACATCTGCCGCTGCGGCATCTACCCGCGGCTGCGAGCAGCCATCAAACGCGCTGGCAAAGTCATGCGCGGCGAGGAGCAGGTCGAGGCCGCCCCTCCGCCCGGGGTGACGCCAGAGGACGCCGCGCGCGCCGTCCCAGCGCTTCGCCGCCCCTGAACGCGCCTTAGCCGAAGCGGTAGGCCGATATCGGCCAGCCCCGCACCGCACTTTGATGATCGACACGCGCCGCATCGTCACCGCCTGCGCCGACCGCAACCATCAGCGGCAGAAGATGCTCTTCGCGCGGGTGCGCAAAATGCGCCTCCGGCAGCACATCCCAGGCTGCCACACGGGCCGCGCGCCGTCCGGGATCGGGGTCGGTGACAGCTTCGGTCAATGCCTCGTCCCACAACAGAGAGGGCGTCCGCGCCTCCGAATCGCGCACGCGCATATTGTGGAAGCTCATGCCCGATCCGATGATCACCACCCCTTCGTCGCGCAACGGCTCTAGGGCGCGACCGGCGGCGATATGCGCGGCCGGATCCAGATCTTGACGCAGCGACAGTTGCACGACCGGGATGTCCGCTTCTGGCCGCGCCACCTTCATCGGGATGAAGACGCCATGATCCCATCCCCGTTCGCTTTCGTCGGCAACCGGCAAGCCACCATCGCGAAGTAGCTCGGCCGCCCGCGCGGCGATCGCAGGCGCTCCGGGCGCGTCCCAGCGCAGCTGGTAGGTGTGCGGCGGGAAATTATAATAGTCGAACAGAAGCGGGGGATGCTCGCCCTGGTGCACGGTAAACACGGGCTCCTCCCAATGACCCGAAATAATCAGCATCGCGCGCGGGCGTTCGGGCAGGCGCGCGATCAGCTGGGCAAGATAATCCTGCATCGGATGCCACATGGGATCGCTGGATAGACGGTCAGGATCGGCCGGGTCCATGAAGAAGCAAGGGCCTCCGCCATGCGGAATGTAAAGACTTGGCTGTTTCATCCGCCGAACATCGGGCGGCACGCTCCGCTGCGCAAGCTTGGAGGGCGAAACAATGGGTTTCCTGCTGCCTCAGCTGGCTTTGGCGCCAATGGCGGGACCGATGGCCTGCGCCAAGGTCACATTGGAATAGGGCTTCTTGATCAACGTGATGCCGCCAAACCGCTCCGGCAGGTCCAGCCCGTCGCCATAGCCGGTTGCAAATAGAAAGCCGATACCCTGCTCCGCCAGCAGGTCGGCGACCGGCAGGCTTGTTTCCGTGCCTAGATTGAAGTCCAGCACGGCGAAGTCGATGTTCCGCAGTGCTAGCGCCTCGCGCGCCCGGCTAACGCTGCCGGCCGTGACGACGTCGGCGCCCAGGTCGCGCAGCGCGTCCTCGCCATCCATGGCGATGATCATATTGTCCTCGACCAAAAGGATGTTGCGCCCCTTCAGCAATTCCGGGGTGGGAACAGCCACCGGCTTCGTCCGTTCCGCGCCGCTTACATCCGGCAGAACCGACGCGATATGGGCAGAGGGAATACAGAAATGCGCCTCCAGCCCGGCGAGGCGGTAGGCGATCTCCGCCTTGCCATCCAGGTCATAGGGGATCGATCGTTCGATCACAGTGGACCCGAAACCGCGCCGCGTCGGCGCGACCACTGCGGGACCGCCGCTTTCCAGCCAGTGAAGCAGCAAGCTGCCGTCCGGATCGACATGCCAGTCGATTGAAACCGTTCCGCCATCCGACAAGGCGCCATATTTCGCCGCGTTGGTCAGCAGTTCGTGGATCACCAGCGCCAGCACCGTGAAGGCCGACGGCGTCAGCAGGACATTGGGACCCGTCTGTTTCACCCGGTCGCGCCGCTCACCGAGATAAGCACCGGCTTCCACCTCAATCAGGTCCTGCAACCGCGCGGGCGCCCAGCGGTCAGCCGTGATCTGGTCATGGGCGCGGGCAAGCGCCTGGACGCGGCTTTCCAGCGTCGCGATGAACTCATCCACCGATCGCGCGCTATTGCGCGTCTGCGACAGCAGCCCGCGGATCAGCGACAATATGTTCCGGACCCGATGGTTGAGTTCGGCGATCAGCAGTTCCTGCTTCTCGTGCGCCTTCTGCCGTTCCTCATGCGCCGAATCCGACAGGCGGAGGACGACTTCCAGCAAAGCGGTGCGAAGCGCTTCGGCAACACGCAGTTCGGCCGGGCTGAAGGCGACCGCCGTGCCTTTCACCAGCTCCGACCATTCTTCGAAACTTTTGCGCGGCGTCAGGCGGGGTCCATTCGGCCCATATTCTATATGCTTTTCCTGATTGCCCGCCCAGCGCACCGATCGCATCTGCTCGGCCCGGAACAGGACGACATAGTCTCGAGGGCGGCGCGACAACGGGATGGCAAGCAGGCCCGCTGCCCGATCCGCATAGGCCGCTGCTTCCGGCATGATCCGGCTGAGACTGTCGGTAGTATAGACTTGGCTTGCCGCCGTCCGATTGAGCATCGACACGATCGCAGCAAAGGCCGACTTATCTGGGGTCAGCCCGGCCAGCGTCATGTCGCCATCTATATAGACGCCCACGCCATCGGCAGGCACGGTATCGAAGATGACGTCGCCCAGCCAACGGGCGTTAGACAACAGGTCGTGATCCTGCGCGACCGCCGACATCAGCCGGTCGGCGACCTGCCGCGCCTTGCCTTCATAGTCCGCCGTCTCCGCCCGTTCACGGCTTTCCAGCATCATGGAGAAGATCTGGCCGAACAACTCCGCCGCGCTGCGCTGGGCGAAACTGGGCAGGCGCGGCCCATAATGGTGGCAAGCGAACAAGCCCCAAAGCCGCCCCTCGACGATGATCGAGATGGAGAGCGACGCGCCCACACCCATATTGCCCAAATATTCGATGTGGATGGGCGAAACAGCGCGCAGCAGGCACAGCGACATGTCCAGCGCCGCGCCAGCAGGGTCGAGAATGGGCACGACCGGCACCGGCTGCGCCTGCACATCCGCGATCACCCTGAAGATGTTGCGCAGATAAAGCGCGCGCGCCTGCGCCGGGATATCGGACGCGGGATAGTGCAGACCGAAAAAGCTATCGATGCCGGGGCGCAAAGCCTCAGCCACGACTTCGCCATCGCCGCCGTCGGCGAAACGATAGACCATGACCCGGTCAAAGCCGGTCAGTGCCCGCACCTGCCTGGCGCCATCGCGCAGAAAGGCCGCCATGCTGTCCGTCTGGGCCAGTCGCGCGACCATGGAGCGCACCATGCTGGTCGCCTCCATCTCATCGGCGCGGGCAGGTTCAGCTTCGATCACCACCAGCGATCCGGAAAAATGCACCGCGATGTCGAACGGGGGAAAACAGTCGATCAATATCAGCGAGAATATCCGCTCCACCGCATCAGGACCGCGCAGCAGGGTAATGCGGTTGCGCAGCGAATGTATCGCTTCACCCCGGAACAGCTCGCTGATCGGCCGACCCAGCATCTCCTGGGGCGAAAGGCCGATAAAGGCACTACTGTTCGCCGAGACGCGGGACACCAGCCAGTCCGCCGTCAACGCGACGAGGAAGCCGAAGGGCTGGATCGTCCCCGGAACATGGATCGGTTCTCGATCGCAATTGCTGATATCGACAGCGAAAGCGGTCACGTCCGGTTCGCGGCCGTCAGCCATTCAGGCCCGCCCGCTCTGCGGCAGCTCCGGCTGCGAAGAGGGCGAAGGCTGCATCGGCACCCTGAATGGCGCCGTCAATCCAATCCTCACCGCCATCGTCGGCGGCTTTGTCCAGCGCATCCTGAAAAGCGATCCAGCCGCCTTTGCCATGCACCGACGACAGATAAGCGCGCGGGAGGCCGGGCGGCACGCGACGTTCAAGCATCGCTCCGCCAAGCCGCGAGCCTTCCAACGCATAAAGCGCGCCCCAGCGGAAGGCTTCATCGCCCCGCCGCTCCACCGCCAACGGCTCAGGCAAGGCTTTACCCAACGCAGCGAGATCCTCCATCAGGCGCGGCAGGCGCGGCGCATCCGGCCTCGCCAACTGCTCCAACGGCGCGAGCGCGCGCGCATGCGCCCTCAGAAAAGCGCCATAGCCATCACGAGAATCGAGCGGGAAATCAGAGAATAATTCGTCCACACGCTGATGGTTAACCATCGTCGCATCACGAAGGGCCTGTCGGACACGGCCGGCGTTGGACGTTCTTTTCACTCGTTGGTCCTAAAGGCAGTTAAGGTCGCGCGCACTGATTTAGATTAGTATTACAGTTGAGCGACAGCAGTTGGTCGTTTTTCCGTGCGACTCATTCATGCAAACGCATGTGCAGCAAGGCTTTCCGAAATGTAGAAGATTCTTTCAAATCGCTGACAGGCAAGTTCAGCCTCACGACATGACGACGGTAATAAAAAAGCAACATGCGGGGCATGGCGCCCCTTTGGAAAGCGAAGATCATGTTGAAGAAAATGATGTTGGCAGGGCTGATGACCGCGACGGTCCTGGGCGGGATCGCTCCGGCCTATGCCCAAGGTAGAGAGGATGGCTGGCGCGGCCGTGGCGACGAACGCGCGGCGCGTCAGGACGGCGATGGCCCCCGTAGTCGCGACGCAACGCGCGAACAGCGAGGCGATGACAGCAGGCGCGATCAAGCGGGCCAGCGCTGGCAGCAGCGTCAGGTGGATCGCGGGCAGATCCAAACGGAGCAGCCGCGACCTGACCGTCAATGGCGCAGGGGCGAAGCGCGTGGCGATGCGGCTCGCGATGCATCGCGCAACGAAACCCGCATCAGGCAGCAGGCGGAGACCCAGCGGCCGCAATGGCGGGATGATCGCCGCTCCGGTGATCGCCCCGACTGGCGCGACAATCGCCAAACGCAGCGGCCCGAATGGCGTGATAATCGCCGGGATGATCGCCTGAGCAGCGGCAATCATTGGCGGGGCAGCCTGGCTAATCCACGCCGGTTTGATGACCGTACGCGCTGGAACGGCCAGCGGCGTTGGGACAATGGCTGGCGGCAGGATCGCCGTTATGACTGGTACAGCTACCGCTCACGTTATGGCGACCGCTACCGGGCGGGTCGCTACTATGCGCCGCGCGGCTGGGACTACGGCTATACCCGTTTCTCGGTCGGCATCTTCCTTAATAGCTTGCTGTTCTCGAACAGTTACTGGATTGACGATCCCTATTCCTATCGTCTGCCCCCTGCCTATGGGACGCTGCGCTGGGTCCGCTATTATGATGATGCCTTGCTAGTCGATATACGCGACGGCTATGTCGTTGACGTGATCCACGATTTCTTCTGGTAAGGCGAAGATCGATCCTGCACGATCGATTGGGCTCGGAGCCAAGTGCTCCGGGCCCTTTTTATTTGCACAGATGAGGCCGCCGGGGCAGGAAACGCACATGACGGACGTGATCGATGACGGCGGCATCGCTTCTGACATTCGGGCGAGGATCGGCGAAGCGGTTCGCGCGAAGCTGGACCGTAATCCCATGGTCAGCCGAATCGATGCGCCAGGCCTGGAAATCTATGGCCGCCATCATTTCCTCGATGCGGAGGAGTGCGCCGCCCTGCGCGCGATGATCGATTCCGATGCGCAGCCTTCGACGCTCTTTTCGGGCAGCGCCAATTCCGACTATCGCACCAGCCATAGCTGCAATCTAAACCCTAGGGATGTCCTGGTGAGCCTTGTCAGCGACCGCATTTGTGCGCTTACGGGCCTGCCGCCGGATCATGGCGAAACGCTGCAGGGCCAGCGCTACGCCCTTGGCCAAGAGTATAAGGCGCATTGCGACTTCTTCCCCGTTACCGCAAATTACTGGCCAGCGATGATGAAGACGGGCGGCCAGCGCAGTTGGACCGCGATGATCTATCTATCTCCCGTCGAAACAGGCGGGGAAACGCATTTCCCTCATTGCGAATTCATGGTGCCGCCGGTCGAGGGCATGATCCTCATCTGGAACAATATGAAACCGGATGGCGCACCCAATCCCTTGAGCCTGCACGCTGCGCGGCCGGTGGAAAAGGGCATCAAATATGTCGTCACCAAATGGTTTCGGGAACGTCGCTGGACCGCCTGACGGAGGGCAGAGTTGTTCAGACGGACGATACAATTCGCGACATAAATGACTGATTCCTGACAGTCTCGTTCCCGCATGGTTCAGCGTGAGAGATGCATAAGCAATCCGTTGGCAGCGGAACCGGCCACAGGGACAAAGGTTAAATCCCCCGCTGGTTCAGTCCGCCAAGCTGATGGGAGAAGATATATGCGTAAGTTGATCATCCTCGGCCTGATCGCCGCCACAGCGATGCCGGGCGCCGTCATGGCCCAATCGCGTGGGGAGGTACGCGACAGCGCGCGTGACCTTCGTCAGGAACAGCGCGAACTGCGCGACGCGGAGCGCTATGGTAGCCGCCACGATGTGCGTGAGCAGCGCCGCGATGTGCGCGACGCGCGTCAGGAATTGCGGGAAGATTGGCGCGACTATCGCCGCTCGCACCGTGACGTTTATCGCGGCGGTAACTGGCGGGCTCCTTTCCGCTACAATCGCTGGGAAGCAGGGTCGCAGCTCCGCCCGAGCTACTACAGCTCGCGCTATTATATCAGCGATCCCTATCGTTATCGCCTGCCGCGTCCCAACAACCCCAATTTGCGGTGGGTAAGGCACTATAATGACGTGCTGCTGGTGAACGTCCGCAGCGGCCGCGTCATGGAAGTCCATCGTGGCTTTTTCTGGTAAAGAAGACGTTTGAGTAAATGAAACGGCCCCTGGTTTCCGGGGGCCGTTTTCTTTGCGCAACTCAGCCACGCTTGCGCATGTCAGCCAAGTTCGGCCCCAGGAACGCTCTAGTTGTTTGACGGAAACCCCTTGGCCGCGCCGCTCGTCTCCGAGCAGGCGCGGCCGATGACGCGCGCAAGGCACGCCATCAGTCCGAAAGGGGGTGGACCAGAAGAAAAACGCTCCGGCTGTTCGAATGTTCCGATCGGGCTCAGCCGAGCGCTTCGGCGATCAGGCGGCGGCTATTTTCAATGCCATACAATGCGATGAAGCTGCCCATGCGAGGGCCCTGATCCGCGCCCAGCAGCGTCTGGTACAACGCCCTGAACCAGTCTCTCAGCTCGGCAAAGCCATAGGCTTCATCTTTGCCCAGCGCATAAACGATGTTCTGGATATCCTCCGCGCTCGCGCCTGTCGGCAGCGCCGCCAGTTCCTCATCCAGCTTCCGCAGGGCAGCGGCCTCGTTCGCCTCGGGCGCGCGCCGCTTAAGCGTCGGCGCAACGAAATCACGATGATAGGCCAGCGCATGACCGATCAGCGCATCCAGTTCCGGATAGGTTTCCGCACTGGCGTCCGCGACATAATTCTGGAGATAGCCCCATACCTGCTCACGGCTGGCATCGCCCATCACCCCCACCAGGTTCAGCAGCAGGCCGAAAGTGACCGGCAGCTTACCCTCGGGCAGCTTCCCGTCATGGATATGATGAACCGGGTTACCGAGCTGCTGCTCGATCGCCTGATTAGGATAATTGCCGCGGAACTGCCAATATTCGTCCACCGCGCGGGGAATGACGCCCATGTGCAGCTGCTTGGCCTTTTTCGGTTCCCGATAGGCGTAGAAGGCGAGGCTTTCCTGCGGTCCATAGGTCAGCCACTGCTCGAGGCTTAGACCATTGCCCTTAGATTTTGAGATTTTCTCGCCCTTCTCGTCGAGGAACATCTCATAGTTGAAGCCTTCCGGCGGCCGCGCCCCGAGCGCGCGGCAGATCTTCGACGATTGCGTCACCGAATCGATCAGGTCCTTGCCCGCCATTTCATAATCGACGCCCAGCGCAACCCAGCGCATCGCCCAATCGACCTTCCACTGCAGCTTAGCACCGCCGGAGAGGATCGACTGCTCGATCACTTCGCCCTCATCCTCGAAACGGACGAGGCCGGCGTCGGCGTCCAGCACCTCGACCGGCACCTGCAACACGATGCCGCTCTTGGGGCTGATCGGCAGCACGGGCGAATAGGTCGCCTGCCGCTCCTTGCGCAGGGTCGGCAGCATGATGTCCATGATGTCCTGATAATGGCGCAGGACATTCTTCAGCGCGTCATCAAACGCGCCCGATCGATAGCGGTCGGTGGCCGATACGAACTCGTAATCGAAGCCAAAGCGGTCGAGAAACGCGCGCAGCATCGCATTATTGTGATGCGCGAAGCTTTCGAACTTCTCGAACGGATCGGGCACCTGGGTGAGTGGCTTGCCTAGATACTCGGTCAGCATCGCCTGGTTGGGCACATTGTCCGGCACCTTGCGCAGACCATCCATGTCATCGCTGAACGCAATCAGGCGCGTCGGAATATCCGACAGCGCATGATAGGCGTTGCGAACCATCGTGGTGCGCAGCACTTCGTTGAATGTTCCGATATGCGGCAGGCCCGACGGACCATAGCCCGTTTCGAACAGGATGTGCCCCTTTTCAGGTGCGCCGTTTTGGTAGCGCTTGAGCAACTTGCGCGCTTCTTCATAGGGCCAGGCCTTGGACGCCTGCGCGGCGGGGCGGAGAGTTTCGGAGACAGTCATGATGCACAGCCCCTAACCCCGCACGGGCGGAAAGGAAACGGCATTTCCACGCAGCAGAAGTCACGTCGCCTTCGGCATGATGAATGATAGAAACGGACAGCATGGGACGCGTTGGCCGAATGCCGATGATCTGGCCCCGCATCAGATGAACTGATCCATTTTCAGTTTTCCTTTTGTTCCTGCTCGCCTAAGCCGGACGGGTGATCGATCCTGCCGCCTTGCCTTCCCTTCACGCCAGCCATGGTGGCATCTGGCTGCGCGAAGGTGGCCGGACGCAGGCGATAGCCAAGGGAATGGCGATCGCCCGCGCGGCCGAGACGCCCACCTTGCTCCTCAACGCACCGCTTACCGGACAGCGCCTTGGTTACCCCGAGTTGAACGGCTTGGATCTGTTGGAGCTGTGGGCCTTTGTCCATCCCGCCCGGTTCCTCGTGCCGACCCCGAAAGGGCTCGCGGAAGCGCTAGGCCTGGAACGTCCGGCAACCGAGGCTGACATCCCGCAACTGCTGCAAAACGCGACGGCCGCGCTGCTCGCCACGCTCGAATCGCCGACCTGGCTGGAGCGGGAGGGCGGATGGACATCTGCACAGTCACTGCACCGCCTGCGCTGGCCTTGGGCGCCCCTCATCGCCCCACGCGTCGCCCGTCCTGCCGAAGCGGAGCGTTGGCTCTTTTCGCGCCTTCCGGAATGGGAGGAAACCCCGCCCCGGCCCGCCCCCCGCACCATCTCCCTCGACGAGCAAGCCGTACTCGACCAGCTTACGCATCTGACCGGCAGCGGAGCGGAAGCTCGCCCCGGCCAGCGTGCCTATGCAGCCGCGGCGGTCGAAAGCTTCCGGCCGCGCAAGCATCGCGATCAGCCCAACATGCTTCTGGCCGAAGCGGGGACGGGCATCGGCAAAACGCTAGGCTATCTCGCGCCAGCTTCCCTCTGGGCGTCGCAGGCGCAAGGCACCGTCTGGATATCCACCTATACCAAGGCGCTGCAACGTCAGCTCGATCGCGAATCCTTACGCCTCTTTCCCGATCCAGCCACG
Organism: Sphingobium sp. EP60837; assembly: GCF_001658005.1. NCBI lineage: Bacteria > Pseudomonadati > Pseudomonadota > Alphaproteobacteria > Sphingomonadales > Sphingobiaceae > Sphingobium > Sphingobium sp. EP60837. The sequence continues at coordinate 1,877,601 of NZ_CP015986.1, read as the reverse complement.
GCGGCTCGGCGTGTCGTGGTGCGGAAGGGGCGTGAAAACTACCTCTGCCTGCTGAACCTGGAGGACGCGCTCCAGGGCGGCTTTGCAGGGCGCGCCGCGATCCTGGCGCAATTGGTCGCCCGCTGGGCCGCGTTCAGCAAGGATGGCGACATGATCGGCGGCGACCTTCCTGGCTGGCTGCCGACGCTTTTTCGCCGCAATGGATCGACGGCGCTTACGGACCGGCGGGGGGAGTGCATCTATGCAGGCTGTCCGCATTACCGCAAATGCTTCATCGAGCGCTCCGCCCGCGCCTCCGCCGATGCGGATATCGTCATCGCCAATCATGCGCTCGTGATGATCAATGCCGCACGTGGCCGCGAGACGGGGCAGCGGCCGCAACGCATCATCTTTGACGAGGGCCATCATCTTTTCGATGCCGCCGATTCGACCTTCTCGGTCGCGCTGTCGGGACAAGAGGCGATCGAACTGCGCCGTTGGGTGATGGGGCCCGAAGGCAATGCGCGGGGCAGGCGTCGCGGCCTTGCGGCGCGCCTCTCTGACCTCGCCAGCTATGATGACGAAGGTGGCGAAGCGATCCGCGCTGCGGCTGATGCGGCGCGCGCTCTGCCTGCCGACGAATGGCTGAAGCGCATCGTGGCGGGCGAGCCTTTCGGACCAGTCGAGCAGTTACTCGCCGCGGTGCGGGGCACCGTCTATGCCCGCGCCGCAGATGTGGGTGAAGCGGACGCAGGCTATGGGCTGGAAACGGAACTCGCCGAGCCGGACGGCCCCCTGGTCGAAGCCGCGCATGAGGCGGCGCTGGCGCTCGACGGCCTTTTGCGCCCGCTCACGCGCCTTGCCAAACGGCTGGAAGCGGTGATCGAAGACGCGCCTGACTGGCTCGATGGAGCAGCCCGCGCCCGAATCGAAGGCGCGATCGCTTCGCTTGGGTGGCGGCGTGACTTGATCGCCGCCTGGCTGGCGCTGCTCGCCCGCATCGGCGGCCCGGCCGACGGTGACTTCGTCGATTGGATGACCGTCGATCGGATCGAGGGACGGGAATTCGACATCGGCATCCATCGCCACTGGCTTGACCCCACCCGGCCACTTGCCGAAACAGTGCTGAAGCCGGCACAGGGCGTGCTGGTCACTTCGGCGACGCTCAAGGGTGGCGGCGACTGGGACAATGCCGAAAGTCGCAGCGGCGCAACCCACCTGCCCCAGCGCGCCCAGCAGTTCGAAGCGCACAGCCCCTTCGATTATGCGGCGCGCGCCGAAGTTCTGATCGTCACCGACATCAAGCGCGGCGACATAGCTGCGCTCTCCGGCGCTTATGGCCGATTGATAGAGGCGGCGGGCGGCGGCACGCTCGGCCTATTCACCGCCATCCGCCGCCTGCGCGCGGTCCATGCCCGCATCGCCGATCGTCTCGCGCGGGCCGGTCTGCCGCTCTATGCCCAGCATGTCGATCCGATGGACACTGGCACGCTGATCGACATTTTCCGCGACGACCCTCGCGCCTCCTTGCTGGGCACCGACGCGCTGCGCGACGGCGTCGATGTGCCGGGCCATTCGCTGCGACTGGTAGTGATGGAGGGCGTGCCATGGTCCAAGCCTACCGTGCTGCACGCCGCCCGCCGCCTCGCAGGAGGAGGCGCTGCCTATGATGACCGGCTGATCCGCGCCCGGCTCGCCCAGGCATTTGGCCGCCTCATCCGCCGCGCCGAAGACCGGGGCAGCTTTGTCATCCTCTCGGCCGCCATGCCCAGCCGGTTGCTCAGCGCCTTCCCACCCGGCACGCCGATCCGCCGAGTGACACTGGACGAGGCGATCATAGCCGTCAGTGCTTATTCCCTCGCTGGCCTTGGCGATGGCATGGCGTTAGGGCTTCAGGGAATCCAATCCGGCACCCACGACCTGGAGCGAAAATGAAGCGGTTGACCCTGTTGCGCCACGCCAAGTCCGACTGGGACGACCCGGTCGAGCGGGATTTCGACCGGCCGCTCAATCGACGCGGGGAGAAAGCGGCGTTGTTGATCGGTCAGTTCGCCCGCAGCCGCAAAATGCAGTTCGACCTCCTGGTCGCCTCCCCCGCGATGCGCGTCGTGCAGACGCTCGACACCTTTTTGGAAGGCTATAGCGATCCACTGGAGCCGCATTGGGACCGGCGCATCTACCTGGCATCCGTGGCGACGCTACTCGACCTCGTACGCGACCTTCCCGAAACGGCTGACAGCGCCATCATGGCGGGTCATAATCCCGGCCTTGAAGAATTGATCCTGGAACTGGTGCCCGATGATGGCGCCAGTCCGCTGCGCGAAGATGTGGAAGTCAAATTCCCAACCGCCAGCCTTGCCGTCCTCGACCTTGCCATCGATCGCTGGGCCGACGCCAAGCAGGATGTGGCAACGCTCGTCAGCTTCACTCGCCCACGGGATCTTGATCCGGCATTGGGGCCGGAAACCCGGTGAACGGGTCGATACGGTGACGCCGATTCACTGGCGAGAGGCTGTTCCGGGCGACGCGTCCGCGCTGTCACTGCTCGGCGGCGCCACCTTTATCACCAGCTTCGCGCATGACCATCCCGGACCAGCCTTGCTCGCGCACATTCGCACCGCTCATGCCGAAAGCTATTATCGAGCGGCGCTTGATGAGCCTACGCAACTGCTGCTGATCGGCGAAACGCCGCTCGGCGCGCCGGTGGGCTATGCCATGCTGACGCCACCCGACCTTCCTGTGCCCACGACCGAGCGGGACGATGTGGAGATCAAGCGCATCTACCTGCTTGGGCCTTGGCAAGGCGGCGGCCGGGGCGATCAGTTGATGGATCTGCTTGCCGATCATGCCCGGCAGCGCGGAGCCGAGCGCATGCTGCTCGCCGTATATCCGCAGAACGACCGTGCGCGCCGCTTCTACGCGCGGCACGGGTTTCACGAAATCGGCGAAACCACCTTCATGGTCGGCGACATGCCCTTCCGCGACCTCATCTATGCACGCACGCTCTGACGTCAGTCGCCGATTGCGCTGGCCAGCGCCGCTCTAATGGCCTGCAGGCGTTCCAGCAAATCCCCGCTCCTTTCCGCACCGACCGGCGCCGCAACAGGCGGTGGGCTGGCAGACAGCCTCTGATCCGCTGTCCCGCTGCCATCGGCCAGTGCCTTTTGTGCGCCTCGGACAGTGAAGCCTTCAACATTCAACAGATGATTGATGCGCCGTACCAGCGCGACGTCGGCAGGCCGGTAATAGCGGCGGTTGCCAGACCGCTGCAGCGGCCGCAATTGAGGGAAACGCGTTTCCCAATACCGCAATATATGCTGCGGAAGCCCCAGTTCCCCTGACAGCTCGCTGATGGTCAGGAATGCGCCCTCTGCCTTCTCCATGGTCACGATGTTGCACTCATCAGAGCGCAAAGGTCAACCATGGGAGGACAGGCAGGAATGCAGCGCGTGCGCTTCAGGAAGCGGCGACGCGGTCCCGCATCGTCTGGCTGGCGCGGAAGGTCAGCACCCGTCGCGGCTCGATCGGAACCTCGACACCTGTTTTGGGATTCCGCCCCATGCGCTGCGTCTTGTCGCGCAGCACGAAGGTGCCAAAACTCGAAATTTTCACATTTTCCCCGCGTTCCAGTGCAGAGGTCATGTGCTCCAATATGGATTCGATCAGGGCAGCCGCCTCCGATCGTGAGAGGCCGATGTGACGATTTACGCTTTCTGCGAGATCCGCACGCGTCAGGGTAGCATTGCCAGTCATCGAACGTCCCCAACTCCACCCGCCGGGTTGATGCGGATGAGAGTGGTAGATCCTGCGATAACCCGAGTGATTCGGCAAGATGAACTGTAGCAAAACCTCAAAGAATTCTGGCTATATCGAAGGGCTTACAGGCGCAAAAGGCATGCACCCCAGGTAAAGCCCCCACCCATCGCCTCCAGCACCAGCAAATCACCAGCTTTGATCCGACCGTCACGCATCGCCAGGTCAAGCGCCAATGGCACCGAAGCGGCGGATGTATTGGCATGCCGATCAACCGTCATCACCACCCGTTCCGGTGACAGCTTCAGCTTTCGCGCGGTCGCATCGAGGATGCGGGCATTGGCTTGGTGCGGGATCAGCCAGTCGATGTCGGATGCGCTGAGGCCCGCCAATTCCATGACTTCGGTCAGGACGGAGGCCAGATTCACCACCGCGTGACGGAACACTTCCTGCCCCTTCATGCGCAGCTTGCCGACGGTCCTGGTCGTTGAAGGGCCGCCATCGACATAGAGCAACTGGTTATGCCGTCCGTCAGCGTGCAGCTTGGCCGCCAGGATACCGCGCTTCCCATCGGCGCTTTCTTCCGCGCCCAGCACGATTGCTCCTGCGCCGTCCCCAAACAGAACGCAGGTCGTGCGATCTTCCCAATCCAGGATGCGGCTGAACGTCTCCGATCCGATCACCAGCGCGCGCTGCGCTGCGCCTGAACGGATCATGCTGTCAGCGACCGTGACCGCGTAAAGGAAGCCCGAGCAGACCGCCGCAACGTCAAAAGCGACGCAATCGTCTATGCCGAGCGCTGCCTGCACAATGGTGGCGCTGGCAGGAAAAGTCTGGTCCGGCGTGGCCGTCGCCAGGATGATGAGGTCGATGTCCTGCGCCGCGAGACCTGCAGCATCCAAGGCTGCCCTGGCCGCATCGGTCGCAAGGGTCGCCGTCGTCTCACCCTCACCGGCGATGTGCCGATTGCGAATGCCGGTACGTTCAACGATCCATTCGTCGCTGGTATCGACCGTCTGCGCCAATTCAGCGTTGCTGACTGCGCGGACCGGCAGAGCCGATCCCGTGCCCAGGAGGATGGATCTGCGGATCACTTTGCGGCGAGCTCCTGTTTGGACGCCGCGCCTGTCAGCGCGCTGACGCCCGCCATGTCAGCGGCGATACGCCGGGTGATATCTTCTTCCAGCAGCCGCGCGGCGACATGAACCGCATTCGCCACGCCCTTGTCATTGGCGCTGCCGTGACTCTTCACGACCACGCCATTCAGGCCCAGGAATACGGCGCCATTATGATTGTTAGGGTCGAGATGATGCTTTAGCAGATGCATCGCCGGCTTGGAAATGAGGAACCCGATTTTCGACCGGATAGAGCTGGTAAAAGCCGTGCGCAGCAAATCCGTGACGAAACGGGCGGTGCCCTCCGCCGTCTTGAGCGCGACATTGCCGGAGAAACCATCACTGACGATGACGTCCGCCTCGCCGCGGCCGATCTTGTCGCCCTCCGTGAAGCCTTCGAAAGACAGTGGGAGGCTGGTGGCGGCACGCAGCATAGCCGCCGCGTCGCGGATTTCCTCCGTGCCCTTCATCTCCTCGGTGCCGATATTCATCAGCCGAACGCGTGGACGTTCCAGATCGAAAGCGATGCGGGCATAAGCCGCACCCATCACTGCAAACTGAACGAGATTACGGGCGTCGCATTCCGTATTCGCGCCAAGGTCCAGCATGACTACGTCATTTGCGCCAAGCGTCGGCAACAGGGCAGCCAACGCCGGACGATCGACACCCGGCATGGTGCGCAGCGCAAGCTTGGCCATGGCCATTAGCGCGCCGGTATTGCCCGAGGAGACTGCAGCGCCCGCCTCGCCCGCTTTCACCGCCGCGATGGCCATGCTCATGGAGCTGGCCTTTTTGCGGATGGCGGCGCTGGGCTTATCCCCGGCAGCGACGACATCGCTGGCATGGACCACTTCGGACGCCGCGCGCAAGTTCGGGTGATGATCGAGCGCGGCCTTGATCCGCGTCTCATCTCCAAAAAGGGTGAAGCGCAGCCCTTCATGACGGTGACGGGCGAGCGCTACACCCGCCATCATCACGCGCACGCCTTCATCCCCGCCCATCGCGTCGATTGCGATTCGCGGTTGGCTAGACACTTCAGGACACCTTTGCAGGAGAGAGTGTGTCGTCAGGCCCCGACGGCAACGACTTCGCGGCCGTTATAATGACCGCAGCCTTCGCACAGATTATGCGGGCGCTTCAGTTCGCCACAGTTCGAGCATTCCTGGAACGCTTCGACGCGCAGCGCATCGTGGCTACGGCGCATGCCGCGACGGGACGGAGACGTTTTCCTCTTGGGGACAGCCATGTCGGCACCTTATTCCATAATTAAATCTGGTTGTGCGACTGGCCAGTATCCGATGGATGCCGACGCCACAGGCGCCGCAGACCCATGCGGCCCGGATGATCGCGAAGCCCTGCGCCTATAGCGCTTTTTGACCGAGGTGCAAGTCCTTCCTTGTTCCCAAACCATGGCCGTTTATTGTGCCGCCAACGGAAAGACGGGGAGAGACATGCGATGCTGTTGCCGATCACGCTGACCTTGGCCGCAGGCTGTGCGCTCCTCAACCTGTGGCTTGCCTTCCGCTGCGCCCGGATTCGCGTTGGCAGCAAGGCTTTGCATGGCGACGGCGGCGACCCTCTGCTCGCGCGGCGGATGCGGGCGCACGCCAACTTCACCGAATATACGCCGATCATCCTCATTCTCTTCGCCCTTATCGAGCTGGCGCTTGGCTCGCCGCTCTGGCTGTGGATCGGAGCTTTAGTCTATGTCGTGGCCCGCGCTGCGCATGGGATCGGCATGGACGCCGATCATCCCACCCTATGGCGTGCCGGTGGCGCGCTGCTCTCCTGGATCGTCACGGCCGCGCTGGCGGTGACCGCCCTCTACGTCGCCTATCACGCAACCCGCGCCGTGCCCGCCCCTCCAGCCATGGCCGCGCGCTAACGAATCAGGCGAGCACCGCGTCTCCCACAAAAGGATTGGTGCGGCGTTCATGCGCAAAATCGCTCATCGGTCCATGACCGGGTACGAAAGCGGTATCGCCGCCTAGCGGCCACAGCTTGCCGGTGATCGCATCGATCAGCTGCTGGTGATTACCCATGGGAAAGTCAGTCCGCCCGATCGATCCCTGGAACAGCACGTCGCCCACGATCGCCAGCTTGCTGGGGCCATGGTGGAAGACGACATGCCCCGGCGTGTGGCCGGGGCAATGATAGACGTCCAGCTCCAGTTCGCCGACGCGCACCTTGTCGCCATCGGTCAGCCAGCGGTCGGGCTCGAACAGTTGCCCGCGGATGCCGTAATTACGCCCGTCCTCCTCCAGCCGATTGATCCAGAAACGGTCCGCCTCATGCGGTCCTTCGATCGGCACGCCCAACTCCTTGGCCAGCATGCCCGCTTCGCCGCAATGGTCGATATGGCCGTGCGTCACGAGGATCTTCTCGATCGTCACGCCATGCTGCGCCGCCGCCGCCTTGAGCCGTGGCAGGTCGCCACCCGGATCGACAAACGCGCCCCGATTGGTAGCGGTGCACCAGAACAGCGTGCAATTCTGCTGCAATGGAGTGACAGGGATCAGCGCGGCTTTGAGCGGGGGTGTGGTCATGCCGCCCGATGTGGCGAAGCCCCGCGCCCGGCGCAAGAGCTAGACAGCGTCTTCCATCGCGAAGGGCTCCGCCAGGCTAATGCTGTCCAGCACCTTTGCCGTCTCGTCACGAACCCGAAGCATCACGCGATGAAGCCTGCATTCCGATTCGGGCAGGCAGTTAGTGCAGGTCTCATGCGCGAATCGGCTGGCGCAGGGCGTCAGCGCGAGCGATCCGCGCGTCAGCCGGACAATGTCACCATAGCTGACATCGACCGGAGCCAGCGCCAGCCAATATCCTCCGTCACGCCCGCGCTGCGTCGCGACCAGCCCTTCGCGCGACAGTTCCGACAGGATGACCGTCAGGAACTTCGCCGGGATATTTTGCCGCGTCGCGATCTCGTTCAGGGGTACTGGCCCCTGTCGGTAACGGTCGGCGAGATGTTGAAGCGCGCGGATGGCGTAACGGGTTTTCTGCGAAAGCATGTGCCTGTTATTCGCCCACCCGCCTCATTTGACAAGCCGCCGTTGCCGCCGTCAGGCTTTCGCCTTGTGTAGCGCCGCTTCATAGGTCGATGCCTTGAATCCGACGACGGTCTGCCCGCCCACATCCAGGATCGGCCGCTTGATCATCGACGGGTTGGCGCTCATCAACAGGATTGCCTTGTCGGCGTCGATATGCGCCTTGTCCCCGGCGTCCAGCGCCTTGAAGGTGGTGCCGGAGCGATTGAGGATGGTTTCCCACCCATGCTCCATCACCCATTCCTCCAGCTTCCCCTTGTCCACGCCAGACACCTTATAGTCGTGGAAGCTGTAGGCGACGCGCTCATTATCCAGGAAATTGCGCGCCTTCTTGATCGTGTCGCAATTTTTGATGCCATACATGGTGATCATGGGGGTCAGCCTTTAAACGCGGTGACTTCGATCTCGATCTTCATCTCTGGCTTGATGAGGCCCGTGATGATGCAGCTCGCCGCCGGGCGGATCTCGCCGAACACCGGGGCGGTCGCCTTGCCCAGTTCGTCCCAATAGGCCGGGTCGGTGATATAATAGGTCACCCGCACCACGTCGGCGAAGGAAAAGCCTGCGTCCTCCAGCGCCTTGCCGATGACCTTGAGCGCATTGACGCCCTGATCGACGACGCTTTCGGGCATCGCCTTCGTCTCCGGATCGGTCCCGGTGGTACCGGCGACGAAGCACCAGTCGCCCTGAACGACGGCGCGCGAATAGCCGACCTGCGCCTCGAAAGGCGAACCCGAGGAGATGAGTTTGCGGGACATGGGATTTCCTTCGAAAGGAGGAGCGGATGAAAGGATCGCGCGGCTCTTGCCCCCTGCTGCCGCTGCTGTCCAGCGCCTTTTGCCTGCCATGGAACGGGCGCCCGATTGATCGGTTGGGCAGGCAAGGAGACATGCCATGACCCAGGACGACAAGGACCGCTTCCCCGACCAGATCGAGGAAAATGACGAACAGAGGGACAGCGGAGCCCAGGCGCAGGACGTCGCCGACGACGCCCGCGTCCGCTCCACCGATCTGTCTGAAGACAGCGAGCGCGGCGGGCGGCCGAACCCCGCGCAGATCATTCCCGACGACACCCCCGACCTCGTCGAGCGGATGGAGGAAATGAACCGTTCCGGACGGATCGATAATGACGCCTTCGCCGGGGAACCGCAGATGGACGATGAGGAAGATTTCCTCGGCAATACAGAGGATGAGGAATAGGATGAAGCCTCGTCCGCGAGGCGCGGCGGCTATGGACGGGCCATCGCTCCATAAGCCCCTTCCCCGATCGCGCCATTCTGGCGAGAAGGTGGATCAGCTTCGCGCTGCAGCCGTGCCGGCATTGGGCAAAGCGGGAGCATGGCCACTCCCCTTCCCCAGCGCGCTGCGCTCGCCGCACTCGCCTTAACCGCCCTCCTCTTCTCCCCTGCCCAAGCAGCTTCATCTCAACAGCGCGATCCGCTGAGCGCGCAATTTGGCCTATGCGGCCGCAGCGTTCAGGCAGACAATTGCGTCATCGACGGCGACACATTCCGCATGGCGGGTGAAAAGGTACGGATCGCCGACATCGATACACCCGAAACCCACGGCGCGCGCTGCGGCGCGGAGGGCGCCCTGGGCAGGCAGGCGACGATGCGACTACAGGCGCTGCTCAATGCGGGGCCGTTCGCCGTTGCCAGCTATCAACGGGATCGGGATCGCTACGGCCGCCTGCTGCGCCTGGTCACGCGGCAGGGACAGTCGATCGGCGCACTGCTAGTGGCCGAGGGGCTGGCGCGTCCCTGGTCGGGGGCGCGCCAGCCTTGGTGCCGTAGTTAACGGCAGCTCACACTGCCGCGATCAATCTCGCGGCCGAGCAGCGCGCCCGCGCCGCCCCCGATCAGGATACCGGCCGTGTTTGAATAGCCACGGTCGATCTGGCTACCGAGCAATCCGCCCAGCGCCGCGCCGACGATCAGCCCGGTCGTTCCGTCCGAGCGGCGGCAATAATAGCGGTCATCATAACCACGATAGATGCGGGTCTGACGCGTCACGCGGATGGGCTCATAGCCGTCGCGATAATAGCGATCGGGGCGATAATAACGCCCATAGCGCGGGTCCGGCCGGTTCCAGTCATAATTATAAACGACGCGTCCCGGACGCTTCCAATGGCCTCTGTGACGGCCATTGTCGTGGCGGCCTTCGCGCTTCCAGTCGCGATCGTCACGGTCGCGCCAGTTGCCGTCCCGATCGCGATCCCGATCGCGCCACTCGCGATTATCGTCGCGGCCATAGCCCTGGGCCATGGCAACAGTGCCGGTCAGGGTCATCGCGCCGAGCGACAGCGCAGCGATTGTGCCTTTGAGGGTCATCTTCATGTTCTACTCCTTGCCATCTCTTGTCTGGCTGTGGAGCTAAACACTTCATCCCGCGTGGACGTTGCATGAACGGAACAAAACGTCGCGTTCAGCGGGGGGACAGGTGGCGGTGGTCGGTTCTCGTGAGCTTTGCGAAGTAGCGAAGTTCACACCGTTAATTGATGAAAAATGCCGGTGCTATTTTTCCTATTTCCCACAGATTGAAAGAGCCAGGAGACCCTAGCCTAAGGCAGGAGTTGTAGGACAGCGAAACAACACCCACTCGCTTAAGGGCTTCTTGCGATACACCTGCGAACGCAGTAGACCACTTGACCAAGGCAGAGCAGCCGGGTGGCACAAGGTAGAGGGTAGAGCCTAGTCGCTCCACCCTCGTTCTTTTGGCTATGCTGCTCTTAGGTCCGCGGTTGGCATCCACATCGGGCTGGTGTCGGACGCCTTCATAATGTCTATGCCGCGCTGACAATCGCTCTTGTTCGAATAACTTTCGCTACTCACCGCGATGGTCTTGCCGTTGGACGCTTCATAGGTCCAACGCCACAATCCCTTGATATCTCGGTAAATAAAATAGGATGGGTAGGTTCTTAGCATTTTAAGTACTCCGGCCGCCTTGGTTGCTTAAGGAGGCAGAAGGCTGTAGAACCCGAATAGCTGAGGGTTGGGTCTAAAGCTCTGCCCTGCCGACAGGGGCAGCGTTTCCTGTTCGGCCGAAAGGCGACGTCGCGCCAACGACGTCGCCTTTCGCTTTTCGCTAAATCACTCCGCCGCGATCCCCGCAGCCTTGAACATGTCCGGATCGCTCGCCTCGTCCACATTGGCGGCATCGCCCGCCTTCAGCTTCTTGCGGCGATCGAACGCGTCCCACACCTCGGTCCACTGGCCGCGCGTGGCGCCCTTGGAATATTCGGTTGCGCGGGTTTCGAAGAAGTTGGCGTGCTCCACACCATTCAGCAGCGGGGCGAGCCAGGGGAGCGGGTGGTCATCGATCATGTAGATGGGCTTGAGGCCCAGCTGCCCCAGGCGCCAGTCGGCGATGTAGCGGACATATTTCTTGATGTCCTTGGGCGTCATGCCGGGCACAGGACCCATTTCGAAGACGAGGTCGATGAACGCGTCCTCGATCCGCACCGTCTTCTGGCACATGTCCATGATGTCGTCCTTGACCGACGGGGTCAGGCAGTCGCGTTCCTTCACGAAGGCGTGGAACAGCTTGATGATGCCTTCGCAGTGCAGCGTCTCGTCGCGGACCGACCAGGTGACGATTTGGCCCATGCCCTTCATCTTGTTGAAGCGCGGGAAGTTCATCAGCATCGCGAAGCTGGCGAAGAGCTGCAGCCCTTCGGTAAAGCCGCCGAACATGGCCAGCGTCTTGGCGATATCCTCGTCCGTGTCGACGCCGAACTGGCTCAGATAGTCATGCTTATCCTTCATCTCCTTATACTGCATGAAGGCCGAATATTCGGTTTCGGGCATGCCGATCGTATCGAGCAGATGGCTGTAGGCGGCGATATGGACCGTTTCCATGTTGCTGAACGCGGTCAGCATCATCTTCACTTCGGTCGGCTTGAACACGCGGCCATATTTTTCGTGGTAGCAATCCTGCACTTCCACGTCCGCCTGGGTGAAGAAGCGGAAGATCTGCGTCAGCAGGTTGCGCTCATGGTCGGACAGCTTCTGCGCCCAATCGCGGCAATCCTCGCCCAGCGGCACTTCCTCGGGCAGCCAGTGCAGCTGCTGCTGGCGCTTCCAATATTCATAGGCCCAGGGATATTCGAAAGGCTTGTAAACCTTGCTGGCTTGCAGAAGGGGCATGGGTCGGCTCCGCGATTAATGGGTTAGCGCAACCTGTGCGCGCGCAGGGCGTTCAGACCCCGTCATTCCCGGCACAGGAGCAATATGATGGTTGATCTGAGCAGCATCAAGGAACATGCCGATATTATCGGCGCTGACGGCGTGCATGTCGGCACGGTCGATCATGTCGATGGCGACCGTATCAAGCTGATCAAGGCGGACAGCGGCGAAGGCAGTCATGCGGGACATCATCATTATATCAGCGAAGGACTGATCGCCGGGGTTGACGAGGATGGCACCGTAAGGCTGTCCGCTACAGGCGCCAACGCTGTCCTTTTCGAAGAGGAAGAGGACGAAGGCTGACGAATTCGGGAGCGATTGTGTGGGCGCGGCAGGGTTAACCGCCGCGCCCATCCCCCCCATTAGCTCATTGGCAGGCGAGGCATTCGTCATAGTCGGTGCTCCCGCCGGCCAGTTCGAACTTAGGCGCATCGATCGTATTGTCGGCTTCCACCCCGCCCGCGAAACCCGCGCGCTGCACCGACTTGGACCGCAGATAGTAGAGCGACTTGATGCCCAGCTCCCACGCGCGATAGTGGAGCATCAGCAGGTCCCATTTTTCCACATCCGCCGGGATGAACAGGTTCAGCGACTGCGCCTGGTCGATATAGGGCGTACGGTCGGCGGCCAGTTCGAGCAGCCAGCGCTGGTCGATTTCGAAGCTGGTCTTGAACGTGTCCTTTTCTTCCTGGCTGAGGAAGTCGAGATGCTGGACCGAACCGCCGCGCTCCAGGATCGAGTTCCAGACGTTGGTGCTGTCCTTCGATTTGTCGCGGAGGATCTTTTCCAGATAGGGGTTCTTCACCACGAAGCTGCCGGACAGCGTCTTGTGGGTGTAGATGTTGGCCGGGATCGGCTCGATGCAGGCCGAAGTGCCGCCGCAGATGATCGAGATCGACGCGGTGGGCGCAATCGCCATCTTGCAGCTGAACCGCTCCATGACGCCCATGTCGGCAGCGTCCGGGCACGGGCCGCGCTCGACCGCGAGCTGCATCGAGGCTTCGTTCACCTTCTCGTTGATATGCTTGAAGATGCGCAGGTTCCAGCTCTTGGCCATCGCCCCTTCGAAGGGAAGGCCCCGGGCCTGGAGGAAGGAGTGGAACCCCATCACCCCCAGGCCCACCGACCGTTCGCGCTCGGCGCTATATTTGGCCCGCGCCATTTCGTCCGGCGCTCGGTCGATATAGTCCTGCAGCACATTGTCGAGGAAGCGCATGACGTCCTCGACGAAAACGGGGTCCTTGTTCCATTCGTCCCAGGTTTCGAGGTTCAGGGACGAAAGGCAGCAGACCGCCGTCCGGTCATTGCCGAGATGGTCGCGACCCGTCGGCAAAGTGATTTCGGAACAGAGATTGGATGTCGATACCTTGAGGCCCAGGTCACGATGATGCTTGGGCATCGTGTTGTTCACGGTGTCGGAAAAGACGATATATGGCTCGCCGGTCGCCAGGCGGGTCTCCACCAGCTTCTGGAACAGGCTGCGCGCATCGACCTTGCCACGGACCGAACCGTCCTTGGGCGACTTCAGCGGGAATTCGGCGCCACTATGCACCGCTTCCATGAATTCGTCGGTCAACAGCACGCCATGGTGCAGGTTCAGCGCCTTGCGGTTGAAGTCGCCGCTGGGCTTGCGGATTTCCAGAAACTCCTCGATCTCCGGATGGGAGATGTCGAGATAGCAGGCCGCCGATCCGCGGCGCAGCGAGCCCTGGCTGATCGCCAGCGTCAGGCTGTCCATCACGCGGACGAAGGGGATGATGCCGCTGGTCTTGCCGTTAAGGCCCACCGGCTCGCCGATGCCGCGCACGCTGCCCCAATAGGTGCCGATGCCGCCGCCGCGCGAGGCCAGCCAGACATTCTCGTTCCAGGTGTTGACGATGCCTTCCAGGCTGTCGTCCACGCTGTTCAGATAGCAGCTGATCGGCAGGCCGCGCCCGGTGCCGCCGTTCGACAGAACGGGCGTCGCCGGCATGAACCAGAGGCGCGAAATATAGTCATAGACGCGCTGGGCGTGATCCTGGTCGTCGGCATAGGCGGCAGCCACGCGGGCGAACAGATCCTGATAGCTCTCACCGGGCAGCAGATAGCGGTCCTTGAGCGTATCCTTGCCGAACTCGGTCAGCAGCGCGTCACGGCTGTCATCCGTAACCACGTCAAACCTGCGCGCCTGGATCGAGGAAGAGGACGGCGCCTTTGCGGGCGCGGCTTTCTTCTTCTGCGCCACTGTTTCCACCACTTCGTCGATTACCGTCGCCACGTCATCTGCACCTGTTTGTTCGCTGTCACGAAAATCCATTCGAGCCCCCGAATGTTCATGTTTCGTTCGATTCGGTCAAGCCTTGTGATTAAGGCCGCCCGGATCCGCATCGGGGCTATCCAGCAGCGAGATCGCATGAGACAAAACGCCTCTCGTCCGAAAATGGTCCGGCCGGTGCAATCACAATCTGTTGGGTAACCCCCGTTAACCCGATACAAGGGATAGTGCCACAGCCTCACATGCTTGCAAGAGGATAAATGACGATATGGAGACTCCCTCCGTGCAGCGCTGACTCGCTTCATCGACATTCAACCACGTGGCATCGCAGCGACGCACGGACTTCTCTGGCTCTCGTAAAAGGCAAGAGGGACAATATGCGAACGAAAATAAATTTCGCTTGCCACGCAAATGCGTGAAACAGGTCAGAATGGATGCCCTTCTTTCACTATGGATAGGGGGTGGCCCCGCGATTATCCACAAGCTGCTGTGGATCAATATGTGGATAGATTGCCGGTGACGCACGCGTTGGGGCCACCGGAACATATGGGAGAGACTTCACATGATTCTCTATTATCATCCGCTGTCCTCCTATTGCTGGAAGGCATTGATCGCCCTCTATGAAAATGATGTGCCTTTCGAGCGCCATATGATGGAGGATCCAGGCGTCGCGGAAGCGTGGCTGACGCTCTGGCCGCTCGGCAAATTCCCTGTCCTGCGCGATGAGGCGCGGGACAGGACGCTCGCCGAAACCAGCATCATCATAGAATATCTGGACCAGCATTGCCCCGGCGCCTTCCGCGCGATCCCGCCTGACCCGGACGAGGCGATCGAGGTCCGCCTGATGGATCGGCTGTTCGACAATTATGTCATGACGCCGATGCAGGCCATCGTGGCCGACCGGCTCCGGCCGGATGACTCACATGATCCCTATGGGGTGGGTCAGGCGCGGCTGACGCTGGGCAAGGCGTATGCGCTGCTGGAGGATCGCATCGCCGGGCGCTACTGGGCGGCAGGGGACAGCTTCACCCTTGCCGACTGCGCCGCAGCCCCCGCGCTCTTCTACGCGGACAAGGTGGAGCCGATGCGCGGGGGCTTTCCAGCGCTCGCCGCCTATCTCGACCGGCTGGAGGCGCGGCCGAGCTTTGCCCGCGTGCTGAAGGAGAAGGAGCCATGGTGGCACATGTTCCCCTTTGCCAATGGATAGCTGGACTCAAGAGCGAATCCCCATTAGCCGCGCGGGCGAGGACCCGCCGTGCAGGGCGGGGCGTAAGATAGGGACATGAAGGCAAGATGACCGTCATCAAGACCGCCGACCTGATCGAGAGCGTTGCCGATGCGCTCCAGTTCATCAGCTATTATCATCCGATGGATTATATCCGCGCGCTGGGCACAGCCTATGAGGCGGAGGCCAATCCGGCAGCGAAGGACGCCATCGCCCAGATCCTGACCAACAGCCGCATGTGCGCCGAAGGGCATCGTCCGATCTGCCAGGACACGGGCATCGTCAATGTCTTCATCAAATGGGGCATGGACTGCCGCCTCGACGACAACAGCCGCTCCATGCAGGAAGTCGTCGATGAAGGCGTGCGTCGCGCTTACCTGAACCCCGAAAATCGCCTGCGCGCCTCGATCCTGCAGGACCCCGCCTTTTCGCGGGTCAATACGAAGGACAACACGCCCTGCGTCCTGAATGTCGAAATGGTGCCGGGCAACAAGGTCATCGTGGACGTCGCAGCCAAGGGCGGCGGCTCGGAGAACAAGACCAAGTTCAAGATGATGAACCCCAGCGATTCGATCGTCGATTGGGTGCTGGAGATGGTGCCGCAGATGGGCGCGGGCTGGTGTCCGCCCGGCATGCTGGGCATCGGCATCGGCGGCACCGCGGAAAAGGCGGTGGCGCTGGCGAAGGAGTCCCTCATGGACCCCATCGATATGGGCGAACTCAAGGCGCGCGGGCCTCAGAACAAGATCGAGGAACTTCGTATCGAGCTGTATGACAAGGTCAATGCGCTCGGCATCGGCGCACAGGGCCTGGGCGGCCTCGCCACCGTGCTCGACGTCAAGATCCACGACTATCCCTGCCATGCGGCGGGCAAGCCGGTGGCGATGATCCCCAATTGCGCCGCCACCCGCCACGCGCACTTCACGCTGGACGGATCGGGCCCCGCCTATCTGGAAGCGCCCAAGCTTTCCGAATGGCCGCAGGTCGATTGGAAGCCCAGCAAGGAAGCGATCCGCGTCGATCTGAACAATCTGACCCCCGAAGTCGTGCAGAGCTGGAAGCATGGCGACCGCCTGCTGCTCAATGGCAAGATGCTCACCGGCCGCGACGCCGCGCACAAGCGTATCGCCGACATGCTGGCCGCGGGCGAGCAGCTGCCGGTCGATTTCAAGGGTCGCGTCATCTATTATGTCGGCCCCGTAGATCCAGTCCGCGACGAGGTTGTCGGCCCGGCCGGTCCCACCACCGCGACCCGCATGGACAAGTTCATGGACATGATGCTGGAGCAGGGCCTAGCCGCCTGCGTCGGCAAGGCCGAACGCGGTCCGGCTGCGACAGATTCGATCGCCAAGCATAAGAGCGCCTATCTGATGGCGGTCGGCGGCGCGGCCTATCTGGTCGCCCGCGCGATCAAGGGCGCGAAGGTCGTCGGCTTCGAGGATCTTGGCATGGAAGCCATCTATGAATTTGATGTGCAGGACATGCCCGTCACCGTGGCCGTGGACAGCGAAGGGCAAAATGTCCACCGCCTCGCCCCGCTGGTCTGGCAGGAGAAGATCAAGAAGGAAGGTCTTCTCGAAAAGGCGTGACCGCGCAAATCCTCCCCATCGAAAGATGGGGAGGGGGACCGCTGAAGGCGGTGGAGGGGAAGAGCGCGATGCCGCCGAGCAGAAAGACGGTTGAGTTCGCGCGTAACCTGCGGCGAGTGATGTCTCCGCCAGAGGTCGCGCTATGGCAATGGCTGCGCTCGCGCCCACAAGGTATGAAGTTTAGAAGGCAGCATCCCGTCGGACCCTATGTGCCGGATTTCTACTGCGTCTCCGCTCGGCTCGCGGTCGAGGTGGACGGGAGCAGTCACGACCATGCCAGCCAGATCGCGCAGGACGAGCGCCGGGATGCGTGGCTGAAAGCGCAGGGCATCCGGATGCTGAGGATCAAAGCAGCCGATGTTCTCCAGAATCTCGAGAATGTGATGCTGCATATACTGAACCACTGCCGCGTCCTTCCCCTCCACCAGCCTGCGGCTGCTCCCTCTCCCCGTGCCGCGCATGGGGAGGATTAAGCGTGATCACATCACCCATCTGGCTCCCGGCCACCCTCTTGGCTGGCGCGACGCAAGCCTGGCGCACGGCCATCCAGCGCCGCGTCAGCCATAGCCTGTCACTCAATGCCGCCGGGCTCGTCCGCTATCTTTATGGCCTGCCCTTCGCGCTGATCCTCTTGGGCGGTTACCGCTTGGCGTTTCCCGGCCCACTGCCCAGCGCTGACCCCCTATTCCTGCTCTTCTGCCTTGGCGGGGGCTTGGCGCAGATCATCGCCACCAACCTCCTCATCCTGGCTTTTGCGCACCGCAACTTCGTCGTCGGCACCGCCTATTCGAAAACCGAAGCGGTGCAGGGCGCTATCCTGTCTTTCCTGCTGATGGGCGAGCGGCTGCATCCCCTCGCCTGGGCCGGAATCGGCTGCGGCGTCATGGGGGTGATGCTGCTGTCCACCGGCGGCAAGCGCATGGGGCCTGCCGATTTCATCAAGGCGCTGGGTCAACCCGCGGCGCTAACCGGGATCGCTTCGGGCTTCTTCTTCGCGCTGACAGCGGTCGCTATCCGCCGGGCAACGCAGGAGGTGGGGGGCAGCGACCCCATCCTGGCAGCGCTGATCGTTCTGGCCGTAACGGTGACGCTCCAAACATTGATGCAGGGCGGTTATCTCCTGGCGCGTGAACCAGCCGAAATGCGCAAGCTGCTGTCGAGCTGGCGCGTCTCAGGCCAGGTCGGCCTGCTCTCCGCGCTGGGCTCTGCCTGCTGGTTCACCGGCTTCGCGACGGCCCCGGTAGCGATGGTCCGCATCGTCGGCCAGATAGAGGTCGCTTTCACGCTGGGCTTTGGCCACTTCTATCTTGGCGAAAGGATGAGCCGCAGCGAAGTGATGGGCCTTGTGCTTGTCGTGGGCGGCGTGATGCTTGCGCTTGCAGGCACAATGTAATGACGATCAGCGCGCGGAGGCCGCACAGCAGATCGAAGTTCGCCGCCTGAAGTCGATGCAACACTCCGCGCTTTGGCCAGAGATCCGCTTATGCGGAGGGGAGATTCACGGTCGCCTCCAGCGCGACATCTCCACGCCGCCCCATGAAATTCTGGCGTTGAGCCTTCACTGACGATTAGGCCACGGAGCAAGCCCTATACGAACTCTGCGCGGTCCATAACAAAAAGGGCGGCCCCAATGGGACCGCCCTCCATGTGTTTCAGATCCGAGAGGGATTAGAAACGGAAGCCGATGCCGACCACGCCAGCGTCGCGGCTGCCATTGTCTTCATATTCGGTGCGCTGATATTCAGCCGAGATGTAGGTGCTGCCATTGATGGCATATTCCAGACCGCCGCCGAAGCGAACGCCTTCGAGAGCGAAGCCGGCGTTGCTGTTCGACGCTTCGATCCGGGTGCTGGCATAGCCTACCTTGCCGAACGCCAGAACCTGCGGGTTCAGGATGTAGCCCAGGCGCACCGAAGCGGCCAGGTCGCGACTAACTTCCACGCCGGCGTTATCAACGGTGCTGTCGCCCAGCGTCACTTCCGGACCGAAGGTCAGGTTCGGGGTCAGGGCGACGTCGTAGCCAGCGCTCACGCCATAGCTCACGCCTTCGTTGCCGAGGTTGTCATAGCCGACGGTCACGCCAGCGCGGGGGCCGGTGAACGGAGCAGCGTCCTGAGCGAAAGCGGGGGCCGCAACAGCGGCAGCAGCAACGGCTGCGAGAATCACAGTCTTCATAAAGTCCTCATGCGATAAGAAGTGCATCATCCAAGGATTGGAGACCACTCTTTGTATAGGACAGGAATGGTATGGAAGCTTATAGCCCCTAGCGCCGCTATGAAGTGGCCCCTTTATTCCATCCCTGCTCGCCACGATCTTTCGTCGTGGACGGGGGCGCATATGATAGTCTTTCCTCTCTGTTGCAACACCGATATGAAGATTATCGGTAAATGATGCACATTCGCAACAGTCGCTTCCAACTCAGAGGCTTCAAAGGCATTTTCATACCCTTTCGATCAAGGGTCCCAAGCCGTCCGCGCTTATGGCGAGCCATTATGGCCAGAAGATGAACGTGTTAATTTCGTTTCGCTTCCGTTCTAACCTATTCCTGATTTTTGACCCGCCTGATGCAAAAGAGTAACGGTTCCCCATGGCCAGCCCTCCGCCACCTGTCGCAATGCAGGCACCCCCGGTGCTGCGCCATCGTTGGCCGGTACGGCTGTGGCACTGGCTGAACGCCGGACTGCTCTACACCCTCTTCACCAGCGGGCTTGGCATCTTCAACGCTCATCCCCGGCTCTACTGGGGACAGTTCGGGGCCAATTTCGATCGCCCCTGGCTGCAGCTTGAGCGCTTCGGCGGCTGGATCACCCTGCCTAGTCATTATAACCTCGCCATGTCCCGCCATTGGCACCTCGCGGCCGCACCGCTCTTCGCCTTCGCCCTTCTCGCCTACATGCTCTGGTCGCTTCTAAGGGGGCATGTCGCCCGCAACCTTGCCTTCCGCCGCGGCGAGTTGGCCCCGCGCCACATATGGCAGGACATCATCGATCATGCCCGGCTACGCTTTCCGACCGGCGAGGCGGCGCTGCGCTACAATGTCCTGCAGAAGGCGAGCTATATTGGAGTGATCTTCATCGCTCTGCCCCTCTTAATCTTGACGGGCCTCACCATGTCGCCCGGCATGAACGCTGCCTGGCCGTGGCTGGTCGATCTGTTCGGGGGCCGCCAATCCGCCCGGTCTCTCCATTTCATCACAGCCTTCGCGCTCGTCGCCTTTTTCCTCGTTCATCTACTGATGGTGCTGCTGGCCGGTCCTGCCAATGAACTACGCTCCATGATCACCGGCCGCTATCGCCTGCCGGAGCCGCGGCCATGAGCCTGGTGCTCAGCCGCCGCGCCCTGCTGCTCGGCGCCACCGCCACGCTGGCCGGGTGCGACCGGCTGGCGCAGCATGAAAGCGTGCGTGGGGCGCTTTTCTCTGCTGAGAATTTCCACAAATGGGCGCAACGTAGCCTGATGGCGCGCGATGCGATGGCGCGAGAGTTCCGGCCGGACCAGATTTCCCCGTTCTTCCGCTCCAACGGCACGGCCAATCCGAACACGCCGGAATATCGCGCGCTGTGGCGCTCCGATTTTGCCGATTGGCGGCTGAAGGTTACGGGGCTGGTCGATCGCCCTCTATCGCTCTCGCTCGCCCAACTCCGCAGCCTGCCCCATCGCGATCAGATCACCCGCCACGACTGTGTCGAAGGATGGAGCGCCATCGGCAAATGGCGCGGCGTGCCGCTTCACCTTATCCTCGACGCGGCGCGTATGAGCAGCCGGGCGCGCTACATCCTCTTCCACTGCGCGGATTTCATGGGCGACGAACGGCCCTATTATGAAAGCATCGACCTGATCGATGCTTTCCATCCGCAAACGATCCTCGCCTTCGCGCTCAACGACCAACTGCTCAAAGTGGCCAATGGCGCCCCGCTGCGGCTGCGGGTAGAGCGGCAGCTCGGCTATAAACAGGCCAAATATCTGATGGAGATCAAGGCGGTGGATAGTCTGTCCGGCATTGGCGGGGGCAAGGGCGGCTATTGGGAGGACCGCGCCGGTTATGATTGGTATGCAGGCATTTGACGGACGCGAAATGACCTGACAGGTTGCGCCCATGAAATTGTTCGATCGGGTCATCAAGCGGTTGGTCACACGCGGGCAGCTGACCATTATCTATCATGACGGCAGGAAAGTGACGGTCGGTGAGCCCGATCCCGCCTTCCCCTCGCTCGCCTTGAAATTCCACGACGCGCGCGTGCCCTTCGACATCATCCGGGATCCGCGCCTCGGCATGGCGGAAGCCTATATCGACGGCCGCGTCGGGATCGAAGGCGGCGGCATCATGGAGCTGATCTCGCTGATCCGGGCCAACAATAGCTGGGAAAGCGGCAAGGCGATCAGCGACAAGGGCGCGCTCAAGCGCGGGTTCAAGTCGATCCGCCAGACGCTCTGGCGCGCCAATCACCGCACCCGGTCGAAGGCGAATGTCGCCCATCATTACGATCTGTCGGGCGCGCTCTACGCCCTCTTCCTCGACCGCGACCGCCAATATAGCTGCGCCTATTTCCCTGACGCGGACAATGAGGCAGGCATCAGCCTGGAGCAGGCGCAGGAGGATAAAAAGGCGCACATCGCAGCCAAGCTGCACCTGAAGCCAGGCATGAAGGTACTCGATATCGGCTGCGGCTGGGGCGGCATGGCGCTCTATCTGCATCGCACCTGTGGCGTCGATGTGACCGGCATCACCCTCTCCGAGGAGCAGCTGAAGGTCGCGCGGCAGCGTGCACAGGAAGCAGGCGTCGCCGACCATGTGCGGTTCGAGCTGATCGACTATCGCGATGTGGAAGGCCCTTTCGACCGCATCGTGTCGGTGGGCATGTTCGAACATGTCGGCACCGCTCATTATCGCGCCTTCTTCGACAAGTGCCGCCAGTTGCTGACGCGCGAGGGCGTGATGCTTGTCCACACGATCGGCCGTGTTGCGGGGCCGGGCATTACCGACGCTTTTACCCAGAAATATATCTTCCCCGGCGGCTATATCCCCGCGCTGTCCGAAATGATCCAGGGCAGCGAAGGCACGCAGCTGATGGTCACCGATGTGGAGGTGCTGCGCCTTCACTACGGCCTCACCATCCGCGAATGGTATGCCCGCGCCATGGCTCACCGCGCCGACATCATCGCTCTGTATGACGAGCGCTTCTTCCGCCTGTGGACCTTCTACCTCGCGGGCGCGGCGACCGTGTTCGAACATGGCAGCATGGTGAACTACCAGGTCCAATATGTGCGCGATCGCCGCACGCTGCCGATCACCCGCAATTATATGGTGGAAGCGGAAGAAGCGCTGCGGGGAAAGTAAGTCCGTCCTCTGGCCCACATTCCCCTTAACGCTTGCTGACAACGCCGTTCCCGGACGGTTCAGTCATACCCGTGCATCTTCTCTCTCGTGGCCCCGCTTTACGCCCATGCGTCGGGGTGCAAGTGAGGAGAGAGGACATGAACATCTTTGTGAAAGGCGCGACGGCTCTCGGCCTGGCGGTCACCGCCATGGGTGCGGCTTCAGCGCCGGCCCAAGCGCAATATTATGGCGGCTATTCCGGCTATGGCGACCGCGACTGGCGGAATGACCGTGACTGGGACCGGCGCTGGGACGACCGCCGCTGGCGTGATAGCGATCGCCGCTATTGGCGCGAGGGGCGGCGGCATCACTACCGCTACCGCCAGCGCTGCTGGACCGAATGGCGCTATGACTATTATCGCGACCGCGACGTCCGGGTGCGCATTTGCCGCTAAAAGATAACTGTCTGAGTTAGCGACGGAAATAAAGCCGTAACCTGATCCCCGATTGAAGCCGGGGTCAGGTTGCGGCATCCTAACGGGCATGACTGATCCCATGCCCGTTATCCAGAGCCTGCTGTCGGGGCTCCCCATTTTCCTGCTGCACCTTGCTTGCGCGACGCTTGCCTGGCTTGCGGCGCTGGCGCTGTATATGTGGATTACGCCCCATGACGAATTCGCTCTGATCCGCGCCGGTAACGAGGCCGCGGCGATCTCGCTCGGCGGCGCGGCGATCGGCCTCGCCATCCCCCTGGCGCTTTGCCTCGCCGGATCGGTCAACGTCTGGGACGTCATAATCTGGGGCAGCGTCACGCTGATATTGCAGCTCATCGCCTTCCGCTTCGTCGATTTCCTGCTGGGCTCGCTCTCTGCCCGGATCGAGGCGAATGAGCGGTCCGCCGCCATTTTCCTCGCCATGATGAAAGCCGCGATCGCCTGCCTGACGGCGGCGGCCGTGGCGGGTTAGACGGTGGCGCGGCGAAGCCTTGGCTGCCTCTCGCTGATGCTGGGCGGCATATTGGCGCTCGCCTGGATCGGCGAGGTGACACGCCCGCCGCCGTTGCAGATCGAAAGCTTCGATCCACGCTCCCCCCGCCGCCCGATGCCGCAATGGAGCGATGAGGCTTTCGTGATCGAGGACCGGCCCGGCGATCCTGCCGACAGCATGGGCACCGCTTTCGCCGTGGACCGCGACGGCGCCTGGCTTACGGCTGAACATGTCACGCATGACTGCGCCCGCATCGGCATAGACGAAGGCGGCGTCGCCCGCGCGGTCTCCCGCGTGATGGCCAGCCGAGAGGCCGACGCCGCGCTCGTCCGCGACGGCGTGCCGAGCGACCACGCCCTGCCGCTCTCCGACCGCATGCCCGCGCCCGGATCGCTTGGTTTCCACATGGGCTTTCCCGCAGGCCGCCCCACCCTGGTCGTGTCGGAGCTGATCGGCCCCGCCAGCGCCCGGCGCGGCCGTACCCAAGAAGCTCAGCCGGTCCTCGCCTGGGCGGAGGCCGCGCGCCTGCCCGAAAGCGATGACACCTTGTCGGGCATAAGCGGCGGCCCCGTCTTCGCCGAGGATGGCCATGTCGTCGGCGTCAACAGCGCGGCCACCGACCGGCGCGGCCGCATCCTTACCACTGCGCCCGACGCCATGATCCGGCTGGTGCATGCCAGCCGCGCGGTTAACGACCAGCCTGTCGCCTATCCGTTCGCCGGCCTTGCCGATGCGGAGATGCGTTTCGCCTCCTGGCTGGAACAGGGCGTGATCCGCCGCATCTTCTGCGATGTGGATGACAGGCCCCGGTTGACGGCGGCGAGTCCGAAGCGCTAGGCCGCGCGAAACGAAGGACCTTTGGAACAGCCATGAGCGACACGCCTCCCGACCGCCTCTCCACCAACCCGCGCAGCCCCTATTTCGACATGGACCTGCTGCAGCGCGGCGTAGGCATCCGGTTCAAGGACCGGGTCCGCACCGATGTGGAAGAATATTGCATCTCCGAAGGCTGGGTCCGCGTCGCCGCCGGCAAGACCCGCGATCGCAACGGCCAGCCGCTGACGATCAAGCTGTCCGGCCCCGTCGAAGCCTGGTTCGAGCGCGCGGCCGAGGGCGAGGAAAAGGCTGCGGACGCCGAATAAGCCATCCCAATTTCTTCCGTTCGTGTCGAGCGAAGTCGAGGCAAACTAAGCGTATAGCTTCTCGACTTTGCTCGAAGCGAACGGATGTGGGTTTCTGGTCCCAACCGCCAATGCTCTGGACCTGCTTTACCGCAGCCGGGCGTCCCGCTTCACATCCGCGATAATGTCCCGCAGCGACCGGCCCGAAGGCGTCGCGTCAGCAAATTGCATCGTGCGCATGTCGGTATCCAATCGCGGCTCATGCACCGCCTTGCGCAGCGATCGGCCCAGACCGGCTAGGCGCGATGGCGCCTCGACCGGCGCATCAGCCTTGGGCGCAACCTTCTCCTGACCCGACATGTCCTGATCAACCTTCGCAAAGCGAACGCTGGCGCCCAGGGCCGGATCAGCCTCGAACGGGTGCAGCCGAGCCTTGTCGGAATAGATGAACCCAAAGGTCGGATTGGTCCGTGCGCCCATTTGCCCGGTCGGGCTGTGCCACACGCGCACTTCGCTCCAATCGCCAGCGTCGGACACGTCGATCGCCAGCACATCTTCCTCGATCGCGCCAGGCACTGACCAATTGGCGTGGCGGATCAGCACGCGGCGATCATCCAGCACCTTACTGACGACGGCGACATGGCCCAGCGTCATCGGCCCATAGGGACGAAAGGCCAGCACCGCGCCCCTGCGCGGCACATGTCCGCGCGCATAGCGGTCCTCTGCCTGATCCCACCATGTCAGCGCATCGCCCCGGATATTCACGCCGGACACGATCCGCGCATAGGGCACGCACTGCAAAGCGGTCGCACCGAACACCGGCGTGGCGATCATGCCAGCCAGCAGCCATGCGGCTCCGCGAATAAATCGAAACATTAAATGCGACCTCAAAATTTCTGAGAATCGCCCCACCGCCGATCAGATTAGGCAGCGGCCCTTAGAAAGTGGTTAAAGGGTCAGAAAGCACCGTGCGCCGTGGCAGCGCCGCCGATCATGCGATCGGCCATGGCGATCTGGATGGGCGCAGCTTCGTTCGCCTGCGCCGGATAGATGAAGCCCTTCGCGGGATTGGAGCGCAGGCCCAGGCCGCCGATGGGGCCATACCATACGCGAACATCGGTCCAGTCATTGTTCGGCGACACGTCGATGGCGCGCACGTTGCGCTCGATGCCGCCACGATAGGACCAATTGGCATGAGTCAGCAGAACTTCACGATCGCTGACCACCTTGCTGACCATCGCGACATGGCCAACCGGCATGGAGCGGCTCGCAGCGAAAGCCAGCACAGCGCCCTCCCGAGGCTGATGGCCACGCTCATAGCGGCCCTCGGCTTGACCCCACCATGTGTTGGCGTTGCCATAAAGTTCGACGCCGGAAACCTGACGGGCATAAGGCGCGCACTGCAGAACGCCAGCAGCCGCAGGGGTCACGATCAGAGCGCCAAGCGCAAGCATGGCAGTCGCGATAAATGCGCGAAAAGCACCGATCATGTGTGAAACGACCCCCGACTTCTTCTTGTTTATCAACCCTGTGGCGTTCTTAGGGCAGAGCCAGGACGAGTTGAGAAGCGCCGAGCGATGAATGGTTGTTCAGGTGCGTTAACCTGCGGAACGAAAAAGCTGACCCGCCGTTACCGTTAGCCGCGTCGCGCTACCTAAGTCATTGAAAAGGCTCGCCTCCGTCCCGGTCATCCAGACTTGACCGCCGGTAGCCCGCAGCCGGTCGAACAATGCGGCCCGTCGCGATGGGTCGAGATGCGCCGCCACTTCGTCGAGCAGCAGCACGGGCGGTTGGCCCCTATGCGCCGCGACCAGCGCAGCATGGGCAAGCAGGATGGAGAGCAACAACGCCTTCTGCTCCCCGGTCGAACAGAGCGCCGCCGCTTGCCCCTTGGCGGCATGAGTAACGGCCAGGTCCTGCCGGTGCGGTCCGGACAATGTGCGACCTGCCGCAGCATCCCGCCGCCGCTCCCGCGCCAGCCGCATGGCCATCGGCCCATCCCCGCCGTCCTCCCCTTCGATCGCCAGCAATGGCCGGGCGAAGGGTTCGTCCGGCTGATCAGCCAGCTCCGTCCCCAGCCGCGCAACCAGATCAGTCCGCGCGATCGACAGCGCAGCGCCATGTTCCTCCATCTGCGTCTCGAGCGCCGTTAGCCAGGCCGGGTCAGCGCTGGGAAGGTCATTCAACAGCCGGTTGCGCGCGCGCATCGCCGCCTCATAACGGGCGGCATGCACTGCATGCGCCGGATGCAGCGCCAGCGTCAGCCGGTCGAGAAAACGCCGTCGTCCGCCCGGACTGTCCATGAAAAGCCGGTCCATCGCCGGGGTTAGCCACACGATCGCCATATGGTCCGCCAGTGCATTGGCCGAGGCCGCCACGCCCCCGATCCGCACCTGACGCCGATCCGGCGCTTGCGGGCTTGTGCCGGTGCCCAACACCACCCCATCTACCTCCGCCGCGATGCCGAAGCTGCCCGGACCACCCTGCCGCGCCATGTCGCGAAGCGCCGCGCCCCGCAGCCCCCGGCCCGGCGCCAGCATCGACACCGCTTCCAATATATTGGTCTTCCCCGCGCCATTTTCGCCGGTCAGCACGATGAAAGCATGATCGGGAAGGATCAGCGCATCCGCATGGTTGCGGAAATCGCTCAAGGTCAGGCGGCCGATCATCGGCCCGCTCTAGAGCATCGCGTGCAAAAGTGGGAACCGCTTTTGCGGAAAAAGCAAAGCGCGGCAGTGACGCGATCGGCCTACAAACAGGATCAGCAGCGCTTGCGCGTGACGGCGGCTCCGTCATTGATGATCGTCAGTTCCCGCCCATTGGCGGAAGGGCGCAGTTCCAGCTTCTTCGTCCAGCTGTCCCCCTCCCCAGTGAAGGCCGCATCGACCCTTAGCTTGCCGCCAGTGCCCGTCACCACTCCCTTCACCGTCCCCACGCTTTCATGGAAGATGAGGCTGCCCGGCGTCACTTTCAGTTCCAACTCTGCCGACCGGTCGCCGCATCGGTCGTTCAACCCCGTCCAATTCCCCTGCAGCGCCGCCGGAATAGCCCCGGCAGGCGGAGCAGCGGCAGACGTCTTGGCTTCGGCGGGCGCAGAGGCATCAGCCGGGGTGGGCGCCTTTACAGCATTTTCTGGCGTCAGCGTCTCGTCCTGCGCAGGCGTTTCATTGCTCACATCATAGCTGGCCTGCTCATCGACTATGTC
This sequence comes from Sphingobium sp. EP60837, assembly GCF_001658005.1. Classification (NCBI taxonomy): domain Bacteria; kingdom Pseudomonadati; phylum Pseudomonadota; class Alphaproteobacteria; order Sphingomonadales; family Sphingobiaceae; genus Sphingobium; species Sphingobium sp. EP60837. The sequence goes on along the minus strand of NZ_CP015986.1, from coordinate 1,849,825 downwards.
GGTGGACATACGCGGATTATCCGCGCCCTTCTCTCCACAGGCGGCAAGCAGCAACAATGGCAGGGCGATATGCAGGCGCATCCGAAATGAACCGGCCAGAAGGTCAAGGGTTCCGCCACCGGACTTGCCAGCGGCCGCACTTGGGGCCATCACCTGTGCACAGCGGATGACGATGGAGACGACCGATGATGAAGAGCGCAAAGATCGCCCTTGGCCTTGCCGCCGCTCTCTTGGGATCGACCGGAGCCATGGCGGCGCTCGCGGTCGGCGCAAAGGCGCCCGATTTCACCACGCGCGGCGCGCAAGCAGGCAAGACCTTCACCCTGACCCTTTCGCACCAGCTGAAGCGCGGCCCCGTCGTCCTCTATTTCTTCCCTAAGGCATTCACTCCCGGCTGCTCGGCAGAGGCGCGCGAGTTCGCGACGCACATTACGGACTTCAAGAAGGCGGGCGCGACCGTTATCGGCATGTCGGCCGATCCAGTGGACGATCTCGTCGCCTTCTCGACCAAGGAATGTGCGGGCAAGTTCGCCGTGGCCTCGGCCGGCCCCGCGATCATCTCGGATTATGACGTGGCGCTCAAGATGCGGCCCGGCATGACCGACCGCACCTCCTACGTCATCGCGCCCAACGGCCGGGTCGTCTTCGTCCATAGCGAGATGAACTATGTCGATCATGTGAAGAGCACGCTGGCTGCCGTGCAGTCGATGAAGGCGAAATAGCCCCTGGCGCGCTGCGCATTGGCGACATCATAAAACCCCGTTCGCCTGAGCCTGTCTAAGGCTTTTCTCCTTATAAGAAGGGGCTTCGACAAGCTCAGCCAGAACGGGCTGGGTGGCTTCGATGTGACGCTATGCCCTACCCGCCTATTTCCCACCCTTCACATAGCGCCCAAACCACTCGACCGTCGCCGCCCAGGCCGCCGTCGCCGCGGCTTCATTATAGCTCGGCCGGTAATCCGCCATGAACCCATGGTCCGCTTCGGGATAAAGCGTGATCTCATCAGGCGGTGACTTGCCAGCCTTCTTAAGGGCAGCGCGCATCGCTTCCACATCAGCCACCGGGATGCCCTTGTCCAACCCCCCATACTGCCCCAGCACCGGGGCCTTGAGCGCCGCCGCCTGATCGACCACGCTGAACGGCTGAAGCGCCGTCTTCTCGCTCACCAGCCGCCCGTAAAAGGCAACGCCCGCGTCCAGCTGCGCGCTGTGCGCGGCATAAAGCCACACGATCCGCCCGCCCCAGCAAAATCCGGTGATCCCGCGCCGGGCAGCATCGCCGCCATGGCTCCCCGCCCAGACATAAGCCGTGTCGATATCCGCCAGCACCTGCGCATCGGGCGCCTTGGACACGATGCTTGTCACCAACTGCTTGATATCGGCGATCTTCGTCGCGTCGCCATGACGGGCGAACAGGTCGGGCGCGATCGCATAATAGCCCTCCCGCGCGAATCGGCGGCATATGTCGCGGATCCATTCATGCACGCCGAACACCTCATGCACGACGACGATGACCGGGCTCTTCTTCGCCTTTTCCGGCCGAGCGACATAGGCCGGCAGAGCAAAACCGTCGCTGGCGTGGATCGATACCGTCTCCTGTGCCAGCCCCTCGCCCGACGTCTGCCCTGCACTGCTCGAAACCGGACGGCAGGCCGCTGCAAAGCCAGCTGCAAAAGCCCCCGTCATCAGCAGCTTGCGCCGGTCCAGTCCGATGCTGTCGATCCAGTTGCAATCTTCGGGCAGGCGTTCCGGCGTGGCCGCCCCTTCCGTCTCCTTGCTCATCGCGCTTCCTCTCCGCATGCCCCGGCAGCCGCAGCCTATCGGTTCACCGCCCAAGCGCAAGCGTTCAGCCGAGGAAGTCCCCGCTCGCGATTCGCTCCAGCCCCGCGACCTCGCGCGCATAGACATAGGTCCAGGCATCGACAGCGCCCTGCGCCGTCTCCACGCTCACCCGCTCGCGCCGATATTCCTGCGGAGCGGGAAAGTGTGGCGCACACTCCTCATGCTCATCAAGCACCGCCAGGATCGCGGCGGCATCGGGCAAACGGAACAGTTCGCCAACGATCACGCCATCCTCGCCGGGAACGAACCCTGGATAATAATCGATCTTGTATAGCGCCCCGCGCGCCACAGCTGTGCCCGCCACCTGCGCCACCGATGCAAGCCAGCCAGCCATCTCACCGCCGAAGCCGGGCCGAAGCGATCCATAGACGAAGAGCAGATCCGGGCTCATTTCGCCATCTTCAATAGCAATAAAAAAGCCGCCCTGGCAATGCGCTGGGCGGCCTTTTTGGACTTCCCCAAGATGAGAAAGAAAGAAAGCGCGAGTAATCGCTTAAGCGAACAGCACCGAGTAGAAGGTCAGCATCTGTGCACCGACCGCAACCATCAACGCAACGCCCTGGAAAGTGTGACGCATGTTTCGTGTCCTGCAAATTTTGTTATCTGTCGTGTTCGACAAGGACGCATATGATCGCGTAACCCCTTTGTCACAATCGCAAAGGGTGCGTTCGCAGTTGCAGCAAATGCAACAGCACCTGTTACTTCAATGCAACCATCATCGCCTGAGCCGCCGCTGGCGCCCGCACCTTCGCCCCGCTGATGAAAAAGGCATAGACGTCGCCTGCCTTCGCCTGCTCTCGCGCTTTCTTCGCCCAAGCCGCTATCTGATCCGCTGGATAGCCGGTCGCTTCCTCCTCGCGCGTGCGCATCAACCGAGAATAGGAAAAGCCGACATCATGGCCCTTGATGGCCGGATATTCGTCATGATCCGCGAACACGACCGCCGCGCCTGAATCCCGCGCCAAGGCCAGGAAGGCGGGATCATCGAAACTTTCGTGACGCACCTCCAGCGCATGGCGCAGCTTCACGCCGTCCACACTGGCGGGCAGCAGCTTCAGGAAGGCCCCGAAATCTTCCGCATCGAATTTCTTCGTCGGCATGAACTGCCACAGGATTGGCCCCAGCTTGTCACCCAGTTCAGCAATCCCCTGGCCTGTAAATTTCGCGATCGACTCCCCCGCCTCCGCCAGAACGCGACGGTTGGTGCAGTAGCGCGAAGCCTTGACCGCGAACTGGAACCCATCCGGGACCGCCTTTGCCCAATTGGCGAAGCTCGCGGCCTTCTGCGTGCCATAATAAGTGGCGTTGATCTCGGTCGCGGTCAGATGTTGGCCCACATAGGCCAGTTCATCCTTTTGCCGCAGCCCTTCGGGATAGAAGGTCCCGCGCCACGGCTCGAATGTCCATCCGCCGATCCCTACCCTGATCTGTCCAGCCGCCATGCGCCGCCTCCTTTTGCCCGCATCCTGAACGGCAAAGCCCGTCGCGGCCAGAGGGAAAAGCGTCAGGAGAGTGGCCTACGCCGCAACCCGATCAGCCATGGCTTCACCCCGCGCGTCGGCCGCGCCACGCCGTCCAGGCGTCGCGCCCGCAGGATCGCCACCGGCTTTATGATCATCTGCCCGCGCATCGGCCCGGACCCGCAGCAGGTCGGCATCGCCAGGATGCGCCGCACCACATCCATCCCCGCGACCACATGGCCGAAAGCCGCATAGCCAATATAATCTCCGCGCGCGTCCATGTTGGGCGTCGCACCCGCCGTGATGAAGAAATTGCCCATCGCCGAATCCGGCCGGTTCGGCCGCGCCATCGACAAGGTGGCGTCCAGATGGCGAAGGCCCGTCTTGCTGGTCGGCTCATGCGGGATCGGCGGCAGCGACCGCCGCGCGTCGGTATCGATCCCGCCCTGGATCAGCCCCAGCTTCGCATCACTCTTCCGCCGCGCCGCCCTGTAAAAGGTCACGCCATCAAACCGGTCGTCATCCACATAGGCCAGGAAATTAGCCGCAGTCCGAGGCGCCCGCTTGTTGTCCACGGCAACCACGATCGTCCCGACCGATGTCTCTATAGCTACCCGCGTATAGCCAGGCGTAGGCCGGTTCGCTGGAAACGCCCATGCCAGCGCGGGGCACATGGCCAGCAGCAAGGCAAGACAGCGAAGCAGGGCAGGACGGATCAACGAGTCAACCACCGATCTTCAACAGATGGAATGGCGGAGAGGGAGGGAACCAAACATTCTTTTCAAGACACTCATTTCATTAAGTTATTTTATTCATCTTTATAGTGCATGCCCCCGTGAATGCCCCCACTTTCATATCGCACAGCCGGAATTCGTGAAGCGCCTCGGTGGCAAGCCTCCTATACTCCTCACATCCGCCACCTTACTGCGTAACACGGTCCTCCAGCTGTTCGCCGTCCGACAATGTGCGGACCCAATGCGATCAGGGATCGACCGGCCTTAGCTCGTCTACGTCGAAATCGCGTAGACCGATCTCGCCGCTGCCGTTCAGCATGTCGCTCGCCAAGGAGCGCTTCCGCTCAAGAAGCTCGTCCAGCTTAACATCAAACGTCTTGAAGTCGCCAGCAGACACGGTCGGATAGTAGACGAACACGTCCTTCGTCTGTCCGATGCGGTAGGCCCGGTCGGTTGCCTGATCTTCCTTCGCGGGATTCCAGGTCCGGGTGAAATGAATCACGTGGTTAGCCGCCTGCATGTTCACCCCGAACCCGACGGCCACGGGCGATAGGACGATCACGCCGAAGCCAGGCTGTTCCTGGAAGGCCCTAATCCTCTTCTGCCGGCTATCGATGCTGCTCCCCACGGCGGTCGTATCGCCGTTGATGATGTCGACGGGAACATCAAAGGCCTCGCGCACATAGTGTCGAATCAAGCGCTGGATCGCCTTGAACTCGCAGAAGACGATGGCCTTCTCTCCGCGATCGCGGATTACCTCAAGCACTTCTATTAGCCAATCCAGCTTCGGTGACCGTGCTCGGTAGCTCTCAACCGGATCATATGCGCTACCCGCGTTTTCATCCGGATCGGAACAAAGGAGCCTGAGCTTGTGGAGAAGTGCAAGGTGGCTCCCCGGTGCCGCCCCCGATCGCCGGAAGGTGTCGATGGCTCCGACGTAGAGGCCGCGTTGGAAAGGGCTCATATCCAAACTGCGGCTTTCCTCGTCCACGACCTTCGCCTTCAGGTCGGTCGCGACATCTGCTTTCATCCGGCGGAGCAACTGAGGCGTGATGATACCCCGAAGCTGCTCCACCTTCACCCGATCATCGTCGCTCTTCGCCTCGATCGGTCGGCGGTAGGTCGACCCGAACTCGTTGAGCGCGCCGAGCAAACCGGGCTGCACGAAGTCGAACAGGCACCACAGATCGACTAGGCTGTTTTCGACGGGCGTCCCGGTGCAGGCGATACGGAACTTCGCCTGCTGCTTCTTGGCAGCCCGGGTCATCGCCGCGTTGGGGTTCTTGATCTTCTGCGCCTCGTCGCAGACCATGACCGACCACTTCTCGCGCGCGAACGAGAACTCCAGGTCGCGCAGCGTCTCATAGGTCGTAAGGACGAGGTCGGCATCACCCCGCCAGTCCGGCCGGAGGAAGCGCACCAGACCCTCCCGGCGAAGCTGCTCGTCGACCGAGGACCGATCGACGCGGAGACCAGCGAGGCCCTCGCCGTAAGCCATGAGGATCTTCAGCGTTCCAGACTCGAGGAACTTCTCTGCCTCCTCCTTCCAGTTCTCCAAGAGAGAAAGCGGCGCAACCACCAGCGCTGGCGGCGTACCGGGATCCTCTTCCCTTGCCCTCGCGACGAGGCTCAGGATCTGAAGCGTCTTCCCAAGTCCCATGTCGTCCGCCAGCAGTGCGCCCCGGCACTTATCCGGGGCCAGTGCGAGAAGGTGTTGCATCCATGCAAGACCTTCAAGCTGGTGGTGCTTCAGCGCGACGCCGGGACGAAGACTGGAAGGAAGGCGGGCGGGAGCCGGCTTTTCGGCTAGCGCCGCGAGCCGCTCCTCCTGGTAGTCGACCTGTCCGATATTGCTCTTGAGGATCAACGTAGGCTTTTTGCCGCGACGGACAGGAGAGTCTGGCTTGAAGGTGCCCTTTGCCGCCTGATCCTGCACCTGTCCGAACGTAGAAACTATCGCCTCCGCCTCGCGGACGGGTATGGGAGTGGGGCACCCGGTCAAGGATACGGAAGTGGCTCCTTTCGCCTTGGCCATCTCCAACCCCTTGCGGAGTTCGGCCGATAGCTTGTCGGTCAGCGGCAGAACGCACGGCTGTTCGGTGTTCGGATCAGTCCATCCGATCATCGGAACTAGATTCTCGGGGAACCAGCCCTCACCATCGTCGCGCTTGGCAATGTGCGGTGAGTAGAAGGACTTTTCTTGGCCGATTCCCTCGACGCGCTCCGAATAGCCGGAGAGGTCGTAAATCTGGCCGTGCGTGATGACCCCATCCTCGCGATGGCCGAGCGCCCGGCGAAGCGCTTCGCAGTGTAGCCTGCTATCGCCGTCAAGCTCGAACTCGTATTCGTCCCAAGCAAACAGCTGGAGGCCACGATCAAGGTTCCGCTCTACGCCCTCGATGAACTCGAGTACGTCGGCTTCCTCGAGCATGATCTCGCGCGTCTCAATAGCGTCGCCTGACCCGCTCGTGATGAGCAGCCCCAAAGCACCTTCTCCATTGGTTTCAGGTGTCACCGCGGCGAACTGTTCGAACACGATGCCCGCCTGCTGCTTTGCCTCCTCGAACTGGTCCTCGTCGACGACAGCTGCCGCGTCCGGTCCGAGCGCCGCAATGGGATTGAGGAGGAACGCCTGCGCCCGCTCGCCAGCCACGCGCCGACCGGGCATGCGTTTGACCTCCCGCAGCACGGTGCCGACCTCCGGCGAGATCATGACCTGGATGATCCCGTGCGGCGTTGGTAGGTCGTATCTGTCACGCACCTGACCCGACTTATCAAACGCCTCGAGCCAGTCGGCGGGTGCCCCCTCGAACCACGGTTCGATCTCCACGAGGCCAAGTCCATCCGATCGACGGAGCGCCATCTGCAGTCGGTCCGGAGTGAGAACCACGGTTCGATAGAGGAAGTCGTCGAGCGAGGCGCCAGCGGCTACTGCCAACTGACGAATCTCTCCCCACGCCCGGCGCTGGTCAGCTTCGTTCCGTTCCCCTTCCGGACGGCGCGCAAACCGCCGGATTCGCTCGATAAGGTTCCAGACGCCTGGAGCGACGAGCTGAACGCCACCGTCGACTTCGAGGGCACCGCCCTTGAGCCTGGCGCCGGACATTGGTCGACGGTCGGTATCGAACCATCCGTCTATTGCGACCGAGAAGTCTCTATCGGTCAGAGACTTCCGGCTGACAATCTTCGGGACCGCAGCAGTGGATGATGGAAGATCGAGTATCGCCAGCTCTTCCGCAGCCTCCGCGTCCTCCAACAGCACGAAGAGCTGGGACCAATTCAAGCGGTGACCATCCTCCACCCGCTCGGCCAGCCCCTCATCCGCCAATTGGTCGAGAAGCGCCGTCGCTGCCTTCGATTTGGGGGTCGGCTCGCCACCGCTCGGCAGGAGAATGCCACCATCCTCAACGACGGGCGATCGCGGGGCCACCTGGCGCACTTCCGTCTTGGCCGCCTTCCTACCCCAGATCATGAGCGCAGATACCAAGCCCCGCGACGCTCCGCCCAAGCGAAGTTCCTACGGGTGAGTTCGTTCGTCGCAGGACCGAAGCGCGGCGCGTAGGCCCATAGCGAACCTCCCTTATCTCGCGAATCCGCTGTCTTGATCCCATGCTTGGCGAAGAACGCGAACAGTTCGGAGTCGGCGCTCGCGGGTCGCGGGGCTGGTGAGGGGTTGGAGGATATGGTGATAGGGGGCGGCGGCGCTGATGGGCGCGCGCCGTAGGACGGCGTCGTATGACTAACCTGGGAGCCACTTCGTGCGGCTGACAGGGAGGCGATGAGCCGATCGGCCTTACGCTCCCACCGTTCACCCACGCCGTCCTTGTGGATGATACGCGCGACGTTGCTCGGGTGCTTGAGCGCGGTCTTGTTTCCCGCCACCTGCAACTTCGAGAGATCGAACGGCAGCTTGGCAGCATCGAAGGCGAACATAGCGTTGCCCTCCTCTCCGAACTCCACGTAGACGTGGCCGGCGATGCGCATGATGAAGGCATTGTTGCTGGAAACGCCTCCGTTTGTAAGGTTGAGCATGCGGCCCTTCATCATCTGCCGCAGGGTCTTGAAGCTCGGACGCGGATCGCGATAGGCGGCGTCGCCAAGCGCGAAATGCATGTCGCTGATCTGATCAACGTGGCGTTTCCAGAAGTTGATGCGACGCTGGTCGTTGATGCCATCGGCCGAGAGGAGGTTGAAGAAGTCCTCGATCAGCCGGAGTTTGTGCCACGAGGAAACCATCCGTCGCGTGTCCGGACGGACCAGTGTCCAAAGTGTGTCGTTACGCTCGAGCCACGGATTGCCCCATCGACCGACGGAGGTCTCACACAGCGCCGGATCGACCTCGATCGAGGAACATTCGGAGTAGCGATCTAGAACACGGGACAGGCCGTGATCCGCGAGCACATCACGCTCCAGGATCAAACCGATGACGCGCGGGAGAACATCACGGAACTTCCGGTCATCGAACCTTACCGCTGCCTCGATCTGCGCCTCGAATATGCGCTGGCCGATCCACGAAGTGTCACCCGCGGAGAGATCGTGACGAAGAACCTCGAGGGGATTCCCCTCCCCGGTGAGAAGCTCGGCTCCGTAGCGCGTGCATGGATCCTCAGTCAGCAGGTTAGCATGGTCGTCGATCGCGGCGAGCCAGTCCGGTGCCTGCCCGGAGCGTTCGAGCTGTGGAAGATTGTCGTTCAGATATTCCCGCAGGACCCGCCAGTTCCGATCACCGGCACCACGAGCATTTCGGGGATCGTAGTTCACGTAGCCATCGAGCAGGCCCCGCCAGCACCGCCTGTATGGCCGGGGCATCGATCGGAAGGCATCAATCTCACTCAGCAGCGGATCGAACCGTTCACCGTCCTCTATTAGCGCTGGCTGGCCTACAGACCTGAGGCGCGTTCCCCAGCTCACCAAGCGTGCCGACCGAACATCATGGAGCCTGCCGGTCTCGCGAAACCTCAGTATCTCCGTCTGGATCCGGTCGTTCGAAGCGCCCGCACCCGCGCCTGCCCCGCTGAGCATGGCCTGAAGTGACTGCACATGCCCTTTCAAGATTCGGAGGTCGGGCTCCGGCATGTCGCGGAACGCCGCAGCGCCAACGTCGGCCAGCCGCTGCTGCAGCTTCGTCATTCTCGGGCTCAGAGGGCGCATGTACCGAATTCGCCTTCAAACGCGTCGACAGGTGCAGCCGCCGGTTCATCAACGCCGAAGAATTCCAGGCGCAGCTCAATGCGTCGACTTGCGTCGAGCGACGCCTTCGCGGAATTTGAGGAGTAGCCGCCGACGAGGAAGAGCCGCCGTATCTCCTCTAGCTCGCGTCGATCCATGGGCCGTTCGCCCGCCTGCGGCCGCGCCATCAGCGCGCACAGAACGCGCTGGCTACGCTGGAGGCTGAGGTTCAGGTTGTAGAGATAGCTCCCCCTCCGGTCAGTAAAGCCCTCGACCACAATCCGCTTCAGCCATCGCTGCCCGCCCTTGTCCCGCGCTATCGCGAGCACCTCCGGGACAAACGACCGCAGCAATCGCTCCTGTTCGGGACTGAGGGCATTGCTCGCCGAATCGAAGCGGGCACGATCTCCGAAGTCGATGACGGCACGGTTGTGATCGACGCGGATGCCCTGCTTCTTTGCAGCCTTGTCGATGCGGTCGAGGAGCTTGACAATCTCCGCCTGCCTCTCGGCCTCAAGCTGCTCGCGCTCCGAAATCGTGCGCGTCACGGCAAGGAGCGCCACGCTCATGACGAGCAGGAAGAGCACCATCAGGGCAGTCATAAGGTCGGCGAACGAGATCCAGAAGGGTTTCTCGCCCTCCTCGCGACCACGATGCCCCATAGTAACGCGCTGGAACATTCAGATCACGCCGCCTGCCGACCGGTCGAAGGTAAGGAGGCCTCGAGTTCCTGGATCGCCTCCTTGAGCAAACCGGTGGCGCTGGACAGCTGGGAGTGAAACACCCGGTTCGCCTCGATGACCGTGCCTCGCATGCCTTCCGCAAACTTCTCGTGCGACTTGCCGATAACGTCAGCAACCTCGTCCAGGAAGCCGTCCGCCTCGTACTGCGCCGACGCCAGTTTTTGCGTTGCGCCCTCGATCCGACTGAGGACATCCGCGGTCAGGCTTGCCTCGCGGGAGGCATTTTCGACGGTAGCGCGGAGATCCTGGATCATGGTGGCAACCGCGTCGCGGGCTGATCGGTAATCGGAGACGACAGAGTCGAGGCCCCTAGCCGCCCCGGCAACGCTGCCTGCGGCCTCCGAAAGGCCAGTGGTGACATTCGCGATGCGGTCGAACCCGCCAACGACCTCGCGCCCTGAATTCTCGAGCTTGTTAGCGGCGGCCAGCAGGGAGTCCGCCCCCCCGTTGAGACGAACGAACGCATCCCGCGTCGCGCTTTGGACGCCCGCGGTCATTTCGCGGATCGCCGCCACGAGACCATCGACGTTGGAGGAGATCGCATCAACGGATTGCCGCATCTGCCCGACGTGGCCAGCCGCCGCCTCAGCACGCCTGCCGTCTTCCTCGGCCTGAAGCCTGGAGCGTTCAGCCGCCTGTCTCTCAATGGCGGAGATCGCCTGCGCCATCCCCTCACCAAGCGCAGTCAGCATGTCCTGGACGCGGGTCTGGGTCGCCTCCTGCATCTCGCCCGTCGATGAGCGGATCTCTTCGATCACAGTGCGGAGCTCCTCCGACATCGCGGCCTGCTTGGCCTCGACCGCCTGAACAACCTCGAGAAGCTTGGTCGACATCGCGTCAGAAGCTCGCGTCCCGGCAGCCTCGACGTTGTCGGTCAGGTCCTGCAATTTCAAGACCGCAGTCTGCATCGCGTCAATCGTGCGCTGCTGCATGTCGCCGATGCCGGAGAGCTGCGTGCCGAACATGTTCTCCAAGCGGTCGCTGAAGCTCGCGAGCACGTCGGTCAGCAGCTTCGTCACGGCGGACGACTGATCCTGGCTGACTTGGCCCACCGCGCCGGCGATCTGGTCGAGCGGTCCCTTGAGTGCGTCGGTCAGCGCACCTGCGATAGTCGTGCCGAGTTCGTTGGAGCGCTGCACCGTCGCGTTGATCTGCCGATCGGCAAGGTCGGTGAGTATCTCCCGCAAATCTGCGACGAGCGCATCCTTCAGGATCTTGGTCTGACTGGCGGCGTCCTCCGAAGAAGTCACGAGGCGAGCTAGATACTCCTCGCCTGCACCGGCCTCATAGGTCGCGTCGATCTCGTGAGCGAGCTGCGTTACCTTGCGGTAGAGGCTGTTGAGCCGGAATTTCTCCAGTCCGGTCGTGAGCATCGCAAGGATGATTGCGAAGGCCGAAACGACGAACGCCTCGCTCACGCCATGCAGCAACGCGGTCAGACTGTTCCGGACTACACCGGAATCGTCCGAGATCTGGAAGGAGCTCAAGCCCGTCAGAAGGCCGGTGAATGTCCCGATGATGCCGATGCCGGTGAAAATGCCGGGCAGATGCTTGAAGAACTCGGCATGGACGCGATTGTCCACCACAGCGTGTGGCGAGAGAAACATCTCAGCCGGCACCGTCGAGCGGACAGCCCTCTCGACCATCTCGCCCGTCTGGGTGTCGAGATCCTTCTGAACGTGGAGCGTCTCGCGATACTCGTTGAAGATGGCGGCGATCGCACGGTCGGGTTCGAAGCACTTCGAGAGGTCGCGGAGCCCGTTCGCCCGCGCTGCCTCCACGTTCTCGATGATCTGCTTTAGGCTTGCATCCAGCCGCTTCGCGGGAATGAAGAAGTAGCGGACGAACGCGTATGCAAGGCTAACGAGAACCGCAAAAACAAGCACCGGTATGACCGGAATTCCGAACAACACCATTTCGTCCATTCCCCCTGTCATCGACTTCCTCCGCGAATCCCACGCACGGGCGGATCGACGCTTCACGCTGCTATATCCGCATTTATTATTCTACGGCTAACATCAACTGATTCAGATCACTTTGCCATTTTTGGGGAAGAGTAAGGCTCTGGCAATCCGAATAACTTTGGGACAGTATCCCTAAGTCGGGGGGAAGAATGATGGCCCAGTCAGAAGGTTGGCTCTCTAGAGTCGCGCGTCGATTTGGCGAGATGATGTCTGGCGCCCCGGCGATAGGCACTGACGGACAGCCCGAACTCGGTCGGCCCACGGAGACAACCGCGGCGACAGCGTCATCGCCCTCTCCGCCTTCGAACCTCGGTAGGGCTCCGCCGGGCGTCAGCCTGAGCGCCAATGGCCGATACCTTTATGGCGGATACTCATTCTCGACCCTCGAGCAGGCGTCAGACTATGCAACGCGGATGACCAAGCCGGGGGTCGCCACGCCGCGGCCTTGCCCCTCCGCGCCCGCATCTTCGACATCGAAGAGGCAACGCGCTCCAGCCTGCTGGGTTAACCACCCGGCTGTGGTTCAGGTGGGAGCGCGAACCGTCACTCTGGATATGGTCTACTATGGCACTCCTGCCCGGCATGACCCGGCGCGTGACAAGAGCCGGATCGATCCCACGCTTCCCATCAATCCTCAAGGCGATCCCTCCGGCGACACCTTGACATACTGGCCGAGCTACGATCGCCTCGATCCGCGGGCACGCTGGACCTATCTGGACTGGCTGGAGAATGGCCGGACGGATCCTAACATCCCGATCGGCTACGTGTTCGTGTTCTTCTACGGCCTCGAGCAGCGCTTGCTGGTCGATGAAGCCAAGGACGAGGCGTCAGCGATCTTCGCCGAGCTTCGGCGCCTCCTTTTAATCCATGGAGAGAACTACTCTTTTGCGGCCTATGCGTCGAAGCTGCTCGCGCTTTCCTGCCTATACGGCGAAAACGCCGATCAGCAGCTAACATCCGCTCCGCCGCACAACTACGAGATGGAGCTGCCGCTCAATGTCCGAGTGCGGCTTGGCAGCCGAATCGAGCGAAACCAGCCCTTCGATGCCGACGACTGTCTTCTATGGGTGCTATCGCTTCCAGACGTCTACCTCCGGATGCCGGGGCAGCGGTGCTTCGAAGAGCTGCTCGGCCTCTGGCGCGTCCGCTTCGCTGTCCGCAATCCAGAAGGATTACGGGTCCGACGGCCGAAGTCGAAGATCCGCTCCCGATATCAGGCGGCAAGCAACACGTTCTTCCGTTCGATCGAAATGGATCTTCCTGACATTTCTGGGACGCAGGCCCCACTCAATAGCCTTCGCACGATCCTCGACGGCTGCATGGAAGATCTATCAGCCTACAGCCGACTGCTGGGCCGAGACCCAAATGCTCGCGGAACGCTGCGCGGCGACCTCCTGCTACCACTGGAGCTCCGCCGGGGACGGGCCTCCTTCGCCGATTGCCGGAACGCGCTCGATCAATCGACAGTTGGCGGCTTGGCAACGGTCGGCGACGTGGCACGCGCCCTCGATCTGGAGCTAGGGCCGGGCACCGAGAAGCTGCCTGCAGTTTTCGTTCGGCAGATGGGCCTCGCGCTCGACGCGCTGGATCTCGGGTTCGAGCCCGATCGCCGCTACGGTCCGGCCGCTGCGCTCCGGGCCGATGGACGCGTCGCCCTGTTCCCGGCAAGCCTTGGTGGGGCCGTCGATCCCGAACGCTCGGTCTACGCGGCTGCCCGCGGCATGGTTGAAGTCGCAATGCTGGCCGCAGTGTCGGACGGGACTGTCGCCTCCTCAGAGATGGACGCCATTGAACGCCGTCTGCGCTCGACACCCGAGCTCAAGGAAGAGGAGATCATCCGGCTGCTCGCGTGCGGAAACGCTCTCGCTGCGGATCCGCCAAAGGTCCGTGCAGCCCTGAAGAAGCTGGCGGACATCGCTCCTGAGAGCAGGGCGGCGCTCGCGGCCTCCGCGGTCGAGGCAGTGCTAGCAGATGGCCGAGTCCTGCCCGACGAGGTTAGGTTCCTCGAGGCGCTCCACGCGGCGCTCGGGCTACCCGCGAGCACGCTCTATTCCGCCCTGCATCGCAGCGGCGAGGATGCCGGTCCGGTGGAGGTGCTGCCAGCCACTGACGAGCGCATGGTGCCGCTGCCTGACGAGCCAAAGCGGGCGGGCGTTGCCATCGACGCCGCCAGGCTTGAGAGGATCCGCGGCGAAACGACGCAGGTGTCCGCGATGCTCGCGGCAATCTTTGTCGAGGAGGAGCCCGAACCAGCCCCCGCCCCTCCGCCTAAGGCAAGCGTCGCCGCATCGGCTTTCGCTGGCCTCGACGCCCCCCATTCTAATCTTCTTATTCGCCTTCTGGCCGGCCCGATGGCTCGGACCGATTTCGATGCACTCGCGGCTGAGCTGCGCCTGATGCCAGACGGCGCCATCGAGACGTTGAACGAATGGGGCTTCGACAATTTGGGCGAGCCGATCGTGGAGGACGACGACGACGTGCGCGTCTCCTCCGAAGTGACTGACCAACTTGAACCAATGGGAGTTGCCGCTTGAGCACAATCCGACGCAAGGACCGGGATCTCATCATTCAGGCCCTTTCCGCCGGCGTCGTTCCACGGGTGGGCCTCCAGCATATCCAGGTCGGACGCTCTCAGGAGGTCGGCGCGCTCGTCCGCGACATCGACCGGATCGCGGACGCCGGATCGGCCGTTCGCTTCGTCATCGGCGAGTATGGAGCAGGCAAGACCTTCTTCCTGAATCTCGTGCGTCTCATCGCCCTCGAACGGAAATGCGTCACGGTCCACGCCGATCTCGCTCCCGACCGTAGGCTTCACGCGACTGGGGGACAGGCCCGCGGCCTCTATGCGGAGGCTGTCCGGAACATGGCGACACGCACGAAGCCGGAAGGCGGCGCTCTTCCTAGCATTGTCGAGCGATTCGTAACGGAGTGCGTTCGGGAGGCTGAAGACGGTGGAGCTCCTGTCGAGCGAATCATCGACCGGCGCCTCGCTCCCCTGCTGGAGATGCTAGGCGGTCACGACTTCTGCACGGTGCTCAAGACATACTGGCGCGCCCACGAGGATGGTGACGACGGCCTCAAGGCGGCGGCGCTGCGCTGGCTCAGGGCCGAGTATCCCACCAAGACGGAGGCGCGGCAGGCCCTCCCCGTTCGCAGCATAATCGACGACGCGGACGTCTATGACACATTCAAGCTTCTCTCAGCGTTCGTTCGCATCGCGGGGTATTCAGGACTTCTCGTGGTCTTCGACGAGATGGTCAACCTCTACAAGCTGCAGAGCTCCCAAGCGCGCAACCAGAACTACGAGCAGCTTCTCAGGACGCTCAACGACGTGCTGCAGGGCAATGTCGAGGGGCTCGGCTTCGTTTTCGGAGGAACGCCGGAGTTCCTACTCGACAGTCGGCGTGGCCTCTACAGCTACAAGGCGCTCCAATCGCGGTTGGAAGAGAACAGCTTCGCCACAGAGGGGCGGATCGATCTCAGCGGACCAGTGATACGGCTCCAGAGCCTGTCGCCCGAGGATCTCCTCGTGCTGCTAGGAAACATCAGGTCGGTCTTCGCACTCGGAGACCCATCGGCCTTCCTCGTGCCTGACGAGGCGAAGACCGCCTTCATGGAGCATTGCAATAAGCGGATCGGCGAGGCCTATTTCCGCACACCCCGCAACACCATCAAGGCCTTCGTCCAGTTTCTGTCCGTTTTGGAGCAGAACCGTGACACGCAGTGGCACGATCTGATCGCAGCTGTCTCGCCGGACAGGGAGGAGCCAGAAGAGCCAGAGGCGGACGAAGAGCTTGTCGACCTTCGCATCTGACGCCCCGTCCTATGATCGGCTTCATCCTGAAATCCGCCGCTGGGTGCGCGATGAGGGATGGACCGGCCTGCGTGAGATACAGGACACGGCGATCCGCTCGATCCTGGGATCCAGCAGCGACGTAATCATCATGGCCGGCACAGCCTCGGGCAAGACCGAGGCAGCGTTCCTGCCGCTGCTCACCGAGGCAGCGGAGATGACAGGTGGTGGCCTTCGCCTCCTATACGTCAGTCCGCTCAAGGCGCTGATCAACGACCAGTTCAGGCGTCTCGAACCTCTGTGCGAACGCCTTGGTCTACCAATCACCCGTTGGCATGGCGACGCGCCTCAGGGTCCTAAGACGAGACTGCTCAAGGCGCCAGCGGGCGTCGCGCTGATCACCCCTGAATCGATCGAGGCCCTCCTGCTGCGCCGCCCCGCCGATGCCACTAAGCTGTTCAGAGGCGTGCATGGGATCGTCGTGGACGAGCTTCACGCATTCCTCCAAGGCCCGCGCGGGCTGCACTTGGCCTCTCTTCTCCGTCGCGTCGACAGGATCGCGTCCGGACGCCCGCGACGGGTCGGCCTCTCCGCCACGCTAGGCGATGCCGACGCGGCCTGCCGCTGGATGAACGCGGTCAGCCCCCAGAGCGTAACAGTATTGCGGGCGCCGAAGAGCGGCCCAGGCGTCAGGCTGCAGATTCGAGGATACGAAGAGCCTCCCGAGGCAGTCGGGATCGATGAGATCGCCGAAAACGGTGCGCACGATGCGCTCAGCCAAATCGCCGACCATATCTTCGCCAACCTGCGCGGATCGAACAACCTCGCCTTCGCTGCCTCTCGCCGGACGGTCGAGGCACTCGCGGACCGCCTCCGCGAGCGGTCGGAGCGAGACAAGGTGCCGGAGGAATTCTTCCCGCATCACGGCAGCCTCTCCAAGGAACTCCGCGAGACGCTGGAGACGCGGCTCAAGGCTGGCGACCAGCCTACCACCGCAGTCGCGACGACAACGCTCGAGCTCGGCATCGATCTGGGCAGCGTCCAGTCGGTCGCCCAAGTGGGTGCGCCTAGATCGCTTTCCGGTCTGAAGCAGCGCCTCGGTCGGAGCGGCCGTCGCGGTAGCCCGGCGGTGCTCCGCATCTATGTCCGCGAAGACCATCTCGATCCGGATTCCGATCCGCTGGACAAGCTACGCCTCGAAACGGTGAGGGCCGTCGCCTGCGTCCGACTTCTGCAGGAGAATTGGGTCGAGCCCTCTACAGAAGACCCCTCGCTTGCCACGGTGGCTCTGCATCAGACCCTCTCGCTCATAGCATCCGAGGGCGGCGTCCGTGCGCCCGCGGCGCACAAGCTCCTATTCGGTCGGGACAGCTACCTAGCCTTCGCGCCGTCCGACTACGCCGATTTGCTCCGCGGGGCTGGTCCTCAGGGTTTCGAACTTCTCGAACAATCGCCAGATGGCATCCTCATGCTCGGTCGTGCGGGGGAGGAACTGGTCCAGGCGCGCGACTTCTATGCCGTCTTCAAGACGGACGAGGAATGGCGCCTTGTCTCGAGCGGCCGTACCCTCGGGACCGTTCCGCTCACCAATGTCCTCGGGATAGGATCACTCGTAGGCTTCGCAGGCCGTAGATGGCGCGTAGAGGCGGTCGATGACCGCGCCAAGGTGCTCGAAGTTGTTCCCCATCGATCCGGGAAGCTGCCTCGCTTCGATCGGCCCGCGAACGAGCAACTGCACGACCACGTCACCGCGACGATGCTGGAGGTGCTGTCTGACCACGAGATCCCCGCATATCTCGATGCAGCCGGAAAGAAGTTCCTCCTGCAGGGGCGCACCGCGTTTCGCGAACTCGGCCTCCATCGGCGCGCACTCATCCCCGCGGCGCGAGACACCCACGTCATCACCTGGCGTGGCACGGCTATAAATTCGGTGCTGTCGATCGTCCTCATGAGCGCTGGCCTAGAGGTTGCGGTCCACGACGTGGGCGTGACTGCGTTCGATGTGACACCGAAGCAACTCGCTGGCATTCTCCAGCAGGCGGGCGATTGCCCGCCGATGGAAGATCTCTCGGACTTTGTCCTTGGGCTGAGAACCGCGAAACTCGACGATTTTATAGAGGAGAGTGTGCTTCGACGCCTTTGGGCTGCCCGGAATGAAAAGCATCGAGACACTGTGAGCTCAATCCTAACCGAATTGCGGACCGCGATGACATTTTAACCGGATGCTCGAGCAGCTGAAACTGAAGCATGTTGACATACGCCGGCTTGCGGAACCCAACGCAAACCTACAATGGGCATCATTTCTACATAGTGCCGGATAGTATGCGACCTGAACTCGACAAAAAAGAAATTACCAGACGCGTGTTTGAACGAGCTGCTTGGGTAATGCATCAGTCATGGGAAGAAAACTGGCGTCACTCGCGTTTGCTTGATGAGCCATTGATCCCTAACCATATAATCATGGCTGGGCGCTCACGGGCGTCCGCTGACCATCGTGAACATGTTGTGCCCTTGGCGCTCATTCGTAATCAGTGCGAGAAGATGTTTTCTTCGGGAGCAGATGCGTCAGCGGTCGCGAAGTTGTTGGAGCGGCATTTGAAGATCGTGATGATCTCCAAAGCTGAACGACAGCGCCTCGACTTCGAGCTCGGCCTGAAAGTGCGCATGCCAGAAGGTTGGTCGTTCGACGACGAGAATGCTGACCCTTTTGCGCGGTTGAAGGCTGCCGGCATTGAATGGGATCAACTTGAACTGAACGTCTGATGATATGGAAAGCGAGGCACAGCTCTAAATCAGTCGCCCCTGCCCCTCCGCTTGCCGCATTCGATGCTTCTGGCGACGCTTACAGTTCCACGGCGGATCGGGATTGTTGCTCACCCATAATCCGCGCCGGTTCCGCCTGGCATCGTCCTGTGCATTGAAATATTCCGCTTCGCGGTCGAACGCATATTGCTCTGTGACCCAGGCCCAACCGTTTACGATCATCTCCAGCTCGATATTGCGGGTAACGCACCGGGGTCTCGTCACCAAGCCAGATCCCCGCTTACCCTCATGATAATATTCCACCCTTCCGGCATCCATCTGCTCCGTCAAATATGCCATGCAGAGGAGGCGTTTATACGGGTCTATAGGTACGCCGCCCGTCGCTTCCTTGCCAATCGGAAGCAAACGAAGCTTTTTGCCACCTACCAGCCCGAGCAGAAAGTCGCGGGCTTCGGGCCCGAAGGGCTGTTCCATTTCTGGTGCATCTATGAACGCCAACCGGAAAGGGATGCGCTCCACCCATGCCTCTCGCAGTGGGTGCCAAACATTTGCTAGGAAGCCGTCGCCGTCGAAAACCTTCAGGACACGCACATCCAAGGCTTCGTCGGGCCTGATCGGACCCGGATCATCCGGCGCAAGAATCATTCAAGCTCGTCTTGATCATCGACATCCAGCGGTACTTCATGTTGATCATCAGGAAAATAAGCTACAAGCAATTTCGTCGAGGGCGCCGGCGTGACGAGCAACAATGTGCAGGCCTGCTCAGGAACATCCTCTGCCGCAACATCACTCCTATCGCCGATGAGCTTATAGGCTCGCAGTTCATCCTGCGCTGTAGGAATCCCGGCATGATGCCCTACCACGGTCAATGGCGCCGTCAGCTCAGCGACATCACTCCGCGGATCAACAAAGCGATCGCCTTCCAGTGTGACGATGTGGCCCTCGACAAGTGCAGCTACCGGGATCTTGTTCATATTGATGCGCATTCCTTAACCAAACGCGTCGACCCGCTTGAGCCGCCGCTTCCGCCTCTCATCTACATCGATTTAACTGCCTATAAGTTAAGGCATTTTCTCTAGACATCACAGATGCTGATTTTCTGATCATGCGGGGAGAGCCCGAAAAGTCTCTGAGAAGGAAAGCCTCACCCGTACATACGCAGCTATGCGACTGGCGCGTTAGAGCCAAGAGACGCTGTTCAGTCGGAGGCCGGGGGCAGTCCGGAAACCGTAAGTTCCTCTACGATGGCCCGGGCAAGCATCGGCGAGGCCCTTACGAGTTGCTGCAACTCTCGTGTTGCGCCGTCTTCCAGTCCTTGTGCGTATTCACCTGCCACCCAAGGGCGACCGACATGACCGGGAGAGGGCGTGAAAAAGCATAGTGCGCCGTTCCCGTTAGTCAAAATCTGAACCCCGTAATGGGCAAGCCTCTCCATAATCAGACCCGCAATCGTCTTGAGAGGTTCTGCGCCTGTTCCAAAGTTGTTCACGTTCTGTTTACTCGTTGATTCTGCGCCAATATTTCTCGATGGGGTGTGAATAAGTCACGCGACAGATTTGGACGCAGCAGAATTCTTCCACGTTCCAGTGCAGCGGTGGACGTAGCTATCGTCCACCCCGCGCGCGGGAGAGCAAGGCGGGCAAGCAAACGAAAGGGCGCGCCGAAACCGCCGCGCCCTTCCATTGCTACTGGTTGTGTCAGAAGCCGAAGCTAATGCCACCGCGGACCTGACCGAGGCTGTTGTGGCCACCAAAGCCGTAACCGCCAGAGAGGAACAGGTTGACGCGCTTGTTGACAGAAGCATCAATGCCCAGTTCGATCAGTCCGTTACCGTCCGGATCCACGCCCTTCAGGCGGAAGGCGTCGCCGCCGCCCAGATATTGGACCGTGCGATCGCTGCCGATGCTGCCCTGGAAGCTGTACTGAACCTTCGCATAGGGACGATAGGCGATCCCATCGGCATCACCGAGCAGAGCCCCGGCCTTCACGCCCAGAACAGGCGAGAAGACGGTCTTGGAGGCATGATCCACCTTCAGTCCGATGCCAGCGCCACCTTCTTCAGTGAAGCCGTTCATCGACCAGCGACGCAGCGCCAGCTTACCATAGGGGGTCACGACCAGGCCGCTACCGGCGGTCAAGTCGTAGCCCAGCTCCAGGCTGGCATCCAACTGCTTGCCCTTGAAGTCACCTTCAATGGTGCGAGCGAGGATGTCCAGGTCGCGTTCGACTTCAAATTTCGAGAAGCCGTACGCCAGCTGGAAGCTGCCGTAGAAGGGGCCAAAGCCCTGGGTCGCATAGGCACCGATGGTGTAGGTGCGAACCTGCGCCTCTTCCTGCGAACCCTGGGCAGTGACGTCATGCTGACCATAGCCAAAGCCGATGCCGAAGGCGCCGTCTTCCTGATAGGCTACGTCGAGACCGAAGGCGCCACCATAGCTGTTGGTCTTGATCTTCGACGCGCCCGACTTGGTGCCACCCGTCTTGGCGAAGTTGGCCGACGGGTTGAACCAGATCTGGGTGCCCAGCGCCTCACCATAGCCACGGCGAGCAGCCAGACGGTTGACGGTGGTGTTGAAGACCGCGTTCTGATCGACCGCGGCCAGCGAACCGTAGATCTCCGCCGAGGAAAGCTCGTTGAAGACCTCAGCCGCCTGGGCGCTGTTCAGGCGCCAGTCGAGACCAGCAGCGATGTTGGCGATGTCCTGCGCATTGGCGATCTCCGTAACCGAAGCAAAGCCATTGCCGCCAGCAGCATCCGTCTTCACCCGAGCGATGACGTCAGCCAGCGCGCTGTCCAGACCCACGGCTGCCGAAGCGGCATTGGGATTGGTTGCGCCCGTGGCGTAGCTGTTGCGGGTCGCCTCGATCGAAACGGTCTTAGCGGTCGCGTCATGCTTCAGACCGAAGGTGACGAACTGTGAGGCGAGCGTCGGTGCCGCGGTGGCGGTGACGTTGCCGGTGCCGGTATAGGTGAACAGCGTGTAGCCGTCGCCCGTCGAATAGAGGCTATCCTTCGACACCGTCACCGCGACCTTGCCAGCAAGGTTCAGGTTACCGTCCACAGTGACCGACGACGGGATCGAGAAGACACCGGCATTAGTCGGGGTGGTGAAGTAGGGAACGCTGACCCCACCGGTGATCGGACCCAGCACTTCTGGCGCTGCGCCGCCATCGTTGACGGACAGGTTGCCAAAGCGGACCAGCGAGGGATTGACGCCTACAACCGTCGTGCCGTTGGCAGTCTGGGTGTAGTTGCCCTGCTGATAGAGCTCGATGCCCTTGATCGCTTCGGGTCCCGGCGTGACGATGCTGTTGCCGACCGTCTGAATGAAGGTCGGTGCACGACGGCCGAGGACCAGGGTGGCATCATTGTTGATGTTGCCCTTGATGCCGAAGACAGCATCATCCGAACCGTCAACGTCCAGCTGGAGCTCGCCAGCCTGCACGTTGAGATTGCCGACATCCATCGTCCAGGCGGCAGGGGCAGCCCCTTCAGCCGGGACATATTCGGCGCCCGTCACCACGAAGGTGCCCGCACCGGTCTTGTTGACCGTGTTGACGCCCAAGACGCGAACCGCAGTAGGACCGAACAGGCCTTCCGCTTCTTCCGGCAGCGTGGCAGCCGGCGAGAAGTTGGCGGGCGTGGTCGCATCGGCCGACCGGAGCTCGCTTGCACCAAGGAAGCCGTTACCATTCAGGTTGACGGTCGTGTCGGTCAGGAAGGCCCCGCTGTCGTCACGCTGCGCGTCAATGTCGCCTAGCGTGATCGAACCGTTGTTGAGGTTGATCGTCGCCTTGATGTCGGCGATCTTGATGGCAGCCTCGCCACCCACGGTCAGGTTGAACGCAGCCGGATCGACCTGCGATGCATCGAGCGGAACCGCCGGCGAAAGAAGCGAAGACAGCGCCGACGCCACCTCGCTCTGCGTCGAAACGGCGCCGGCTACGTTGAAACCGCCCGACACACCATTCTGATCGACCGTATAGGTCTGCGCAGCCGCAATCGGGGTCACAGTCACATCGGTGGTGTTGATCGTCGCATCGACCGTCGCCGATCCGCTGAACACCGAGCCACCAAGCGTCGTAACGCCGGTCAGGATACCATTGTTGGTGAACGAGCCCGTCAAACCTTCCAGCTCGACATCGCCAAAGGCGTTTCCGCTGTTGGTGAAGCTGGCGTTGCCGCCCACAGGCATTGCTGCAACCGTAGCCGCGAGGGTACGGATGCCAGCGTTTGTGGGGTTGGTGTCGGTCAAGGTGACAGTGCTTTCAGCATCCAGAGCCGAAACGCTGAACACATTGCCGCCGGTGCCCAGATCGCCATTGTTGACGAGCGAAGCGGAGGTCAGCCCCTGAACTTCGACATCGCCAAGAACGGTGCCGTTGTTGGTGACCGAAGCGGCGCCGCCTACTGCAGTGGTGCTGAAGGTCGATGCAACCGTCACGGGCGTGAAACCGTCCGCAGCGTAGGTTGTGACGGTCTCATCGCTGCTGCTTTCGCCCAGGCTGTTGGCAAACAGATTGCCGCCCGTACCCGTCGCAGCATCCCCGATGACACTGCCGCTGCCGACCGTGATCGAAGCGCCAGCGACGCCCGAAGCAAAGACATTGCCTGCAACGCTTGGCACGCCTTTGCCCTGCAGCGCAGCGGCCGTGTCGATTACGACATCGGCTTGGCCACCAGCATCTGCGAAGCTGTCGGTGACGGTTTGCGACGTCAGCGTGTTGAGTCCGCCAGCAACGCTATATTCAGAAGTGGAACCGTTGCTCGACGTGGACGCGAACGCGCTGGCGTTCACCGAGCCGCCAACAGTGCCGGTGATGGTCGCCGTGGCGTTGCCGAAGCCCGCTGCGACGGTCGCATCCCCATCAATTCGCCCGGCATTGTCGAGCGTGGCATTGGCAGCAACAGCTGGCGCTGACACCGTAAACAGCGAAGTATCGACCTGAGTGCCGTCTCCCGCCGCGTCCGTCGTCCGCGTGCTGGACGTCGCAAAGGAAGCATCGCCTACGGTGAAGAAGAACGGGCCAGTCGGAACAGCCGTGCTGACGAACACATCCTGCTCAACCTTGGCTGCCGAGCCGATTGCTGCCGAGGCAGACGCGCCACCAATGACGCTGACATTGCCGCTGACCAAGCTGCTTCCCTGAAGCGAGACGGCCGCGTCTCCGCCTGCCTGCACCTGATTGAACTGCGTGCCGTTTACCGAGGTGGAACCTTGGAAAACGCCTGCGTCATAGGTGTCGGTGTCTTCGGAGGTGGTTGCCCCATTGAAAGCGATACCCTGGCTGGTCGAGGAGACATTGCCCGACACTTTGCCGCCGTTAATATTGACTGCGCTTGCAGTATCGCCGCGAGAGGCAACATCGCCATTGCGGCCCGAATCGCCTGGGGCAACCGTGCCGGAGATGTTGACCGTGCTCGTGCCGCCGGTCGACGAAACATTGAAGGTGTTGTTGCTGCTGTTCACGACCGAGCCGGTGCCCGCCGCGTCGCGCGAATCGGTCGACACAGCCACGTTCTGCGTAGCAAACGAAGAGCCAGACGCTTCGGAGTAGATGTCGCCGTATACGGTGCCCGTCACGGTCGCCGTGCTGTTCGTGCCGCTCACCTGAGTGATGCTGCCGTCATTGCCAGCACCGAAGTTCAGCGAGCCATTGATGCCCGCATAAGTGCCATCGATATCGCCGCCGACGGTCTGCTGCGAAGTGCTCGACTGGGTGGTCGTGGTGGTGCCCGAAACCGTGCTCGTCGGACCGGTCGAGGTGAAGGTCGTATTGCGGCTGAACGCGTCAGTCTGACCCAAGACCTGGCCGTTGTTGGCGATCGTGATCTCGCCGGACTCGGATACCGCGGACACATCGCCGCTGATGCGGCCAGACGCGGCGTTGGTAACGGAGATCGCCCCTTCGCTGGTCGAGGCAAAGGCGCTGCCTGCAACATCGCCGGTGTTGGCGATGCTGACGGTGCCGGTGGTGGCCGATCCATCGAGGTCGCCATCGACAGTGCCCGCGTTGGTGATCGAGACGTTGGCGGCGTCGAGCGTCTGCCCGATAAGGCTGCCACCCACTTCGCCGGCCAGGCCGTTTGCGAGTGTGACGTCACCAAAGCCAGAGCCGACAACGCTGCCGCCTACAGTGCCATTGTTGGTAACCGATACCGCGCCGCCAAAGTCCGTCGCGCTTACGCTGCCGACGACTTCACCATTGTTGGTGGCGGTGAAGCTGTTGGCGGCACTTGCCGCACCCACGCCGCCGAAGCTCAGGCCGGTTACGCGACCATCATTGGTGAGGTTTACAGCGCCGTCGCCCTGACCCGCCGCAAAGCCTCCCGCAACGAAATCATAGCCGACGCTCGCGCCGCTGATATCCGCGCCGCTGGCAATCGTAACCGTGAGGTCGGGATTGGCTGGCGTGGTGACGGCCGTAGCGATGTCGGCGTTTACGGCTGCTCCGGTCCCTGCGCCGGTCGGCACGTTCACTGTGGCGGGAGCCGCCAATGCACCACCAGCGTTTGCGAGCAGAGCCGCCGCTGGTATGGAGGCTGACAACAGCAGCATCCGGTTGAACCTCGACTTCTTATTCATTCAAAACCCCTATTGGCTGCGATTCTCAGGCAGATGAGCGGCAAACGACGGGCGCCAGTGCTTTCGCGTACGCAAAAGGCTTTGCGCTGATACTGTTCGGAACTCCCCCCATGACACCTGCAGTTGCGCAAATATGCGCAACATGCGCAAACATCTATGTCCAGACCGAAAGCCGTGCAAATCTTTTTTGTGAGTTTGCGCCCTCAAGAATGACAGAAGTGGTCGCAGCCGCAATATACCGGTATGCCGAACCGCAATTTTTCTGATGCATTTGCGCAAATATGCACTTGCAAATTTGCGCTATTATAGTTTGCGCCGGAATGATCGAAGCGCATAATGATGCTGGCGCGACGGACGACGGCCGCATCTGGTCGTGGTTGGCTGTCGCGCTAAGAAAACGGGCGCATACACATGTCTTTTGTCGGTGAGTGGGATCAGGATAGAGCCCGCAGCCTGATCGGTTGCCTGATCAAGGAAACCGGGTTTTCAGCAAGCCAGATTGCGCGCCGCTCAGGTCTTGCGCCCTCCACGCTCACCCGGATCTACCCTAACCCTACGGTCGGCTATTCGCTCTCACAACAAAGCGTCGCTAAGCTCAGGGCCACGTTTCCGGATGCATTTTCCATCTGTGAAACGGATGCGTTGCCGCTGCGATCTCCGACATCCGACATCATGCTGAAGGACGATCCGGCCCTTCCCGTGGTTTCGAAGCAGAGCGGCATCCCAGTGTACGCGGCGAGTGTCCACTTTCCTGAGGAGAGCGGCTTAGCTTTTGCCGAGCAGCTTGAACTCTGGGAAGCCGATCTTTCTCGTCCAGTAGCCTATATGGCAGCACCTTTCGGGCTGGGCGACACTGAACGCTATTTTGTCATGTATATCCCTGGCGAAGCTATGGAACCGCGTTTCAGAGCCGGCGAGCGGGTACTACTCGACCGCGTCAAACCGGCATCGATCAATGCAGATGTGCTGATCCAGTTGCGAGATGAAACAGAACGCTCATTGTGGACCGCCGGTCGACTGCTCGCCCGCGATCGCAACCTTATTGAGCTAAAACAATATCGCGAACAGGCGACGGCATCGATCCCCCACGGCCAGATCAAGCAAGTTTTCCCAATCATCGGTATGATCGACGACAACGTCTGACCCACTGAAAGCACCGCCCCCTCTCCTAGCGCGCGGCGCATGCACCAAATGACGCGGTCAGCGCGCCGATTAAGATTTCATCGCTTTTTCTATTCCGGCCCATTCATGCTCATGCGTGCTGACATGATTCTCCATTCCGGGCTTCGTCAGACAGCCTTTTGGGCTGGTGTAGCTGTGGATCGTTCTGGCCGGTTGTTCGAACCAGGAAATGTTGAAAGCCCAGTATTTGGGAAAGAAGTAGAGACTGGAGTAAGGCAGATGATCATGGATCCACCATGCGAGCTTCTGCCAATCGCCCTCCTCCTGGAAGGCATCCCAAAAAGACGGAACAACGATACAGGCCGTCGCTCCCATCATACCGTCACGCTTCCGATCCCAAATATGGCTCGCGTAGTTCCGCTCGTTGGAGGCGCAGTTATAGCCCGCTTTACCGGCATTCATCATCTCGGAGCCAAGTCCGTTGACGTCGCAGGAGCGGAATGCCGAGCGTATGGCCAGCCGGCCGAAGCGGTCCTGTAGCGGCTCAAGCAGATCCTGACACAGGCGGCTGCCCGCCTCGATGGCGAGGTCAGGGTCATCAGGTACATTTGGAAGCCCGTGGATCGCCGCGATGTCTGAGAACAAAAAGTCGCGCATGAAAAACGACTTTGACAGCCGCACTCTTCCAAATTCGCTCAGACTGGCGACGCTCACCGGCTTTTTCATAGACGCTCCTTTTCTTTCGCCTTTGTCAGTCAAATGCGACATTTCCGGTCACAGTAGATGGCCACCTATCGCACTGATAGCCAGCATCCGCCGCTCCTCGACAATCGCCGTATTCGCGCCAATGGCAACGCGGATGATTGAACTTTTGACTTCATTCGTTGCTTGGAGCCCAAAATTCAGCGGTCCATGGAAGGCGGGTAGCCATCTCAAGCTCCGCCATCATCTCTCGCACTGGCCCGCTTCGCACCTCAGCGCCGTCGATCCACCCCAAGCGATCATCCCTGGCCTGATCCAGACATGTGATCGCAAGCGACGGCGTGACGGCCATAGTATCCCCGGCCACGGCCAGGTCAGCCGCGATACGGCGGCCGAGACGAGCCGGATCGAGAAGGCCGAAGCGCACGGTTTCCTGCCAAGGATTGGGAAGGTTGGTTGCATCATCTACGCTGAACCATTGGTCAATCGACCTTTCATCCTCCATCCCTCCACGTCCATGACGGGTGAGATAGCAGCGGGTGACGTAGACCGCTTCAAGCTCCCCAAGCCCCGCCTCTGTGGCGATGGCAGTGATGTTGGCAAGACCCGTACTGGAGCGCGTGACGAATGGGAAACCAGCTGCACCCTGGTCGAGAAGTAAGCCCTGCGCTGCTTCGAAGATGATCGGCCCCATTCTGGGCAGATCGGCATCGGACTGCAGCACAACCCGTTCCGAAAAAGCCCGGCACTGCTCTACGAAGCGCTCAAGCAAAGCATCGGCCGCCGCAAATGCCAGCGGACCAGAGCTCAGCTCGATGCCGAGTTCCGCGCAGCGCACAGGCAGCCATTCATTCCGGATTGCTCGCAGCTTACCCACAAGATCAGGCCTACAAAGATCTGCAACTGTCACCGCGAAGGAAGTCTGCTCGGAGCGCCCTACCGTCTCTCCAAAACCAAGACCACAGCTACCATGCCGATGGCCACCGCGCGCCAACTCCACCGCCTGATTGACCATCATGTCCCAGGGGGTCGTGACCCAGCCGCGCGGATCCGCCGTTACCCGTGGCGGATCGCCGAAACCGATCAACGTCTCCCATTCATCGGCAAAGAGGATGGGATGCGAAACCATGAAGCGTGACAGATGCGTACGTCCCTGCCGCAGCGTAGCCGAACCGAAATGATGGAACACATGACGCCGCCCGCCCGTCACCACGGTATGGCCTGCCTGCGCGCCACCATTGCTGCGCACTACGACGACATCGGGGCCAAGGGAAGCAGCCAGCCAGTCGACCGTCCGCCCCTTGCCCTCGTCACCATAGTTCGCGCCGATCACGGCATAGGCGCGCATCTCAAATCCTCCCCAGCCCGGCCCAGGGAAGGCGCCGCAGCGGTTCGGGCAATAAGGTGGCGAGGCCGCTCGCGGCTCGTGCGGGGCGACCA
Organism: Sphingobium sp. EP60837; assembly: GCF_001658005.1. Taxonomy (NCBI): domain Bacteria; kingdom Pseudomonadati; phylum Pseudomonadota; class Alphaproteobacteria; order Sphingomonadales; family Sphingobiaceae; genus Sphingobium; species Sphingobium sp. EP60837. Next base: position 1,821,507 of record NZ_CP015986.1, on the reverse strand, counting down.
CTCACCAGTTCAATCGTGGCAACGATCGTTTCAGCAAGCCGCGCCGGGTCCTTCAGATGGAGGACCCGTTCGGGCAGGATCGCCTCCCACGATGCCCGCACCTTCCGCATGTTGCGCGCCGCGTAGCTGCCATCGACGATGATGTGAAACACTTCATAGCCCGCGCTGGCCAGCTTCACCGCTTCGCGGCCCGAGATGCCCCGGCGCGCATCGATGCCCATCACCCGAGCCAGTTGATCACGCTCGACACCGTCCAACACGGGTTCATCGCCGACCGTGAACAGGAAGCCCTCGCGGCGGCGCTTCTCCATGGCGTCGTGCTCGGTCTTGAGGCCGGCGAAGACATGGGCAAGGCAATAGCTCTCCCCATCATTGCCGCCACCGCCGCCTTCCAGCCAGAGCTGGCGCAACTGTTCGACGATACGTAGATCCGCCTCGAACTGCGTGACCTGCAACGGCGCCCGGTCGCAATAGGCATCCCCGATCGCCATCGCCATGACATGAGGATCGCTGACCGGCCTGCGATCCATCAACATCGTGAATGTCTCATTGAGGCCGCGCACAACCAGCTCTTCCGCCAGCATGCCCATCGACCCGGTTACATCGACTCCGATGATGATTGGCGTGGAATCCGGATTGTCGGCGCTGTCGCGCGACTCCCGCATGCCGATCCGCGCCGGATCATAGGCTGGATCCATACCCCGGGCGCCGAAAAGCTCGCCGCGGCTGCGGCCATGAACCGAGCGAGCCGCATAAGCCTCCCAATCGCGGGCGCTCCAATTTCCGTGTCCCATGGTCAATCTCCTTATCGACTCAATAAACGTCATTTTGCATTTTATTAGATAAGATGCAAGATGCAGTTTATGAGCCCGTCATTCGAAAAGCCGATTCTGACCGTCGACATCGTCCCGCTGACATTGAACGAAGACCGGTTGTGCGTGCTGCGCGCCCGACGTGGCGCCGAACCTTTCGCCGAGCGCCAGGCTTTGATCGGCGGCTATGTCCATGTCGGTGAGGACAGCCATCTGGGCGATACGGCGCGGCGGGTGCTCAGCACCAAGGCGGGGCTCACCAATCTCTATGTCGAACAGCTCTCAACCTTCTCCGGCGCGGATCGCGATCCACGGGGATGGTCGGCCAGCGTCGCCTATTTTTCATTATCCCCACGCGAACGACTGGAGCCTGCGTTGAAGATTGAGGGACTGGAACTCAAGCCAGTGGAAGTAGCCGGGGGAATGCCCTTCGACCATGACAGCATCCTTGCTGCCGCGGTCGCGCGGCTGCGGGGCAAGGGCGCCTATTCCGATCTGCCTGCGCGTTTCCTGGGGCCGACGTTCACTCTGGCGGAATTACACGGCGTCTATGAAATTGTCCTGGATGAAAGGCTCAACATCGATGCTTTCCGCCGCAAGGTAATCGAAAGAGGCTTTCTGGAAGAAACCGGAGAGAAGCGTCGCGAGCCCGGTGCCAATCGCCCCTCCCTTCTCTACCGGCTCAGAAAAGGCCATTCCGTTTTCGACCGTCGTGTCTGATACCGCGCATCGGCCCGATCTTCCATTTCAGACCATTAGCACGATGCTGGCCGTTGATCGGCTTAATGGCCGCAAGAGACTACGCAGCGAGAGCGTCATCTGGTGACGAAAGGTCCTCGGGATTTAACCTCCGGCCCACTTCATCGAAGGCGTAGACCGCTGAAATACGGGATCCGTCCCATGCGAAACGATAGTGAACCGTCTGGATCGTTCGCCCAAGCCTGTCGCCTCGCAACACCGCGTAGCAGCGGTGCGACGGTCGCTCAGGGGGGCAGTAGATGATGCCATCCGCCGCTTCTGGCAAATCTCTTGCTATCTCCCAGCGTTTTTCTCGCTCCAGGGTGGGCGAAACTTCCGAAAGGTCGGCAAACTTTCCCGCCACGGGGGTCTTGAGCATCCGCATGTCCAAGCCGAGTGCGGCCTCACTTGTTCGCCGCAGGAATCCCTCGCGCCGAGCGACCGCTACGGCGAGCGCCGTCTGTTGATAATCGGAAAGTTCTAATGCCGGCCGGGTAGGTGGGAAGAAGCGGCTCCCCTCAGGGTTGAGGTATTTGAATGGAGCGAGATTCCAGTTTTGAAGCTGCGGCGACCCGCTATCGCCATACAAGACTCGTAGCCGCTCACTTGACTGTAAACGCGGATTGGTGCGCGCCTCGATCTCCGCGAGTTGATCGAGCCTGTCGTTTGCCACAAGGCCGCCGAAAACAGAAACGGGCGGGAAACGCGACGGAATGAGCCTGTAAAGTTCACATTCGATGTCGACCAACTCCATTGCGATCAACCCCCACGCTGAGCATCGAGATATTGCCGAACTCGATATATGTCTGCGACTCCCCCCCGCAACATAATAGCCAGGGCAGACTGGCCATCAAAAAATTCGTTGGGCTTTTGCATCCAGGCGTCGCCGCGTTCGTCGACCGTGAACAGGATACGAAGGGCCTTCCAAATGGCCAAAATGTGAGAGAGGCGTTCCGTCGTATCATTCGGAATCGTTCCGCCTTCTTTCTTCCATTTGAAGAATGTCGACCTGCCCGGTGAGCCCAAGAGCTTGATCTGATCGTCGGTGGTCAACTCCCAGCGTTCCGCGATCTGGAAAAAGGCCTCTAGCTCGACCGGAATCCGGGTTGTTCCCATGCCCGCGCGAGCATCGGCTTGCGAATTGCCCATAAAAAGCTCCCCGGTCCATTTCTGGACTTGATTTGCAAATTAGTCCTGATGCATACAGTTCAAATCAGGACTCGAACGCGATTCTAGTCCATGATGACACGGCGTCAAGAGTCCTCTCAGGAGATCATGATGAACAGCAACAACAATGGAAATCCGCCGGGCCACCCGGATCATCCGCAGCACCCCGATGTGCCCAAAGGCCCGCCGAGCCATACACCCGGCCGTCCGGATGGTCCGCCGGTGCCGTCCAACCCGCCGCCCCACCGCCCGGTTGGTTGAAGAGATGACCGCGGCCGAGGGCTGGTGGGACTTATGGGACGGCCTGTACCGGGCCGAATTGGCCGCGTTTGAACGCCAAGGCGCTGCGGTCTCGGTTAAGCACAAGTCAGATGGCTTCCTCCTGTTGGAAGCGATCTGGCCGGCCAAGGAGCGAGGAGATATTCGGCTACTTGTCGGGTTCTCCTCGTTACATCCCTATTGCCGCCCCGAAGTGACGGCACCCGATCTTGAACTCGATCGCCATCAAAATCCGCAAAGCAAGGCCCTCTGCCTTTTGATCCAAGGCAATGGCCAGTGGGACCCTAACGAACTTGTGGCTGACATGATCGACCGCCAGTTGCAGCAGCTGTTCGATGCCATCGGCCACCGCAATGCTGGCTCTTGGGAAGAAGCGGCTAAGGCGGAGGAGCCTTATCCAGATCCGCTCTCGACCTATTTTAACGGCCAGGGTGAAACCAACTCTGCCGTGTACTTTGGACAAGGGCGCGCCGCTCCAACCGGCAAATTCGGCCCAGCGACAGCCGTCAGCCAGGATCGCCCGATAGCGCGCTCTAAGAAGGACGGCCCAGCTTTCGAAGCGATCCTGACGCAGACGAAACCTGCTAAAGGGGTTTGGCTCGCAGAGCCATTCGAACTGCCGCAGCGAACAGGAAAGTGGTCGCCACTGCCAGCCCGATGGGTGCGCATGAAACCGACCCATGGGCGGGACGCGGCAGCCCTCCTGGCCGAAGCGGAAGCACTGATCGCAGCTGAGGCGAACCTGTTCCAGGGTGAAGCAAGCGCCTGGACGAAGATCGGGAAAGCCCCCTTGAGTATCACGGCGATTCTCATTGAGGAGGAGGTCGCTTATGGTCCGAATGGTCTTGGCGATGGATGGATTTTCCTGGCTAGTCGTTGGGTCGGCAAGCGTCGCCATGTCAGCTTCGTCCGGGGCTATGGCATTTCCGACGACATGTTCAGCCGATTGCCGGTCGCCAGCGCGCTGCGCGGTAAGAAGGCCCTGCTCATAGGATGTGGTGCGATCGGGAGCTTCGCCGCTATTGAGCTGGCGCGAGCCGGTTTCAAGGAAATCAGCCTGTTCGATCCCGACCTCGTCGAGCCCGGCAATTATGTTCGCTGGCCGCTCGGTCGGTCGGTATGGGGTGTTTCCAAGTCCGAGGTGCTCGCAGCGTTCATCCAGCAAAACTACCCGTGGACGCAGGTGTCCAGCGGCCAAACCAAAGTCGGCGCGGCGCTTTCTGACTCGCAAGAACTGGGACAACTCAAAGGGAACATCTTGCAGCAATTGCGGTCGCTGATCCGCTCGGTTGACGTCGTGATCGACACGTCGGCATCAACGGAATGCCAGCAGGCGCTGGCGTTCCATTGCAAAGACATCGGAACCCCTCTTGTGATCGGATATGCAACCCTTGGCGCCGCAGGCGGCGTGGTTGCGAAGTTCGCGACCGATCATCCAGCATGTTTCCTATGCGTACAATCTCAATGGCTTGACGGCACGCTACCGTTGCCCGCGGAAGACACCGGGGGCAGCGTACTTCCGGTCGGATGCAACGCGCCGACATTCACAGGGGGCGCTTTCGATCTGCAGGAAGTGTCGCTGCAAGTGGTTCGCGGTGCGATAGCCGTCACCATTCCGGATGTCTTCGACGCGGGTGATTGGGACGTTGCCGTCCTCTCGCACTTCAAGGACGGGAGGCGGGTCTTACCGACCTGGGAAGTCGGGCATGCCCGTGCGCACCCAGTTTGTTGTGGCCGGGAGGTAGCGTGACTCTCTGGCTGAGCGCCACTGCAAATCTTCGAATTCTTGAACTGGGCACTGCATTCCATCCGCTGGAAACGGGCGGCGTTATGCTCGGTTGGCACGACGGGGAGGATCGGATCGTGGCCCGAGTCATCGGCCCCGGACCGCGGGCAATGCATGGGCGGCACGCCTTCATACCCGATCATGCTTGGCAACTGGAGCAAATAGGCAAGGCATTTTCGGCAAGCGCCGGCGATCTTGATTATCTTGGAGACTGGCACACACATCCGGACACGCCGGCAGTGATGAGCAATGAGGACCACATGACCCTGCGGCGAATCGCCAAGCGGGTCCCAAGAGCCGCGATGCTCATCACCTCGCTGAGCGAGGAACGTTTCGAGAGCCGGGCCTGGACCTATAACAAACCGGGCCTGCTGGCACGGGCGCGGTCCGTCGAGACTGACGTCCGGATCTTTGAACCGCCTGAAGAATGGGGCCTAGAGAAGATCGGTGGACCTAACCTGCAGTAGACAAATTCCAGTAGCGAATGGGTTCCGATCTTCACGAAGCCACTGTCGCCAACATAGCCGCCATAAACGGGTGCGAATGGAATCACTGGAAGTTGCCGTACATTCACACGTCGAGCTATGGCGTCTCCTGGCCGCTTGCGGTCAGACCGCATTTAGTGCGCGACGAGGAAACTAGACCTTAGATCAACTAGCCATTCGAGCGAGAGTGACTGGATGCAGCCTTTATCGCTGCGTGGTCGCTTGCCGAAAGCAGATGCCCGTTCACATAAAAGCATGCATCTTGAGCAGACTGCGATGAACCGGCATTGGGACTTTCGCCGGTTGCCGTGGCATGAGCGTAGCGACGAATTTCAAATAGGGCAGGATTTTGGGCAGCCTATCGATAAATCTGCGATATCGGCCAGTCAGGATCGGGTGGTGCGTGGAGCGCGGCGATTTAGCTGCATTCCGCTACTCCGCGCGTTGTTCCTTTTCGTTGTGGGGCGGACGCTTCAATCCGATCATTCCTATCGACGATCCTACAGAAGCGCGTGCTCTGATCGACCTTTTCCGAGTGGACTGCCTTCATGCCGCAGCGAAGTCCGCAGCCGTCACGGGTTTCATCGAGTCACAGGCTCATCTACCATGGCCTGATTACCAGCGCAGGTTCGTGATCGACCGCGGACACACCGGCAAAACGTCAACCTTCGCCGATCTTCTGGCGCCCACGCGGATGCTGTTCGAAGAGCATTACAAGAATAACCCACAGGCCGACGCATTGGTCGTCCTCCACCAATGGAGCGATGAAGATCCACTTGCGGACATGTTGCTTGCGACCCTCGGCGGTTTGCCTCCGACCGGGGAATGCGCGCACGACTATCGCGGATTGATCCAACAGCATCTCCGGGCACCGCTCTACAAATTGGCGCACGACATTCCGATCGAGCTTCCCGGGATGGCCCAAATGTCCCTTGCCAGTTTCAACAGGTTCGCCATGAAGCAGCATTATGCGGTGCGCTCGAGCCACAATCAGCCCGGCTTCTACATAGGAAATGCCGCGGATTTCGATGATCTCGTCAGCTACTGGAACCTGCGGGCCACCGACATTCCCCTGATCTTCTACGACCCGGCGCAAGCGGCGCGTCTCGATCATTTGCGAGACCAGTGGTTGGGGCGCGTTGCTCCACAGACCGGCTCTCAACCGATCGGCCCCGCCTGGCGCCAAGGCATGGCGATATGGTCGCGAAACGACCCTAAGACCCTGGACCTTGCTGGCTTCGGCGAGCAAAAAATTTTCAGGTCGGTGAATCCTGTCATCTGGAACGGGCTGAATGTGCGAGCACCGATCATGATGTTTGGGACGGAGAGCGTGCTCGCTTCGGTCGATGATGCAAAAGAGCAGCCGACGATCGCTTTCATGATCCCGAATTCGCCGCTGAAAGACGACGGGGGCCTTTCAGACCAGCAATATGTCGTTTCTGTCGATCCGGGGATCGGTCTGCTCGGCAACGAGCGTTTCACGCTGCATCCGCCGTTCCTGCCGCACTTGAACGAATTCTATGGTCGCAACGGCGTCGTGCACTGGAACAAGGCGCGGGCCGAACCAGGATCGCTCGGCGTCGTCGTCGGCGGATCGGCACACGACCTTACGATACGAGCGATCGAGACGCGAAAGCTGTTCGAAGAAATTTTCAAGAGCGTCGGAATCTCGGCGGCCCCAAGTCCCGCCGGCCTCGTATGCAACCGGCTCGTGCGCCAGATGGGTGGCGTCGATGGCTGTCGCGTCTTTCGGATCGGCGGCGTGCGTGATCTGATCGAACGCTATCCGCCGGACAGGAGCTTCACGACGAGTGCCGCAAAGCAGGCAATCCGCGCTGAAGGAAGTGACCATCCTCTCAGCGACTATGAGAGCTTGTACATAGAGCCGCGCCCGCCCGGCGTGCGCCTGACCAATGATGCGGTGCTGGCGCACCTGCTTCGCAAGGAAGTGTTCAGGCCCGGCCTCAAGCTCGATTGCCCCAGTTGCCAGCTCGAGTTCTGGCAGTCGCTCGATGATATCCGCACCAACGCCAAGTGCGAATATTGCGGGAACCTATTTCATGTAGGGCCGCAGTTGCGCGATCGGGACTGGGCCTATCGGCGATCGGGCCTGTTCGGTCGGAACGATAATCAGGAGGGCGCGATCCCCGTCATGCTGACCCTGCTGCAACTCCACCATCTGCACGAGCCGACCTCGTTTGCGATGACGACCGCAATGTCGCTCGAACCCAATGGAGCCGAAATCCACAAATGTGAGACGGACTTCGTGTTTCTCGTTAATCGAGGCCGGGACTATCGGGTCCAGGTCGCGATCGGTGAGTGCAAGACGCGGAAACCGATCACCGAGGACGACGTCCAGCACCTGCTGCGCGTCGCCAAGGCATTTCCCCCCGATCGGTTCGACGTGTTCCTGATCTTCTCGAAGCTGGCCGATTTCAGCGACGAGGAGGTACATCGGATCGCAGCCGCCAATGATGAGTATGTCAGGCGGACCATTATGCTGACTCCGCGAGAACTCGACTGCTGGCATGCCTATGAGCGCGCCGCCGAGCTGTTCGACATCGACCGGACAATCATCGACCTCGAGGGCATGGCGGAGGCGACGCACCGGATCTTCTTCGAGAAGGCCCTCCGCCCATCTCAGCCGCTGACCGATCCGGCAAGCACCGGAAACCAGACGGTCGGCTCGTAGGTGCCACAAATTGATTCTGAAGCGATTTGAAAGGGCGCGTTGCTGCCGGGCAGTTCACTCCAGCATCCTTCAAGGCTCTTCACGGCGGTCTGGAGATAAAACTTTCGGTTTGGTACAGGGAAACCACGGGAGTTCTGCTAGCAGCGGCAGAATAGAGTTTGCTGATGTTTAAAAATCTTTATCGTACCTTAACCCGATTTAATCATGAACGAATTCGACGATCCTGAGAGTCTGCAATTGCTTCAACCTAACGTGCCGCGAGGCGGAGTTGCATTGAGTGCCGAGATTGAACAACAAGTCTCACGAAGGTCTGATGGCACCAGTGGTGTTCCTGATGCCTCGCTAGAATCAGCCCTTAAACGAGTTCCTGCTGATCTTCTGCATGAGTTGCGTAGCGCCTGGGGGCTGAACCATGCGGGACCCATATGGGTCGTGGGCCGCGTATGGGTCAAAATTCTTTCGGATGGCCGTGAACTCTGGTTCCTGGATGATATTGAACACCCAGAAAGCGGCGTGGGCTTGCTGTATCCCACGCTTCCTGGGGTTTCAGGTCGCGATGTGGCCGATGCGTCGGCCGCATTCGTACCCCCAGGGCCTTCCCGTAAGGTAATCGGCCAACGCGCCGCCGAGGCCGGCAACCAATGGGCCATCGCGGAACTTGAGCTTTCCTCGCTGACTGAGCGGCGCAAGCGTCGAAATCCTTGGCTGCTCAACGTCCGGTCGGGATCAATGCGACCGTTGGCTGAAGCCCCTGCAGAATGGCAGATCGCTGCATCCGGTGCGGAATCGGCGAGACGTATTTCGAGCTTGGCGCGGCATGAGATCGAGAATCACGTTCGTAAGTCAATCCTGGAGGAGGACGAAGAACTTGCTCGCCGCCACGCCGACAATGTCGAGGCGCTCGGCAGGCTGGATGCTGAGCGTCGCCAGGCACAGGACGATGCTCTTGTCGCTCGAGCAGAAATCGAGGCCGAGCTCGCCAAGCATCGCCAGAATGCCGTTGAAGCCGAAACAGCCGCCGCCGACCTTCAAGTCCGGCTTGGCGTCGAGAAACAGCGGTTCGCCATGTATAGAAGCACAATGGAGCAAGAGAAGCAGCTTATGGAAATCACCTACCGTCGGCTGACCGATCTGCTCACGGAAAAGGGTAATCGTCTGATTGCCCTCGGATTGGCCGATGCCGACGACGTCGCTGCGCTGCTGCCAGACATTGCCGTTGCGCAGGACGAGCGCCTTGGCGTCAGTTTCATGGATGCCCTCGGCGGCGACTATGCCCGCCTGGCGCCACTGCTTCAGCGCAGCCTGGCTGATAGCGGATTGCTCTATTCGCAGGCCCAGCTTCGCGATTTCCTGGCGCTGCTTCGCACGCGAGATCTCATTGTGCTGGCAGGAGACTCTGGGTCCGGCAAGACGAGTCTGGTGCGTGCAGCGGCGACAGTGATCGGCGGGAGATGCACCGTCATTCCGGTGAAGCCGAACTGGACCGGCCCTGAAGATCTGCTGGGCTACTACAATCCGATCGAGCGGAGCTACCAGTCCACACCTTTCCTTCTCGCACTCCAGGCTGCGGCGCGCAGCCCGCACGTGCCGCACTTCATCTGTCTGGACGAGATGAATCTTGCTCGAGTGGAGCACTACTTTGCCGACTTCCTCAGCTTGCTGGAAAGTCGCTCCACATCGCCGGAAATTCACCTCTACACGGCCGACGAGGAGCGCCATGTCGTAGTGGAGCAGGGCATTTTTCTGGGCGTCGAAGCCGAAGCCCGCCGCCGTTCCGGCCTGGCAGATACGGCGACGTTGGAGGAGATCCTTCGTCACGATCAGGCCAACGCGGAGCTGCACAGGCTCGGAGGACTGGCTGACAATGAATCCGTTTTGATCCATCATGCACGCCTCCGGCGCTCGCTATCGGCCCAGCTTCGCATGCCTACCTCGCTGACACTTCCCGGCAACGTCTGGATATTCGGCGCAGTGAACATGGACGACACCACCCACCAGCTTTCGCCCAAGGTTCTCGATCGCGTACAAGTCCTGCGGTTCCGAAACCCCATGCTGGCCGATTGGGACGCGATCGAGCGTGAGGTGCAGGATGCTTCAGAAGCATTGCCACCGCTCGATGGTCCTTTGCGGATGCTGCCACACGAACTGGGTAGCCGCGCGGAATATCCTGCTTTCGATCGCAGCGATGCGAACGTAATGTTCCTCTCGCAGATCGCACGTCAGTATCTCGATCCGCTGGGCGTGGAATTCGGGTTGCGTGCCGTGCGCCAGTCCCAAGGCTACATCAGTGCCGCAACCGCAGCAGGTATCAGTACAGACGAGGCACTGGACAATGTGATCAAGCACAAGATCCTGCCGAAGCTCGCGTTCGATTCGGCGCGTCCTGCAGCCAATGGGAGGCCGCGCCGCGAACTCCTGATGGAACTGAGCGCCGAACTGACAAGGCGATTTGAAAACGCACGCCTTGATCCGGATACGAGCAGCGTGTCGGATCTGGAGCGCATGATCAAGTTGGCCGAAGGCAACAACGGCATCATCAACTACTGGCTGCGCTGAACCATCACGTGGGGGTTCTGGCGCACTATCTCAACATCGAATGGGAGGCCCGAGGCGTAGCGCGTCAGGTTGAGGTTTCGACCTATCCCATTGAGATCGAGACGAGCCCGGGCGGCACATTGCATGCCGAAGTGTCCATCTTCCGTGATCCCGCGCCATGGTTTGGCCTTCAACTGTCCGGAGCTCTGGCAGATGTCGAGCCCTGCACTATCAACGCCCAGGATGAGCGCCTCCCATGGCTAAAGGTGTTGGACGAACGCGGCGGAGCATGGTGGATTCCCGAAACAGGTTGGAACAAGGCTGGGCACAAGCACATATCGGAAATGCACCGCTCATTCGGTTCGTTCTCGGTTGACCTTGGATCAAGCCGGAAGCTCATCCTCGACGCCGTGGCTCTGGAACTCGATCGCGCACATGCTCAGGACTATCTGGAGGATTTCACGGATGAACTGGTCTGGCTGGCGATAGGAAGCCGCGCCGGGGCATTGGGGGAGATCGGGTCGGATAGCAGCCGCGATCTTCTTGACGCCCTCCGCGCGTTCGCCGATGCGGCTGGCCGCGTTCTCGAACATCCTGCGTGCGAAATTCGCGAAGTGACCGCCGTTATGGCGACGGCCAAGGTTCGCCCAAATCCGGAGACGTTCCGAGCCGTCATGCGCCGGCCAGGTGCTCGTACATACCCTGGCCGTACAGCGCAGGAAAGTTCTGATATTCCTGAGAACCGCTATCTGCGCGGGCTTGTCGAACACTGCCGCCGTCTAGCCAGATCGGTCGCGCGTTCGTCCAGCCATCATCAGTCCCATCTCACTGCAAGGGCAAATCGGGAGAGGTCGAGGGCGGCAGAATTACTCGCCGTCGAAAACGTGGACATCGACCCGGAAATCTTTGACAATCAGCTTTCCGACATCCGCGCCCGCCTAGACGCCATCGCCGAATGGCCAGGTTCTACACCCACGCCGGGGCAGACCGAACGACTGTATCGGTTTACAGTCGGCAAGGAATTCAGGCGTGAGAGGGGCGGAGTCAAGGAGTTCTTCTATCGAAACCCCGACAGGGATGATCGTTATGACGGCCGTCAGGGCATAGATTTCAGCGTCGCCCGGCTCCCGGAAGACCTACACGATCTGGTTATTGCCACTTCCCGTTTCGACAAAGATGTCCGCCTAGATCTGACTGGAAACGCGGTTATCACGAAGTTTCAGACGCCCAATAAGGTTGGACGTCGTGCCGCATTCACACATATATCGAGTGCGGACGCCCATTCACCGGTTCTCAAGCGGCGCGAGGCTGCGCGATCACGATATGAGCAGCATGGATGGCGTCGCCCTACTACCCGCCGGGAACAGGAAGAGTATCGCCTCGAGGCGAACAGCGCAGTTACGCGCGCTAACCACTTTGCGGAGCGCGGCGCGCGGAATGCGGCGATCTGCGCCGGACTGGATGCAGTTGCCAATGCACTGGGGCAGCAGGACGCCGACTGGGAACACCTCAAGGTTCCCAGCAGCTCGGCATTTCCGATGGGAATGCGCTTCTTCCAGTCACCGATCTATGCTGCGGCACTTGCCGCCTTCCAGAAGGTGTCAGTGCTCGAACGGCGCACTGGTCTCAGTGGCGATACACTCGATCGGCTAGCACGTATCAACACCTTGCATGCCAGCGCGCTCTACGAGCGCTGGTGCCTGATCAAGATCATCGGCGTCCTCATTCAGGATTTCGGCTTTGAGCCGCAGGACGATTGGGTGACACATGTAGTCGCGTCTGTCACCCAGCCGCGGATGCATAATGACTCTGGCTTTTCGCTGAGTTTCACCCGGACCCATCCAAGAATGTCCGCCTGTCTCGACGTTGAGCCTGTGTTGGCGAATGGTCGTCGGCCAGACTTTCGCCTGCGCTTCGCCGTTGGAGCTTCCCAAGGGGAACGCCGGTCGATCTTTAGGGATGTTATGCATTCCCAGTCAAAGGCCGGGTTGGTCATGGACGCCAAGTTTCGCACGCGGTGGAAGCCGGACGAGCTTTCCTCGATGCTGACGTCGCTGGTCGATATCAAGAAATATGGCCAGGAGGGGGACAGGGTCTTCATTCTGCAGCCCGCTAAGGCCGCGATCGAACACCGAACCTCCCCGCTCAGCTGGCGGCGAGATTGCGACTATGGGCAGAACCATCCTACAGGGCACGCTCGTGGCAGCATCCAGCTCGCTGCCGATCCCATATCCGGTGCCGCGTCACTGTCCAATCTGCGGCGGCTGATCGCCCTTGAACTGCAGCAGATATTCCCTGCACCCGAGGCCAGAGAGCTTCGGAATGGAAGCAGTGCAGGACCCTGGGGCGGTACAACGGAGATATGCCGTTCGACCGCCACCTTCTGTATCGCTTGCGGCAAGAAGCACGAGCCTGCTGATGTGAAGCCGGATCGTACGGAGAGTGGAAACAGGAAATGGTACTTCCGCTGCAGCGGGTGCGGTACCGGCACGATGCAGACCCATTGTTTTGGATGCGGGGCGTCCTTGCATAAGAATGGCCAGCACATGACCTACCACCTGACCGTCGCTGACCAGATTTCCAACGTGGTCTGTCATGAATGCGGCGCGGGTTTCTGACTTTTCCAGGTTGTTGTTTGCAGCATTGCTCGAAACTCGGCCTTTAGATCTGACGGGCGCCCAGGCTTTAGGAGCGGCAGTTTTTGGGAAACGGACCTGCCAGCGGTAATGGCCAGAACTGGCGCACTGTGCCCCGGCCGATGGTCCGCGCAAAAAAGTGGCTAAATCTGGAACAGGCGCAGGTCCCAAGGTACCGGACTCGCCATGTCGTGAGTGATCTTGCCCGCGTCGGGGTGACGCAGATTTATGAGAAAGTTGCGCTCGATCCGACCGCCGGGAATTGATGGGACGATGAGTATGCACGAGCGACATTCGAGACACCATGTGGCACCGAAGGTCTTCGAAATCGAATCGTCGATCCCGTCCCAGCCCGGATGGGAAGTCTGCGGGAATTCTTCGTAGCTGACGCCCGGCGGAATCGTGAGGCGGATGTAGTGCTGGTTCCCGGGAAGCACCCCGTTGAAGTGGGCGAGTTTCTCGATCAGCGCGGTCGCATAATGCTCAGAGGTGTAGAGCATTGGGCTGCGCGGGGTGTTCCAGCGTCCCGGGAAAAGGCGGGCTCCCTCGTCATCATAGATTGGATGCTTTCCTGCAGGGTCACCGATCCGGTAGCTGTAGAGAACCCTGTCAACGATCCCCGGCTTCAAGCGCCGCCGCCATAGGCTGCTCGGCCGAGGAGATTGATAACAAGATCGGCACCAATTCCCGTGTCGGTAGCCACGTCAATCGGCCTCTGGTTCTCAAGCATTGGGTGCGAACGGTAGAGAAACTCGCGCGCCTTGATCTCATCGTGATAGATCTCCATCGCAAATTCCCAGACCTTTGCGACGGCCGCGACACGATTGCCTTCGTCAACGGTGAGCTTTGGCTCGCTGGCGCCTTTGCGCCGCGTCAGCGTTGCACGGGGCACGAAGCGATACGGGAAGCTAGCGTCGTCCGGCGCGATAGCCTTCGACAACCGCTCTAGCGAGGAGAGCGGGAGTCCAGCCTTGATGCGGTTCGCGATCGCCAGCGGTGATCGCGGGCCTGTCTTTAGCCCGAGCGAGTCAGCAAGGCCGCATGCTTCCGCGATCATCATTATTCTCCTTCGTTCATATGAGCCATATATATGGCTCATATGGTCAAAAGACAAGATCGAACCGGTCGGACAATGGAGCTTGCTCCTCCCTGCAACCCGAGACAGCCTCAGCTAAACGCAGCCGTGCGTTCAACCCGCTAGAAAGCAAATTGATGCAGAGCCATCTTTGTCCGATTCCAAGTAACCGCGGCACTTGAATGACCGCCCTTGGCGCGATGCCGAACGGCTGCTGGTCGATGCGACTGGCGGCAAGCTTGGTGGGGTACAGGGATCCTAGTGTGCCGCCCACGTGACCGCCATCGCAGATAGCCTCGGGTAGTCACATCTCTCAGAAGGCGTTTGCCGCACGAGGTATATCCCCCGCTTCGGCCAGCGCCCACTGCACCGCCTGCTCCATCTCGGCGATCTCGGCATCGGTCAGTTCGTCGAACTGACCGCGCTTGCTATTGGAAAGACGTCCGCCGTTCTGAAGCATCAGGCGGATCAGCAACGCGGCGCGGCGGTTCGGCATATCGACGATGGTGCGGACACCTTCCAGCGCACGGTCAAACACAGCCAGGAAGCCCAGTTCTTCGCGCAGGTCCGTAAGGACGGTATCAATCACGCGGTCATAGAGATATTCGGCGACAGAGGTGGCATCGAAGAAGCGATAGAGCGGCGCGGTGTCGTTGCAAACCGCGATCTCGCGCTCGCTGGTCCAGCCCCAATCGATCGCGCTTAACAGGGGTCTTGAGAAGTTCTCCAGCACCGCGTCATAGCTGCGCCGATCTCGGACGATGGCGGCCGACACAGGGAAGATCATGCTCTCTGGGCTGAAACCTGTCTTGCTCAGCACGTGATGAACGATGAAGCGGTGGATGCGGCCGTTGCCGTCCTCGAACGGGTGAATGAAGACGAAGGCGAAAGCCGCGACTGCCGCTGCTACGACAGGCTCGATGTCGTCAGCGAGCATCCGCGCCATCAGCGCCATCCAGCCCGTCATCAGCGAGGGAACGTCTTCAGGTCGGGGGCAGATGAAATGCACCTCCTCGCGGAGATCAATGGCCGTCTCGCCGACGAAATTTTGGAAGCTGCGCCAGTCGGTCGCGGCATAGCGGCGATCAACGATCGCATTTTGCAGCCGAAGAATCGCTTCCTTGTCGCCCGTGTCAAAGCTGGCGGCGGCGCCCAGCGCCGCGACGAACCGCTCGATCCGATCCGGACTGGGCGTCTCCCCCTCGATCGCGAATGACGCGCGCGTTTCCTTGGTGAAGAGATGCCGGACTGCGCGGGCGAGCACGGCCGGGTCATAACGTTCGATGATCGCGCGTGCCTCGGCATCGATGTGGACACCGATCTGGCCTTCCAGCTTCGCCGTGCGGCGCACTGTGGGACACAGGTCCGGCGTGCCGAGCAGATTATCGATGATGCGGTGACGCGACGAGTTCCGCCGCGCCCCGGCGACATGCTTCTGCGGATCGAGCGCCTCGACATAATTGCCGGCCGCGGCATCAGGCACGTCGAGACGTTCGCCGGTCAGATACTCATAGAAGAACCAGGCGCGCCGCGCGTAGCTGCCGCTCGGCTCATTGCGGACCCATGCCGCGATGACCTCGGCGTCGATAGCAACGAAGGTCGCGGCCAGCACGCCCAGATCCAGGGGTTCATAGCGTAGGGCAAAGCGCAGGTTGGCGATGATGTCGTCACCAGTCGCATAGGAGCGCGGGTAGAACTCGACCGTGCGATCAGCGATCACGTCGGTGCGCCGCGCACCCGAGACGAGATAGCTTTCGGTATAGGGCGGCGGACTCTGCGGCGCAAACTTCGCCCGCAGCCAGATGTGCCCCAGCTTCGGCCGATTGTCACCTATGTCATCGTTCATGTGAAAACACTTAGCGTGTCGATTTTAGCCTTCGAATCAGCGAGGATCATCGATCAATCCGCATCGTATCAAGATCTCCTTCCCAGGCGATCTTGCCGCGATCGTTACAAAGCTTGGCCTGCGAATGGAGCGAGAGGAGCAACCTTAACCCCCCTTCCACCGCCTCGCGCTTCGTCTTAAAGCCAGTAGTACGGAGCACCTTGATCATAAGATCATCGTCGATCACGATATTAGTTCGCACAAAATATTTCTTTCCTGGTTCTTCCCCATTACGCTCATGAAGCTGCAGATCAGTTGGATCCTCATGCTTCCTCCCCTCCCGAACCCTATCCGCATCTGAACGAACGAAGGCCGCTAGGCGAGACTGCGAAAAGTGATCGACCAGCGCGTTGCTTGCATTTCCGCAATGCTGTGCTCCCATGCGTGCCGTGCCTGGCCACTCAGATGATAAATCGAGCGCGGTGCCAGTGGCGCGTTCCGTCGCTCAAACCTCGTTACTATCTTCTGCCGAAACCGCATCGCGGCAGGTTCGCCCAGCGATATCCCAATGATATGTTCGAAAACAGGACGTCGCGATGCCATCCGATGCCGGCGCCTGGATCATAGCGGATCAACAAAGCCTGGACGAGAGCCTCAGCCCGAAGACCAGCAAAAGACGCCGTCATTGCCTTCAAAGGCAGCAGCCAATCCGGCATCGGTTCGGTTGGCGTGAAAGCACCTGTCTGGAAATCATAGCTCCAGCCGTAGCTCCGGGTCAGACGCTTGCCCGTCCACTGCTGGAAGCGAAAGGGTGTAAGATCGCTTCCATCGATCAGGGCGATCAACGCCCTCTCCTCTTCCGCTGTGATGAACTCATGCTCCTGCCGCAGCCCCGGCAGAAGCGGCTGTCCGAACAGATCGGCCTGACTGGCGGATGGATGCGCGAACATATTCACCGCCCCGCTTCTGCTCAAAACGCCAGGCTGGTCTGCAGAGGCTTGGTCAGGATCTCTTCGACCAAAAACAGATGCGCAGGCGGGGTGACCAACAGATCCGTTTCGGGCACCTGGCAATCCAGCCACTTCATGACCTGCCAGCGCTGGATGATGGCCCCGTGACGCTCCTGGTAGCGCATCACCTCTGGGTTCGCGTCAACTGTGATGATGCGATAGCAGACCGGCCAGTCGCCCATGGCGGGCTCCCAAATGGCGGCGAGATAGAAGAAATTGCCGTCCTCCATGGTCACCCGGAATTTCTTCTCGCCATTGCGGATGTGAAATTCCGAAGCCGGCACCAGGCAGCGATTGCTCGGAAATGATCGCCCTTCCGATCGGATGAACTCATAGCGCACGCCATCACTAAAGCGCGGGTTGGAACCCCACGCCGCCTCGATCATCTCAAGCTCTTGTATGTCCTCCGGGTTACGCCGGATGATGGCACGGCGACTTCCGATCGCGTCGGAGTCGAAGGGGGTTGCTTTCGAGTCCATGTAAGGAACATACAGGGAACAATAAGCGGGAGCAAGGTTCCCCGGCAACTAGGGTTGATGCTACAGCCGGTAGGGTGACCGACTGCGCTGGGGCTGATCAACGTTCACACCGCAGCGAATTACGTCGGTATGGCTGGTATGATCGGCAACGCTTCCGCATGAGGTTTGGCAGGAAATGGCGATCAATCGCCCCATCGAAGATTCAGATTTTACTCAGGCGTCCATCATCATCGATGAGCCCGAGTTTCAACGGGGGTCTATCACTCCACTTCCAGAGCACAAGATTGATATCGCCATCGGTGGCGCCGCGAGCGAAGCTGCGAACGAGCAAGCCGTTGAAGCCCTCGGAGATGAGGCTTTCAGCGAAGATCTGGGTATGCGCTTTCCCGGCCTTCTTCATCTGATCGCGCCAGGCCGGCTCGCCTAAGCTGGTTGGGGTCATCCCGTACTTTCCGAGTTCAGCAGCATCACGACCGTCGAAGACATTCGCGATATCTGCATCGTAGGAGACGATCGTCGTCGGTTGGAGATCTCCGACCTGGTTTGCCTCTCTAATTGCCGTCTGCAATGAGGTTGCGACGTAAAGAGCGGCCGTTCCTTTGGGATTGAAACGGCCGCCATATAGGGCAGCCCCCCGGCCTGAAAGTGGCTCGCGCGCATAGATTGGGTTCAGCGCCCGGTAGAGTTTGCCCTGGTAGCGCATGAACGCAGTCAGGCGTAAACGCCTGCGTCGACAGCGTCGATATATTCCAGCACCTCGCTCGCCCTGCCATCCTGCACGAGTTGCATGGCCGTCTGGCCGGAGAATCCCGGCAGTGGCTCCGACCTGTACCAGGCATAGGCGATGAGAGGGGATCCGAAGCGCGGGCTGGTTTTGGTGATCACCTCGATCATTTCCCTCAGGCGGCGCTGCGTTTTATCGGAACGCAAGCGCTCTTTGCGCTGTACAGCGTCACGACCCAAGCCGGCCGAGCGGGCAACCTCCTCGCTGGTCGTGCGGAATGCTGCCGCGATCTTACTCGGAGCAAAAAGTCCGTGATCGGCATATTCTAACAGGTCCATAACACTTCCTGACACAGTAATCTTGACGCAAGATAGCGTCAGAAAATGCGACATACAAGGTGCAGTGGCTTTGACATCGACTGCACAAGGACGAAGCCACTGCCGAGGCGAACCGGTCGGACTGGTCCTGCGTTGATGTACCAGCGTACGCCAAACCTCCAATCAATCCGGTTTGCCGGATGACCGGGAGCAAGCGCGGCCAAGAAGGAGGAGCGATGTGCAACGATTATAGGCTGGAGGTCGACATCGCCTCAATCGCCGAGGATTTCGAGGATCTCAAAATCAAGATCAAGATGCCCGAGGGTAAGCCCAACGTGCCCGCGCGCGAGGACATCAAGATGACCGACATGGCGCCGATCGTTCGATCGGTGGAGGGCGAACGGGGTACAGGGGAGCTGGTCAACCGACGATGGAGCTGGCCGGGCACGAAGGGCAAGCCGGTCTATAATTTCCGCTCAGAGGGGCGCGAGTTCACCTCTCACCGCTGCCTCATCCTGGCCGACGGCTTCTACGAGTTTACAGATCCCGCGGATCCCAAGCAGAAGCGGCTCGACAAATGGCTCTTCACCATGGCCGATCATCGCTGCTTCTGCATCGCGGGCATCTGGCGGGAGAGCCCGGTGGGCGAAGCCTTCACTATGCTCACCATGGACGCGGGACCGGACGTGGCGCCCTACCATCATAGGCAGATCATCCCCCTCACCCGCGAGCAATGGGTCGACTGGCTCGATCCGAGCGTGCCCGCTGGGCAGGTGCTGCGCTGGCTGCCACAAGGTACCTTGCCCGTCACCCAAGTCTACGGCTCGCCGCCAGCGCAGAGAGCGCTGCTCTGATGACCACCGATGCCACCCTCGCCCGCTTCGTCGAGGCGCAGGAAAATAGCTACGCCACCGCATTGGCGGAGATCCGGGCTGGAGCGAAGCGCTCGCACTGGATGTGGTACATTTTCCCGCAGCTGCGGGGCCTGGGGCAAAGTCCGACCGCCCATTATTATGGCATCGCGTCGATCGACGAAGCCCGCGCCTTTCTTGATCACGACCTGCTTGGCCCGCGCTATCGCGAATGTGTTGAAGCGCTACAGCAACTGGCCACTGATGACCCCGTCGCCGTGTTCGGTAGCGTGGACGCCATGAAGCTGCGCTCATCGCTAACCCTGTTCGAAGCGGCGCAGCCATGTCCGTCGTTCGCGGGCGCATTGGACCGCTGGTTCGACGGAGAGCGCGACCCGGCGACTCTGCAAATGCTTGCAGACTGATCCATCTGAAGACGGGCGGAGGAAAAATGGCGATTCATCCGCTTGACGAATCGCCCGGCCGAACGGAACATAAAGGGAACATCTGAGTCGATATGTTCCCATGATTTGCCCCGCTTCCACATCTGACCGGCCCCGCGCCACCACTCCTCTTGCCGCCCTACTGGCGGAACTCACGCAGGCGCGCGCCGCGCGGGGGCCTGCCCTGCCCTTCGGCATCGACGCGATCGACCAGCGCCTAGCCGATCGTGGGTTGGATGGCGCAGCCTTGCACGAGATTGCCGCCGCGTCTGCGACGCTCAGCGATGACGCTGCCGCGACGCTGTTCGCGGCCGGCATCGCCGCCCGTTTTGCAACTCAGCCCGGCTTCACGGTCTTCTGGGCGCTCACCAGGTTCGATCTCTATGCGCCCGGGCTTGAGCAGGTAGGGCTTGGCCCGGATAAGCTTCTCTATGCGCAGGGCACGAGCGACAGCGCCGTCCTCGCCATGACCGAGGACGCCCTGCGCGACGGCTCGCTCGCCTGCGTGATCGCTGAGGTAAAGTCAGCCGACCAGACCGCGACCCGGCGGCTGCAGCTCGCGGCCTCTGACGGCAAGACGCCAATGCTGCTCTACCGCCGCTATCGTGTCCGTGATCGCTGCCCCTTGAGCGGCCTCTCCTCCGCCATGACCCGTTGGCGGATCGGCTGCGTGCCTTCGGCGCGTCTTCCCCATCCCGGGGTCGGACGCGCGCGCTGGTCGGTCGAGCTCGTCCGTCAGCGAAACGGCAATCCCTTCTCCCTCGAACTGGACGCGTGCGATGATCAGGGTCGCCTCGCTCTACCTGCCGCAGCTGCCCATAGAGCGCCTGCGGCGGTCGGAGCGGCCAGCCAAGCGGCCTGAGCCCGCTGGCCCGTCGCTCGCTCCGCGCTTTGCAGGACCGATCGACGACAATCCAGGAGCCTGTTCGGTGCCCCGCGGCGGTGGCTGGCGGCCCGGCGCGCGTTGGGCGCGGGATGATGCCCAGCGCCCAAGCCAGAGCGAGATTGACGCCCTGCCCGCGCACCAGCGGCCGACCATGCGCGAAATGGGCCGTCGCAGCGAGTCGGCGGAGCATCCCTTTAAAGCCATGCCGGCTGATGAGGGCGCCGCCGGCATCCGCTCGGCCCCCGCTCTTACATGGACGACGCTATGGGGACAGCCCACGATCCTGATCGCCCGGACAGGGCAGCGTGACGTGGTGACCGCCGCCTGCCCGGTGGCGCTTGAGCTTGGCCTGCGTCCCGGCATGGCGGCCGCGCACGCCCGCGCGCTCGTGACCAACCTTGAGGTTCGCGACGCAGATCCGGATGCCGATCGGGCCTGGCTCGAGCGCCTGGCGCTCCACGCAGTCGGTCATTGGACGCCGACAGCCTGCCGGTCAGGCAAAGACGGACTGTGGCTGGATCTCACCGGCACCACCCACCTCTTCGGAGGTGAGGCACGCTTCTGCCGACGGCTGCTGCGCTTCCTCGGGCGCCTGGGCTTTACCGCCAGCATCGCCATCGCCGGTACGCCTGGCGCCGCCCATGCGCTGGCGCGCTATGGCGGCAAGGCCATCACCCTGCTGCCGCCCGGCACAGAGACCCAGGCGATCGCCGATCTGCCACTCGCAGCTCTGCGGCTCGAACCCGAGGCACTGATGTCGGCCGCGCGCTTCGGCCTTGAGCGGATCGCTGATCTCTATCCTATGCCACGCGGCCCGCTGGCCAAGCGCCTCGGACTCGCCACCGTCCGGCGGCTCGACCAGGCGCGCGGAATATTAGCGGAACCGATCGTCCCGGTCGTGCCATTCGAGGCGCCGCGCGTGGAGCGGCGATTGCTCGAACCCATCGGCACCGCCGAAGCCATCACCCAGGTGATCGGCGATCTCGTCGATGATCTGGTCATCATCCTACAGGAGCGCGGCATGGGGCTGCGCACGGCGCATCTCACCTGCCTGATCGTCGATGGTACGGAGCAACGGATCGCGATCGGCACTGCGCGCGCCACGCGCGAGCCCAGACATGTGAAGCGGATGCTCGCGATGCGGGTCGAAAAGATCGATCCGGGTCTTGGCATCGAGGCGATGTCGCTCACCACGCCTCGAGTGGAGGAGTTGAAGGCGCAGACGCTGGAAGCCGAGCTTGGGGCCAGCGATCGCGCGCCCGACATCGCGCCGCTGGTCGATCAACTTGCTGGGCGGATCGAACCCGACGCCCCCTTCCGCCTTTCCTCTCATGAAAGCGATGTACCCGAACGCGCGGTCAGGCGGATGGAGCCGCTCGCCAGGCCTCTTGGCTGGCCGGGTTGGAAGCGGCCCGTGCGGATGCTCAAAAAGCCTGAGCTTCTCTCCCATGTCGTGGCGCTGCTACCCGATCATCCGCCCCGCCGCTTCACCTGGCGTCGGACCGACTATCGTGTCATCGCAGGAGACGGCCCGGAACGCATCCATGGCGAGTGGTGGCGCAACGCCCGCGAGATGTGGGCGGTTCGGGACTATTTCCGGGTCGAAGCAACCGGCGGCGAGCGTTTCTGGCTGTTCCGCCGTGGTGATGGCGTCGATGAGCAGACCGGCAATCTAAGCTGGTACATGCACGGGATCTTCGGCTGATGGCCCGCTACGTCGAGCTACAGGTGACGAGCCATTTCTCGTTCCTTCGCGGCGCCTCCTCGCCCGAACAGCTTTTCTCCGCTGCCGCCCTGCTCAGTCACAAAGCTTTAGGGCTTGCGGACTGGGGAAGCGTCGCAGGCGTGGTGCGTGGCTGGGAGGCGCAGAAAGCGACTCAAGTTCGTATGATCGCCGGCGCTCGCGTCAATCTCACCGATGGTCGGGCCTTGCTGCTCTATCCGACAGACCGCTCAGCGTGGAGCAGGCTGACGCGCTTGCTCTCCGTCGGCAAGGCGCGCGGCGGCAAGGGCTGCTGCATGCTCGACTGGTCCGATGTCGCTAACCATGCCGAGGGCATGATCGCCATCCTGGTGCCGGACCTGCCTGACAGCGCGACGCTTGCCAACCTCTCGGATCTACGGAACGTCTTCGGCGGCGGCGCCTATATGGCGCTGTCGCTGCGCCGGCGCCCGGATGACCTCGCTCGTATCCACGCGCTTAATGCCATGGCGCGTCGGGCTGGCGTGCGCAGCGTCGCCACGGGCGACATACTCTATCACACCCCCGACGCCCGGCCGCTCCAGGATGTCATGACCGCGATCCGCGAGAAGACCACCATCGATGGGCTCGGCTTCAGACGCGAGCGCCATATGGACCGCAACCTGAAGTCGCCAGAGGAAATGGAGCGACGCTTCGCCGCCTTTCCCGACGCGATCCAGGCCAGCGCCGATATCGCCGCTGAGTGCCGCTTCGATCTTGGCGAGATCCAGTATCAATATCCCTATGAGCAGGTGATGGAGGGGCGCACCGCGCAGCAGGCCTTGGCGGCGCTCACGGATGCAGCGGCCCAACGGATGTTGCCGAGCGGGCTGCCCAAAGCGTATCGCGACCAGATCGATCATGAGCTGCGGCTGATCGACCAGCTCGGCTATGCGCCCTATTTCCTGACCGTCAATGCGATTGTCGCCGAAAGCCGACGACGCGGCATTCTCTGCCAGGGGCGCGGCTCGGCGGCGAACAGCTGCGTCTGCTATATGCTCGGCATCACCTCGATCGATCCGATCCAGCATGAGCTACTGTTCGAGCGCTTTGTCTCCGGCGAGCGCAAGGAGCCGCCCGATATCGACGTCGACTTCGAGCACGAGCGGCGCGAAGAGATCATCCAGTGGATCTATGAGACCTATGGCCGCACCCGATCGGCGCTGACCGCCGTGGTCACCCGCTATCGCACCCGTGGCGCAGTGGCCGAGGTCGGGAAGGCCTTGGGACTGCCGCGCGACCTCACCAAGATGCTGACCGGGCTGGTTTGGGGCTGGTCCATGGACGGGATCACGGACGAGCAGATCGAGAGCCTCAACCTCAATGCCGACGATCATCGGCTAAAACTCACGCTGGAGCTTTCCCGCCAGCTCATCGGCACGCCGCGTCATCTCTCCCAGCATCCCGGCGGTTTTGTCCTGACCCAGGACCGGCTCGACGATCTGGTGCCGATCGAGCCGGCCCGTATGGAGGACCGGCAGATCATCGAGTGGGACAAGAATGATATCGATGCCCTCAAATTCATGAAGGTCGATGTGCTGGGCCTTGGCATGCTCGGCTGCATGAACCGCGCCTTTAACCTGCTGGAGGAGCATAAGGGGATCAGGGTCGGCATGGCCGACCTCCAGAATGATGACCCCGACGTCTATGCCATGATCCAGCGCGCCGACACGCTGGGCGTATTCCAGATCGAGAGCCGGGCGCAAATGTCGATGCTGCCCCGGATCAAGCCGAAGGAATTCTACGATCTGGTGATTGAGGTGGCGATCGTCCGGCCCGGACCCATCCAGGGTGATATGGTCCATCCGTACCTCAGGCGGCGGGAAGGAAAGGAAAAGCCGGAATACCCCAAGCCCGAACTCCGTGCCGTGCTCGAGAAGACGCTGGGCGTGCCGCTGTTCCAAGAGCAAGCGATGAAGGTCGCGATCGTCGGCGCCGGGTTCACGCCGGCCGAGGCCGACCAGCTGCGCCGCGCCATGGCGACGTTCAAGCTGACCGGCGGCGTCAGCCATTTCTACGACAAGCTGGTAAACGGCATGGTGTCGCGCGGCTACCCGAAGGACTTCGCCGAGCGCACCTTCAAGCAGATCGAGGGCTTTGGCAGCTATGGCTTCCCCGAAAGCCATGCCGCGAGCTTCGCCAAGATCGCCTATGCCTCCTCCTGGATGAAGCATCATCATCCCGACGTGTTCTGCGCCGCGCTGCTAAATGCCCAGCCGATGGGCTTCTATGCCCCGGCGCAGATCGTGCGCGACGCCCGCAACCACGGCGTAGAGGTGCGGCCGGTCTCGATCAATCACAGCCATTGGGACTGTACGCTCGAACCAGCGCGCGGAAGCTACAAAGCCGTGCGCCTGGGATTTCGGCAAGTGCGCGGCCTTGCCAACATTCATGGCGCGGCGATCGTTGGCGCGCGCGGCCCCGCGCCGTTCGAAAGTGTCGAGGAGGTCTGGCGCCGCGCGGGCGTGCCGCGCGCCGCAATCGAGCGGCTGGCGGAAGCTGATGCTTTTTCCTGCATCGCGCAGGATCGGCGGCAGGGATTGTGGAAAGTCAAGGGCCTGGGTGAAGCCCCCCTCCCCCTCTTTGCCGCCGCTGATCAGCGAGAAGGCAAGTTCTCGCCGGAAGGCCTTGAGGCCCCTGTTGTGCTACAGCCGATGACCGAGGGCCGTGAGGTGGTGGAGGACTATCGCTCGCTCCAGCTGTCGCTGCGCGATCATCCACTCAGCTTCCTCCGCCCTCAGCTCAACGACATGCGGATCGTGCGCTGCGCCGATCTTCGATCGATCCGTGACGGGCGCAATATCGAGGTAGCCGGCGTCATCCTCGTGCGGCAGCGGCCAGGATCGGCAAAGGGTGTGCTGTTCGTCACGATCGAGGACGAGACCGGGGTTGCCAACGGCATCCTCTGGCCGAACAAGTTCGAGGTCTATCGCCGACAGGTGATGTCCGCATCCATGATCGCCATGCGGGGACGGCTGCAGAAAGAGGGCGAGGTCATCCATATCATCTGTGATCGGATCACCGATCATGATGAGATGCTGCGGTCGATTGGGCGAGCCGAGTTCAAGATGGCGCCGGGTCGCGGCGATGGCGCAAGCCATGGCGGCGGCCCTGATCCGCGCTACCCCGGCTTCCCATATGGCCGCACACTCGCGTCACCTTCCTTTCATACCAAGGACAAACCAGACGAAGATATGGTGCCGATCCGCAGCCACGATTTCCATTGATTTACAATTATCAACTCTCACGGCTGATCGAGCCTCCCGCCCATAATGAGCGTGGTCTGACCAGCGGAGTCGGTTCCCCACCAGGTCACGCCGTTCGGCAGCGGGCGCTTGAATGTCCGAAAACGCCGGAACCCGGCATTTAAACGCCTCGAAGAACCGGTGATTTCGGGGTGATGGAACTGATGGCGGACGCCCAGGCGTTGTCGGCTTGTCGATTTCCTGCCGATTCTGCGGTTTCGCGCGGCTTTCGAGGCGGTTTCGGCATTCTGCGGACGTACTTCGCCCTTCGAGCGAGACGAGGGGTTTGAAATATAGATCAAGTTGGCCATGCCGATTTCATGCGAGGTAATGTAGCCTGCTACGTCGCGACAAAGGCGTGATCGCCCTCGCCCGCTTCATGACATGGTGGCGACGGTAGCCTGGCCGGCGCTATTACCGCGCATGGCGATGAAATATGGCCCCGCTGCTATGTTGGAGGGGGTCAACGCTGCGCGCCGGGCGGCCCGCCTGCCGGACCGCTCGCCCTGTTTCCCGATCGAGCAGCCCGATTCGCCCTCAAGACCTGCGGCTGACTTGTGAAGGCGCTTGGTAGAACTGCCCACAACGGTGGCCTTGACAAATTTTGTCCCTTATTTTGTCTCATAAAAGCAGCTGGCAAAAAAATAACGCTGTTTTTTGCCATGCCTTCAACGCTGAAGGACAAAATTTACCGGCTGAAAAAGCCCTGCGCGTTGACTTACAACCGGCATCGTACCAATCAAAGGAAGATGCAACATGGCATTCAAGGCAGAACTTTTAAGCGAGAAAATGAAGGCCTGCGGGGTCAGCCAGAAACAGCTGGCCGAAAGAACTTCGTTCGACGTCCGCTCGATCAGCCGCTGGGCCAATGGCCACCAGATTCCCAAGCCCGCTTCCATCCTTAAGCTAGCCGAAGCTCTTGGTTGCAGCCTTAAGGACTTCGACCCGGATTTTGCGGATAGCATGGAAGGCGTCATCGTTTCGGGCCGAGTGTCGGCGGCGTCGCACAATGCCTACGCGGCCATGAAGCTGGTCTTCAACGTTTCCCAGACCCAGATCCTTGAACTGGCGCCGATCCTGTTTGCGACCGTCGCGGCCCGGGCGCTCCAGATCCCCGCCGATGACGATGCCTTCGTCGCGGCGCAGGAGCGCGAAGCGAGGAACCGGGGCATCCGCATCGAGCGGTGTGGGAGCCTGGACGAAGTCGAAGGTCTGGACCTCGATTGCAAGGCAGCCAATGATCACAAATGCTTCGGGCTCGAACCCGAGCATGGCTCCACGGCCATCGCGCGCAATCTGTTCTGGGAGGCTTTGAGCCGGATGGTCGCACAGGCCGACAATCGTGTCAGTGTCGACATGTGGCAACAAGACTGGCCGGGCCATGTACCCGACGCCGACGGCTTCAATCCCCACGTTGCCCTGCTCGATCTCGTCGCCGAGGGAGATCCGGAAATCATCCGCAGGCTGGTCCGCGGCGAGTTGCGCTTCTCCACCAGCATCGACAAGGCCCAGATTGCGAGCAAGGGCGACCTGAACCAGCTGGCCGAGCTCATTCGCAAGGATCTGGCCGACCAAGCGGCCGCGCACCGCGCGATGCTCGAAGACCGGCGGCGAGCAAGTCAGGCAAGGCTCGATCTGTGGCGCCAGGGCTACGAACGGGAACATCCCGAATGGGCGCAAGAATACGAGGAATTGACGGCCGCGCTTTGCCATCCGGCGAACTGGTATCCCGCCTACTATTCAGACAAGATGATCGAAGAGGCCCGCGCCAATCCCTTCGCAGAAGCCCGCTTTCTTGACGATGCGCGGTACCCCGGCCGTTTCGTCCTGCCCCGACCGTTCGGCCATAAGCCCGAACCCGTTTACCCTTGCACTAATGCCGACGTCGAGCGGTTCGACGAACTTCAGGCCCATCGTGCCGCATCAAAGGCTGCGTTCGAGGGAGGCAGCAAGTGAACCCGTTTGATCGCCGCCGTCTCGCCTCGTGCGCCGTCTCGGGCACGAAACTCAGCAAACACGCGGCGCTGCGCAGCCAGCAACGCAGCATGTCACCGGACATCATCGATGCCGTCATCGACTTTGGCGAGGAGCGCCACGCAGGTGGGGGATGCTTCAGCTATGCCTTCACCGATCGCACCTGGCGGCGGTTCGTTGCGCAGATGGGGGCGGACTCGCGCCGACTTGAGCGCGCCCGCAACGCATACGTGGTCGTGGCCGAAAACGGCCACGTCGTCACCACCGCGTGGATTCACTAACCCGGCTCGCTCCGGGGCCGGAGGCACCACGACGGCGTGCTTCGGGCGAGAGCAACAAGCGAAAACAATCAGCAAACGTTCGATAAAGGGTTTTGGAATGTCACCCTCTCTACTGCTCGAAAAGGTCGCCCATGTCCCGTATCGTCGATCCTCCCCGGCACGTGCTCGAAGGTCTCAGGCAGCCGCTGACCGCTGGCGAGCGCCGGGTCTTCGACCTGCTCGATCGCGAACTGGACGAGGCTTGGGAGATTTACCTTCAGCCCCACCTGAACGGCTTGCGTCCAGATTTCGTTATCCTGAATCCTAATGTCGGCATCGTCGTGATCGAGGTGAAGGACTGGGACCTCAACGCGATGGGCTACTTCGTCAAATCCCGTGACAATGGGCACCACGAACTCTGCGCCCGGAAAGATGGCCAAGAATTTGCCATCCCGAACCCGTTCGCCACGATCCGGAAATACAAGAGGGAAATCTTCAACATCTACTGCCCGCGCTTGCCCGAGCGGGCTGGATACGGCGCAGTCACCCCCATCGTGATCTTCCCGTTCGCCCCGCGCGACCGGGTCCTCGAACTGCAAACACCATTCCTGAAGAACAAGGAGCCGCAGAGCCGCGACCACTGGTTCCCCGTCGCTGGGATGGAAGACCTGACGGCAGAGGGTTTGCAGCGCTGGATGCCGCTGCTCAACCCCGAAAAGCGCCCCGTCATGCGGCCCGCTCACGCCGATGACTTGCGGAAATGGCTCGTTGAACCCGATTTTGGGAAGACACAGCGAGAGCCGCTAGTCATGGACAGTCACCAACGCACCCTAGCCGAGACGCGCACCCGATCGGGCTATCGCCGCATCAGGGGGCCCGCAGGATCGGGCAAATCGGTCGTGCTGGCCGCCCGCGCCGCCCGGCTCGCCAGCGAGGGCAAAGCGGTCCTCGTCGTCTCGTTCAACGTCACGCTCTGGCACTACTTGCGCGACATGATCGTGCGTGGTCTGCAAGACCTCGTGAGGAGTGGCAGATCCGTGCCGGACCCCATGAGACACGTGACGTTCACGCATTTCCACGAGTGGTGCAAGGATGTCTGCCAAGACCGACGGATCGAGCATCGAGGGTTTCTCGATCGATATGCTGCAATCATGGCACCAATCGCCGCAATACAAGGCACCCCCGGTCTTGATGGCAGGGAGAAGAAGCGGAGGATCAGCGCGATCAGCGGCCCGATACTGAATGACCAGGTACCACGCCTTGCCAGGGAGGCCGCCAAGGCTGTCAGCCGGTTTGAACAGTCCGATGCCGTGCTTGTCGACGAGGGGCAGGACTTCCTGCCGCACTGGTGGGCTGCCCTGCGCGAAATCTGCCGCCCGGGCGGGGAAATGGTGCTGGTCGCCGATGTCACCCAGGACGTTTACGGCACAGCTAGTAACTGGACCGAAGAAGCGATGTCGGGTGCCGGGTTCGAGGGGGCCTGGTCACAACTCAAACTCGGCTACCGCGTCCCGTCAGATGCTTTGCGCCTTGCCAGCGACTTCGCCACGCAGTTCCTCCCTGCCGCCACCCGCGACTTGGCCGAACCCGACCAGGGCAGCCTCGAACTCGACCGAAGCTCGGTTCGCTGGATCCAATGTTCCGAGCAAGAGGCCATCGCGAAGTGCACCTATGCGGTGCATCAGATGAAGTTCAACATAAAGGACAATGGCACGTCCAACACCGACATCGTTTTTTTATGCGATACTATTGATCATGGTCGGAAGGTGGTCGGCGAATTGGAAACATACACGGGATACAGGCACAATATCGCCCACACCTACGACCACGACAAGGCGATAGAAGGTCGCCTTAAGATGGCGTTCTGGATGGGGCAGCCACGCATCAAAGCCACAACCTTCCACAGCTTCAAGGGCTGGGAAACGCGCCTGCTCGTGGTCTACATCGCTAGCTCCCGCGGCAACGAAACCCGCGCCGGGATTTACGCCGCGCTTACCCGCCTGAAGCGTCATCCCGCTGGCAGTCATATCATCGTCGTCTGCTCAGATCCTGAACTCGCCGAATTTGGCGAACGTTACAGCGAGATGGCCAACTGAATCCGGCGCGCGGCGCGTCGATGATCGTCGGGTGATATCGGGCATCATACACATACTCAAGTGGGGTGGCTGTTGGGCCGATTGCCCGGCTTAGCATGGTCCATCAATGACGGTCTACAATCGCTGGAACCGCTGGAGCCGTCACGGCATCTGGACACGCATCCTGACGGCCCCAACGCAGATCGAAGCTTGCTGCGCTGCTGAAAGTCCAGCCTAGCGAAAGATGTCTGCTCCTGAAAAAGCTTCGCTTTCGATGCACCACGTAGGAACGCCGGAAAGTCCCAAGCCAAGTCATTCCTGCCAGCTTCAGGGGAGAGACCCGGCATGTCTGCTTCGGGGGGGATGGCGATGGAGCATCCACCGGCGGGGATGTGGCGATTACCAGCTTCCCCCCTTGAATCTGCGATGCATGCAGGTCCGGCAGACAGGTCTTTAGAGACGAGCCTGATCTATGTGCAACTTTGCCTTCGTCCGTAGTCTCATGCGGAGGTGTTCGACCAAGAACGGGAGGTTCGCGCGCGTCAGGGGATACGGCTTTTGCTGGATCGGCATGGGCAGTTTGATCGTCAAGACACGCTTGCCCGCGGATTCTCGCTGCGCCTTGTATCTAAACCGCTCGGACCACGTCCCGCGCCTGGCCACATCTGCTTTTTCAAGTTCGGCACAGAGTGCAGTTCCGCTTCCCTTCACGAAGACAGAAAATTGCCACGTCAGTTCCGTTGCATCAGCGCCCCAGCCGACTAGATCGCCATCGTCGCTACGGACA
Source organism: Sphingobium sp. EP60837 (assembly GCF_001658005.1). Taxonomy (NCBI): domain Bacteria; kingdom Pseudomonadati; phylum Pseudomonadota; class Alphaproteobacteria; order Sphingomonadales; family Sphingobiaceae; genus Sphingobium; species Sphingobium sp. EP60837. The sequence goes on along the minus strand of NZ_CP015986.1, from coordinate 1,790,685 downwards.
TAGCTTAGCGATACTGCATTGTACGGGTTGCCGGTGAATTGACCGTTGTTCATCTCGGTAATCTGTAGGCCGAGATCCTCAAACGCCGGCTGAAGCGCCGTGATCACTTCCTGGCGAAGTTTCCGACGCTCCTGCCTCACGGCGTCAAGGGCTGCCTGATGTTCGGCTACGAGCTTCTGGACGATGGGCCTGAAGAGCCCTTGCGACGGGCAAACGTGCTCGCCGAGGAAGGCAAGGTAATCCTTGACCATCTGGTCTCCAGCCCGCGGAGAGGATTGATCAATGACGGCGGAAAGAACCTGCGTGACATGGCCGTAATGGGCCATAGTCCACACGCTGTCTTCGTGGATGTCCGATTCGAACGAGCCGCCAGTAGGAATTTCGAACGGCCGCGCGTTCATCACCCCCTCCGCCACCGTCGTTGTGGCGTCAGCGTCCTTCGCAAGGAAAATGAAGTTGCATTGCCAGCTGGGGCCGTCGGAGTAGTATTTAGCAAAGAACTCTGTGGCCCACTGACGATAGCGCCTCCTCTGAGCGGGGCCCTCAGCTGAACCAATCTTCAGTTCGATGATCGCAAGACGGCGAAGAATGGGGTCATACACAATGACATCCGGCCGTCCGGGACGGTCTCTCGACGCTGTGGCCTGATCCGAGACAACCGCGAACTCGTCGCCGACATGCTCGCGAAGCACGATGATGTCTTTGGGATCAGAGGGAGGCGCAGATTCTGTGCCTCGAAACGCCGGACAAAGGCCAAACAGCACATCGGTCCCATATCCATGGGTTTGCCAAGGCGTCAGAAGGTAGGCGAGGAAGTTGCTATGCCGCACCTCATCGGTGAGACGTCCCATCGCAGCGAACGGGTTGGCCGCCATGAGCTGGGATGCCAAGATTTGGAAATCCTCTGACGCAGCCAAGCGCTCGACGGCGGCCTGGCCGCCCGACTCGTCGACGATCTTAAGAGATTTGAAACTCGCCGGGTTCCCTTCTATCAGGAAGTCTAGGACTGGCTGGTAGCGAGTGTAAAATTGGCTTAGCGACATAAACCCCTGTGGTGTTTAGCGATGTATAGCTGACGACGGGCTGTGGATAGAGCGCGTTCTCGTTAAAATGCAAAGGCAGGGACTTTTCCGGTCCATCCGCGATCAAAAGCATTGGAGCCCCGGCACCAAGCTGCTTGAGAAAACCGCAGACGGCCTTCTTCTCAAGCTCCTGTCGATCGTCACCCCGACCGATATTGAAGCGCTTCGGATCGCTATGGTCGATCGGGCCATCGTTGTCGGTGGCTGATATGGATGAAATTATCGCTCAACAGGCAAAGTGACGTTCGCGCAATCGATACCAGCATATCCTACAGGCTGGGCATCGGCTCCCAACATTCAGGCAAATTCAGAGGGTTGACGCGTTCTTGAGCGACTTCTAGATGCCCGTTCGGGTCGCGACCGTAACGATAAGATTTCGTGAACAACCCAAGGGGGATCAATTGAACAAGCTTGCAATCGCTGCGCTGGCCGTATTCGCCGGTGCCACTTCCGCTCACGCAGAAACCTTTTCCGGTCCGTATATCGGCGCACAGATCAGCCGTGATGCCTATGAAGTGAAGGCCGAAGGCACCGATCTCGGCTTTGCTGACCTCGACCTAGACGGCATCAGCGCGAATGGCGTCGGTGGCGGCCTCTATGTCGGCTACGATTATGCCCTGACGAACAGCGTTTTCTTCGGCGTTGAGGCGAATGCCAACTATTCGGGCGCGAGCGCGTCGGTGAGCCTGGATGACGGCACCGATAGCATCAGCGGCAAGGTCCGCGCCCGTGAGTCCTTCGGCGCGAGCGCTCGCCTTGGCTTCATGCTCGCCGACAGCACCGGCCTTTATGCCAAGGGCGGCTGGCAGTCGACCAAGTTCAAGCTGAGCTACGACGACGGCGTTGATGCCTTCACCGAGAAGGACACCCAGGACGCTCTCGTTTATGGCGCGGGCCTCGAAACGCGCATCGGCACTCAGACCTCGATCCGGGTTGAGTATCTGATCGAGGACTACGGCAGCGCCGGCCTCAATCGCGATCTCGACACGAACGGCATTCGCGTCGACAACAACAAGCTCTCGCTCGGCATCTCCTGGCGCTACTAAGCGTCGGCTGAGCTGACGGAGAAGGGCGTCCCGCGAGGACGCCCTCTTTTCCCGATCCTCAACTGGCCCCGCTTGTCACAGTCGGCGGGGCGCTTTTTGGGCGACGCACCGTTCATGCGGCAACGATATCGCTGGAAAGACCGGCATGATAATCTCGCAACCAAGGGCAATCCTTGGCCTGTGCGGATAGAATTCGCGCTGCTTGCGGGGGCTGCCGCTCTGATCGCAGGCAATTATCTGTACGATCGATTTTTCTGACAAGGTTGGTTTGCGCGGCAGGATCCGAAGGCGAATTGCGACCGCACGAGTGTCGGTGATGATGTCGCGTTCTTCCTATCCGAATCAGTAGGATCCCGAGCAGTTTCACGTTGCGACCCGAAGGCTTGGCTGATCCAAGTTCTTCTACTGGGGCCGGCTGAGCCGGCCCCACTTTTCCACCTCAAGCAGCTTCCCATACCCGGTTCAGAATCTGAGCGGCCATCGCCGCTTTGTCCTGCGGTAGGAAGCGCCCATAATGCTTGGCTACCATCTCCGGCGTGTCTTGGATGGCATAGCTTGCCTGCTCATAGGAGCCGGTATGTTTGAGGATGTGCGTGGCGAGAACGTCCCGTACATTGTGCGGCCCATGCGGCAGCAATCCCTTGATCGCGCCCCGCCCAGTATATGGATTGAAGACACCATAGCGTTGGATCACGAGCCTCCATGCCTCATAAAATGTGTTCTGGTTATATGATGCGTCCCGGCTGGTCCTCTTAACCGTCTTGACGAAAAAGGTGCCAGGGTCCTCCGCACCATTGAGCAGGGCGAGGCGATGCCGCTCGATATAGGCGCTGATATGGTCATAGAGGCCGCCGAGATCGGGCAGGACCAACCGAAAGGGCTTGCCGGCGAAGAAGGATGAATGGGCATTCTTGAACGCAACAGCAGGCACAAAAACTTCCCAGCCATGGTCGCGCTCGCTCCAGCGAATTTCACCGCGCTTCAGAGCCTCGAGCTGCCGTTCTGAACGCGGCAGATGCCCTCGCGGGCAGACCATCAGCTGCCGCAAGTTTTTCTGTCGCAATCCAAGATGTAGGCCCAGGCGAATGATGAGGTATGAGCGAGCCACTTCCGCGGCCGCACGCGGAAACCGCCGCGCGTCTGGGCGAAGCTTCAGAATTTCATCGGCAATCTTCAGATATTCCGCCACCGGACTCGACGCCTCCAGGATCGGCAGTATCGGCTCAAATGGATCACGATGGATCCGCGCTACCCGCTCCACTTCCTTCACTCGTGCGCCAGCATGCGCATGGAGAAAATCGCAAGCGCTCTGCCAATCGGCACGCACAGCTGCGACTTCCTCAGCCGATATAAGGCCTTCGACGGGGACAAGACGTGAAGCAAGTTCTGGATGCTGACGCAGCCAACCAGTCTCGGAACGGACCAACGCCATGGCATTGCGCAGCATGTCGCATTCCCAGCGAGTGAAGAAGCCGCGTCGCCGCTCACGCCACTGGACATACCAGTCCCAAACGCGCGGAAATATGAGCATGGCGAACGAGATGTCCTTGAGCGGCACGCCATGCCCATGAACGGCCCCCGACGGCGAGGCGGCCAAAGCGCCGAACATGAGGCCGAAATGCTCGATCTTCTGGGCCGTAGTTTCCTCGTTCCAGACGCCGATGCGCTGGAAGCCGATGTCGGTGAGGGTGGCGGTCTTGAAGCGGATAAGCTCGGTCAGCTCCAACACCAGACGAGGCGGCGCATCCACCACGCCGATATGGTCAGCTTGGTCATCGAGATTGCAAAGTTCATCGCTCGCAATCGACGCTCTCATCTGCTTGCCTGTCAGAGAAGGAAACCGGATCGCGTAGCGCAGCTTCATGGCTTGAGCCTGAAAGCGGCGATATTCGGTGGCGCCGGAGATCACGACGTTCTGAACCCAATCCAGGATCTCCTTCTGCTCCTTGAGCGACCTGGAGTTAAAATCATCGGGCAGGTGCCAAGCCAGCCGCCGCTGCTCAGCCATCGGCAGCCCCTTCACCAATAGACCCGAAGCCGCACGCGCGGGATTCGGCAGCTTCGATTTGAAGTAACCCAAGGGCAGATCGTAGCGCCGCTCAATTCGCGTTAGCAGCTCAAGGCTGGTCGTGCTTTGCGGGGTGCGACGTCCCTCGACCCACGATTGCAGGGTCGCGCGATCAAATTTCTCCCCGGGCCGAACAATACAGCGGTGGAGTTGATAATAGCTCTCGGAAAAACGCCCCAGATGGAGGACGAGCGCTTCGCGAAAAGAGGGGGGATCGACCCAATCTGTGAACTTTGGGACCGGGTGTTCCACGATCGGCAAAGGCTTGCGCCCTCGCTTCGATGAGACAGATTGATCCCCGTCGCCGTTACTCCGGCGTGTTGTTCTTAGCATCGTCGAGATTTCCAATTTGATGGTCATTATCTAGCTTGGGCTGGCGACGCCTGCGATGCAGGCGCAGAGGCATGACGGCAAAGCTTCGCCTTCAACGTACCCCGAATTGATGAAGGCAAATTCCGCGACCGTGGTCGATCACGCCCTGACAGACGTCAATACGTTCAATCTGCGCTGAACCTTACCTCGAGGCTAACGACAGATGCCGGCCGTCATGCCCCGCAACCTACCTTCTAGCCGCTGGCGTGAGGCATGCAGCGCGGTCAGCCGTTCGGCAGCCTCTTCTTCATCTATGACCATCGACTCGCGGACGGCTTCGCCCGATCTGAAGGTGAGCATTTTCAGTACCAGATGCCATCGGCCACGATGATCGACGGTCACCGTCGCCGTCCCATGGCACAATAGGGACCGGAAGGTGTGATGTAAGTTCCATTCGGCAAGTGATTTAGCTACGCCCTTCCCCTCGGCCGCGAACGCACCATTTTCACTCACCAATTCGCCCAACGCCGCGAAGCGTTGGCCAACAAGATGCGGCAGGCTCACTGCTTCGCCACGCCCAGGTACTTCCGATAGCAACAGGAGCGCTTCGCTGACGGCAGCCTCGGCTCGGGCGAATTCGTCCATGGCGCGTCCTCGCCATAAATTGACGTTGCTCCAAATTGACGGCCATGTGTCAGTCGCAGGTAGCGCCGAAGGGGTGATAGCAAGCACCGTCCGGCCTTATTCTTCATTCCTTGCTAAGCCGTTAGCCCTGATCAACGTTCAGGTTGAGCAGCGCCGTTCGCTTCCGAGGCAGGTTTGTTCATGATATGCCGGATATCCAAAAATTCCGTTGCATAGGCGAAGTGGACCACCACGAAAGCAGGTTTGCCACAGCGGAAGACAACTACCAGATCATGCTTCGCCCGAGCGCAGACGCCGGCCGGGTGTCCCCGCATCATACGGCTTCCACCCCGTTATACGCCAACCAGCTGGCAAGCGCATCAGCCGCACCTGCATCGGAGCAAGTGTCACGGGCGTGCAGCCCAAACCCATTCGCAGTCAGCCGCCGAGCTGGCACCAGGATATGGACATGGGGTTCATTCGCGGAGCCCGCCAGGAATGGTGCATGCAGGACGAGGACAGCGGCAAGTTGCAGCTCGCGCACGAAATAGCTCAGTGCCCAGGCGCGGACCAGCTCCCAATCGGCGTGGAGAGGGCGGTCGGCGTCGAGAATGATATTGAACTGAGCATAACCATTCCGTTCGATCACGGGCTGGGTAGCATCATAGCGTTCGAGCAAATAGCGCAGGTCCGCATATTCCCCTGGCGCACTGCTCGGAAGGAGAAGGTCATGCCGAGCCGCCTGATGGCCAGAGGGGTTGAGCTTCGCCAACACGGGGGCGGCAATGCCGATACGCGCCCCGTCTGACTTCCAATACCAACGCATGTAGCGGAACTGAGGATGGCCGGGCCAATCGAGATAGAAGCAAGACAATTCCTCTGGACCCGACTTCGACTTCTTCTGGGTCATGCGACGTCCCTCCCTGCCGGCTGGATCTCGGTCGCACTAGGCCGCTGAAATGAGTTCGGCAGCATCGGGGGATTGAGGAAGAGCCCCTGACTATCAGCCCTGACAGTGAAGGATTGGTCTTCATGCGCGGGAACAAACCAGACCTGTCCGCCCAAAAGGCTTTGCCGATAATCCGACAGCCACTCGCCTTCGCCATGAAAAAGAATATCGAAGCTGCATTGATATGCGTCGAACCGGACGAGCAGAGTGTCCATGCCGTAGAGGTCACCGATCTGGCCGAACAGCTGCTCGCCAAGGGGCCGAAATGCTGACGTACCAAGGATCAAGAGGTTGGCTTCCTGAAGCAGGAGCGCTCCACCCCCAAAGGCCGGATCGACGCTGATGGCCCCGCCGATTTCCCAAGCGACCTTGATCATCGCGCGCTGGACTGCGTCACGGACGAACGGGATTGTTGGCGCACCCGAGCCGGGGTGCGCGTTCATCGAGCTAAACATATTCATTATCTTCCTTTTAGGGGCGCGATCCGCTGAGCTTGGACGCGCATCACCCCAAGATTTTCATCTCATCTGCTCAGTCACCTGAGCTCTTCTCAACCGATCGAAACCGCTGCCGCTTGGTGTCGGCAGCGCTCGTCTTCAATCGTCTTTTGGGTACCGGAGATTCAGCGATATCATCGGCCGCCCGAGCGGTTTTGTGAAACCGGCCCCATGTTTCTCACAAAGGGTGGCATAGAGATAATTACCGACCATGAGTTCGCCAGCAGCGCCACACTCTTGGCACATGCGGGTCGAACGCTGCTCAGCGGCTGCAATGAGCGGCGCTGCAGCTTGGTCAGGCCGATCGATATAGACTCTCAGCTCCCCGAACTTCTCTTTGGCTTGCGTCACTCTCACCGAAATGCCAGCCGAATGCAGATCGGCCAACAGCTGGCGAAACAGCGGTCGCCATCCAGCGGGAAGGTACGATTCCCAATGCAAATTCTCGTCGTGGCTCATACGAAGTTTCCTCCGATTTCCGCGACCCAGCGAAGATCGGCGATCCGCAAGCCTGTCGCAGCAGAGACCGGATCACCAAACGGTGCTCCAGCTTCCTCTGCAACGCCGGTCGACCGAATGCTGAAAAAGCAGGGGTCGAGATCCCTATCCCGTGGATCTGCGACTACCCACAGCGGCGAATCGAAGTCGGCAGACCAGAGCCGCAGGCCCCGGTGGAGGCGGACCTCGCCGGCCCGAGCGAGGATCAGCGAAAGATAATATGTCTTCCGCGCCGAGGTGTCGCGCCCTGGCTCAAGGATAAGGATGTCCGTTCGTATCTGACGGACTGCCTCGATCAATTTGCTGAACGAAATTTCGCGACGCCAGTGACCAAGAACGAGCCCGGCCCGCTCACTGTAACGATATTGGCTCAGAATCTGCGGGAATAGCCCATCGCAGGGCTGAGTGGCCCAGCCCCCCATCTTGGCAAGCGCGCGAGCAGCATCTTCGCCGTCCGAGATCCGCTGCCGATCTTCTTCATTCACATATACCATATTTAGTCTCTTCGACTTGGCGCGGAGGCGGCTGCCCTCCGACGCCTGAGGAACATTTCACTTCTCAGCGACAGCCAAAATTCCCCCACTCAACCTCTCAAACATCCTGCTTCCAGCAGCCGCCTTGCGGGATTGATCCGGTGCCACCTTTCCGAGCAATTGGGCACAGCTTGGCGATACTAGAGGAAGGCGCCAAGGCTCTGTTTTCATGAGCCGAAACTGTGACGACCGACTTTGTCGTGGGCGCATTCATTAATGACATGACAAAGCATTTGCGCTTACGGCCAGCAATGCCGTGCGCTGACGAGGCAGCTCGCGGATGGGGGATAGTTAAGAATGAAGCTTATCTTCGGCCTTTCATGCGATGGCCCTTCCTTTCCGGATTTTCCGGGCCCGAATGAAGGCGTCTTCAATGCCGCCGTCGTGGGGCCACAAGGCCTGATAGAGATGCTCGAGGTGCAGCTTGGCCTCACAGCTCCCCGGGTGGCACATGCGGTTCGAGTTTCCAGCTACGCTGCTAAATTGCGTACCGCGCTGGCCACAGCCCCGGACCTGTTCTTCGGTCAGTCGTTCACCCTTGATCCGTGGGCCACTGCCGCATCATTGCTCGATTGGCGAGATGAACTGATCGCCGGCGGCTGGTCCGGCAGCCCTATTGGCGCCCCACGTGTTGATGCATTCGCGGTGGTGGAAGAGGCTGGTCCGCCCCTTCCCCCCGGGATCGCAGATCGCACGCGCACGCTCTGCGATGCGGTCAAGGCCCGTGCAAGCCCGCCGCTCGCTTCAATCGAGCTGGTCGAGCCCCGAGATTTGCTGCCGCCTCTCTGGCCGCGCCTTATCGATACGCTGGAGGGATCGGGGGTAGAAATCTCGCAGGCTCCTGCCTGTGCAATTTCCTCCAATGACCTGGGCCACGTGCAAGCCTTTCTCGCGGGCGGCTCACCCTCGACATTAACAGGCGATGGTAGCTTCGTGATCGTCCACGCGGACACAGCCTTGGCGGCGGCGGAAGCAGCTGCAGATTGGCTCGCCCATTGTTCTGAAGCCGAGTTGCATGGCACGGTCATTGTGAGCGCTGATGGAGACACCGCGCTGCTGGACCGCGCGCTTCAAGCTCGCGGGCTTCCCGCTCTGGGCTTGTCGGCCTCGTCGCCGTGGCGTGGAGCACTTCAGGTGCTCCCGCTCGCCTTCGCCGCTTCTTGGGCACCATACAATGCGAAGGCGATGCTTGACTTGCTCATGCTACCGCGTCCCCCCATTGCGCGACGTGCGGCGCGCAAGCTCGCCTATGCACTGAGCCGCGAGCCTGGCACAGGCGGGCCAGCATGGCTCGCTGCATGGGTTGATATCGAGTCAGATTTTGCCGAAAGGATGTCCACAGAACCTCAAGAAAAGCGCGATGCGAAGGTTGCGGCGTGGAGGCAATGGACGTCTGGAGAATTATACCCGCGGCACGAAGGCATGCCTGCGGAGGCGGCCAAGTCGATCGCTTCTCGCGTCGCGCAATGGGCGCTCGAGACGAATGCTGGAAATGCTGATCCGCTTCTTCTGACGCTAGTTGGTGCCGCGCAGGCCCTCGTGCAAGCGATCGATGTTCTGAACGTCGAGATGCTCTCTCCGCTGCTGCTAGGACGTATGACCGACCAGGTGCTTGCGGACGGCGCTCAAAACCCCAACCACATAGCGACATCGGGGGGTTTGCGTGCCGTGCGTCATCCAGGCGCCATTTGGGGCGATGCTAAGAATGTACTTTGGTGGGACTTCAAAGGTCCTGGAGAACGCGTAAGTTCATCGCCATGGACCGCCGCTGAGGTTGCTGCTCTTAAGGTTCATGGCTGCGAAATCGAATCGCCGGCCGCGATAACCGCCCGGATTGGGTGGAATAACGCCAACGCAGTGAATCGCGCTGGCGAGCGCGTCATTCTTTTCTCACCGGCGCTTTCGGCGGGGGAGGAGACGACGAGCCATCCCCTCGCCCATCAGCTGAACCCATTGACGACACCTGCTAAGGACATAATCCAATGGCCAGCAGAACAGCTATTGCACGGGCCGTCTCATGAGCTCGCAGGGTGCGAGATTCTCCGTGAAGCGATCACTCCAAACCTCCTGCCAGCACAGCGCCCTCGCTGGTCTCTGCCGGCATCTGTGATCGCCAAACTCGACGATCGCGTCGAAAGCGCCACCAGCTTCGAGCATCTTGCGGATTGCCATATGCGATGGCTCCTCCTCGACGTTTTGCGACTCTCAGGCGGCCGGGTTGCCGAGATCCCTGGCACAAGCCAGCTGCTTGGAAACCTCGCTCATGAATTAGCGAATCGCGTTTTCCCGCCAGGTCCTGTGCCGGATCCTGAAGCCGTTTTCTTGCAAGCCAACGATCTATTTGACGAATTGCTTAGCGCGATCGCGACGCCGCTTCAGCAGCCAGAATATGCGGGCGAGCTTGCATCGGCCCGGGTCAAAGTCCCAGCTGCTCTGGCGCAACTCGCACGTCTTCTACAGGCGATGGACGTAAAGGTAATTGGGACGGAAATTGAACGCGCAAGGACGTTCGTCGATGGACCGGATGTCAAGGGCCGCATCGACATGCTGATAGAGCATCCGGCTCACGGCACAGGCGTAATTGATCTGAAATGGTCGAGGAGCGCTAAAACGCGACGCAACGAGCTCGCCGAAGGTCGTTCGATTCAGCTCGCGACATACGGTGCGATAGCAAATTCCAACAGCACCACGCCTGCTCCAGGCGCATTCTATATGCTGAACCAGCGACAGCTGATCGGACTGAGCGGTTCGTTCCTGGCGGAGGAATCGGTCGAATCCGACCATAGCCTGCCCGACACATGGTCGAATCTCGTGTCGACGTGGCAGGTGTGGCGCGATCTAGCCCGGGAGGGGATTGCGGTTGCGACGGGTGCCGATGAGGCCGAGGCCCACATACCGGCCGATCTCCCGATCGAGCCGGGGACCGAACCGTGTCGCTATTGCGAACTCACAGCGCTCTGTCGCGTGGGCGTGGAGGCTAACTGAAGATGACCGCTCCCAATATCACGACCGTCGTGGCGTCTGCCGGCGCCGGCAAAACCACCCGCATTGTCGGCAACATCGCGACGGAGGTCACATCCCGTGATCCCGAGACGATCGTCGCAACCACATTCACCGTGAAAGCAGCGGACGAACTGATCGAGCGTTCCCGAGCCAAACTGTTCGAATTGGGCATGCCGGATAAGGCGGCCCGATTGCTTGGAGCCCGCTTTGGAACGGTGAATGCCATTTGCGGTCAGATTGTATCGGAGAACGCCATCGCTCTTGGGCGATCTCCGCGAGCCGAGGTCATTCCCGAAGGCAGCGTGCCCCGAATTTTCGCGATCGCCGCCGATGCCGCGATCGAGCGTCACGCGCCGACGCTGAACTCGCTCGCCGATGTCATGGGATTCTTCGAGCCCAAACGAGCCGCTGACGCTGAACGAAGTGATTGGCGGACGACCGTCAGGCGTTTGATCGAGCTAGCTCGAGCGAATGGAATTCCCGCCCAAGATCTATCCGTTTCGGCGGAGCGATCAGTCGCAACCTTCCTCGAACTGCTACCACCGGTGTCGATCCAGAGCAGTGACGATCTCGACGCAGATTTGCGAAGGGCCGTAAGTTCGGCAGTGGATGCGGTTCCCGCTGAATCGAGCGCGACTGCCAAATCCCACATTGCGTTGCTTCGCCAAACCGATTCAAGCATTCGTCGAGGAGAACGGATTTCCTGGCCCAACTGGGCTCGCCTCTCGAAGGTGAGCTGCGCTAAGAAAGATGGTCAGGCTTTCATCGACGCTCTTGAGGCAGTTGCTCAAGCAGCCGGCCGCCATCCTGCACATCCGCGGCTTCGTGAAGATTGCAGCCAGTTCATCAGGTCGGTCTTCGCCTGTGCGGCCGAAGCCCTGACCGCTTTCCAAGCTTATAAAGCAGAGCGCGGCTTATTGGACTTCACCGACCAAGAGGCGCTCGCGCTCGACGTCCTTCATAACCCGGCGATGTCCGCGGGGCTCGGTGAGCGCATTGGTCGGCTGTTTGTCGATGAGTTTCAAGATTCCAGCCCGCTTCAAGTCGCCATTTTCACAGCAATGTCCGGCTTAGTCGACGCAAGCACGTGGGTGGGAGACCCCAAGCAGGCCATCTACGGCTTCCGCAATGCGGACAGCGCCCTCACCCAAGCCGCGTTCGCGGGGGTAGCGGCGTCGTCGAGCGAATCGCAAGATGTGCTAGCGACGTCATACCGGAGCCGTGAGGGCATCATAAACCTGGTCAACGCTGCCTTTGAGCCGGCTTTGAGCGCGATGGGTCTTCAAGCGGAAGAACATGCGTTCAGCGGAACGGGTCGCAGCGAAGAAGGATTCACGCAGGCGCCGCTCGCGGTTTGGTGGCTCGAAGGAAAGCTTGAGCTTCAATATGCCGCATTGGCCGCCCAAATCCGCGAGATGGTGACGGCCGACCAACCATGGGAAGTGGCAGCCAGGCCCAAAGGCGTTCGGGCGCTACGCGCCGGAGACATCGCTATTCTGTGCCGTAGCAAAGCCGATATCGCCAAAGTATCGGCTGCGCTTAGCCAGCAAGGCGTCAAGGCAGCCGTCGAGCGTGAAGGATTGGCGCAAACACCCCACGTCCAACTGGTGATGGCCGCGTTCCGCTGGGTTGCAGATCCCACAGACCGTCTCGCGCTTGCCGAACTTGCCCGCTTCTTCACCGAGGATCCAGAATCAGAAACCTGGCTTGAGGCGCTTGGCGCTGAAAATGCCTCCGAGGCACTGCTCGCCATCGTACCCATCTCGGCGGCCCTCCAAGAGATTCGTGAGGGCATTCTGTCGCTGACGCCAGCCGACCTCGTCGATGCGATCATCCTTCTCCCTGAGCTCAATCGCCACATCGAAAGTTGGGGCGACGTGCCGGCTCGTCTCGATGATCTCGAAGCGCTTCGCGGCTTCGCTCGGAGCTATGAGGAAAGCTGCGCGGGCGAGGGATCTCCTGCGACGCCTTCTGGGCTGGCACTCGCGTTGGCTGCAGAGAACCCAGCCCGCCCGCGAAGCCTTCGGGACGATGCTGTTAAAGTCATGACCTACCATGGAGCGAAGGGGCTTGAATGGCCCGTCGTAATCCTGACCGGGCTAGGCAAAGAACCAAAGCCTCGACTGTTCGAACCCATGGCCGAGGCTGATCGTGACGTGGATTGGCAAAATCCTCTCGCCGGACGCTGGATCCGCTACTGGCCTTGGCCATATGCGAGCCAAGAAAAGGACGTATATCTCGATGCTTCAGCGCCCAGTTCGACACTTGGGAAGCAGGCTTCGATCCGATCGAGGGATGAGGAGGCCCGCCTTCTTTACGTCGGCATGACCCGCGCTCGCGATCATCTTGTGTTTGCGCCCCCAGCTAAAGGGTCACTCCACTGGTTGAAGGTTCTCGATGGGAACGAAACGGAGCATTTCGCTTTACCACGTACCGCCGGTGGAGATATCCGTGCTGGGACGAAATCCTTTCCGGCAAGAACCACAACGCTGGTATGCGGCGAAGGCGTGGAGGCTCAACCTCCGGCTGTCTCATTCGGGCGCATCACGCGACCGACGGGGCACCGAGCACCGCTTCATCGTCGCCCTAGCGAGGCTTCCAGCGGCGAAACCTTCATCATCGTGGAGAAATCTACGATTGGCCCGCGTTTGCCGTTCGCAGGCAGCCCCGACATGAACCTGCTCGGCGAAGCCGTCCACGCTATCATTGCGGCCGATCAGCCTGATGATCCGTATGATACCCGGCTTAATCAAGCACAAGCGATCCTCGATCGCTGGGGGGTGCATCAGGTTGCCGCAAAGGACGTCCTTGGGGCCAATGACCGACTGTTCGCCGAGATCTCGAAGCGATGGCCGGGCGGCCGAATTCATCGTGAGGCCCCTGTTTCAGCCCGGATCGGAGATCAGCTTGTAACGGGTCGCATCGACTTACTGATCGAGCATGACAGCGGCTTCGCCATCATCGATCACAAATCCTTCCCGGGTTCGCCGGACAGCTGGGATGCACGAGCGGTTGGGCACGGCCCGCAAATCCAGCTCTACGCTGACGCGCTCGACAAGGCGCGGCCTGGTATTCCCTGCGAACTATTCATCCACATGCCGATAGTCGGAGGCCTTCTGCAGGTGGGCACCAGTTCATGCTGATGCCTGCTTTCCGGCTCACCGCAGCAGCCATAAATTCCTTTCCCTATACCCCCCATTCAGCGACCAGAATGACGTCTGGATGTGGACATCCAAAATCCTGAGGGATGCAGTCAACCCACGGAAATCGGATAAAGATGCTTCAAATTTACGACGTCAGCTCTTTGGGTAAGCGGGGTCTGACGGCCGCCTTGCGCGGCACCCATTCGCCGGGATGATTGTCGCTCTTTGAGCGGGGTGGCCGGTGTCGGACGAGATCGAGGTTTCAGCTAGCGGTGGAGCGACTACTCATACGAGCGGTCGGTAAGCGGTGTTCTCAGCCCACGTTGATCCAGGGCATGAGTTCATGAACGCGATTGGCGGGATGGCCGTTGGCGAGCGCGGTGAGGGTTTGGGTCAGCCAGTCGTGGGGATTGATACCGCCCAGCTTGCAGTTTTCGATAAGCGTGGCGATGACCGCCCAGTTGTCGCCGCCTTCGTCAGAGCCGGCGAAGAGCGCGTTCTTACGATTCAGGGCCAGGGGACGGATTGAACGCTCGACGGTGTTGGTGTCGAGTTCGATGCGGCCGTCGTCGATGAAGCGGACGAGGCCATCCCAGCGGCTGGTCGCATAGCGAATGGCGTCAGCCAACTTGCTCTTGGCACTGATCTGCCGGAGCCGGCCATCAAGATAGAGCTTAAGGTCCTCTACGATGATGCGGCTGCGTTCGGCGCGTTGAACGCGGCGCTGTTCAGCGGGCGAGCCGCGTACGTCGTCTTCGATGGCATAGAGCATGGCGATCCGTCGCAATATCTCGGTCGCGACCGGAGAACTGGCGGCTAGATCGTAAAATTTGCGCCGGACATGGGACCAGCAGAAGGCGAGGCTGAGTTGCTGCCCGCGCCGCTTGGCGAGGGCGGTGTAGCCGCCATAGCCATCGACCTGCAGGATGCCTGCAAAGTCTCCGAGGTGGATGTCGGGCCGTTCGGCCTTTCGGTCTGCCGCATAGACATAGGCGACCATCGGCGGACCTGCGCCACCCCATGGTCGATCATCGCGGGCATAGGCCCATAGCTGGCCGGTCTTCGTTCTGCCTCGTCCGGGATCAAGCACCGGCGCGGTCGTCTCGTCGGCGAACAGCCGCTCGGATCGCCGCAGCTCCTCAAGCGTCCGGTCGCGCAGCGGCCGCAGATACCATGCCGCCCGGCCCACCCAGTCCGCCAGGCTGGAGCGATCGAGCCTGATATCCTGCCGGCCATAAATCTGAGCCTGACGGTATAGCGGAACATGATCGGCATACTTCGACACCAGCACCTGGGCGATCAGCGCCTCGGTCGGTATCCCGCCTTCGATTATCCGCGCCGGGGCAGGCGCCTGGACGATCGCGCCTTCGCACGAGCGACAGCCATAACGCGGGCGGCGCGTCACCAGCACGCGGAAGGTAGTGGGAACGACGTCCAGGCGCTCGGCAATATCTTCGCCGATCTGATGGAGCGTCCCGCTGCAGCAAGGGCAGGCCTTCTCCTCGATATCGACAATCTGTTCGATCCGCTCGAGGTGCGCGGGCAATGAGCCACGGTTGGTCTTGCGGGGCTGATCGCCGTGGGACCGCGGCGCAACAGCCTCTCTGGCCGCGCGGGCGTGCCCAAGGGCGATCTCGACATCTTCCAGTCCCAGCTGGAGCTGATCGGCATCGAGCTGTTCGGACCGGCGGCCGAAACGGTGCCGCATGAAGGCCTTGATGATCGACTGGAGGCGCTCGATCTCGGCGTCTGCCTCGCCCTTGGCGACGTTCAGCTCCGCCAGTCGGACCTCAGATGCGGCCCGCTCTTCCGCCAACATCCGCGACTGCTCCAGGACGAGCGCACGGAGCGCGTCAATGTCGTCGGGGAGGTCCGCTTGCTTGAGCATGGAGAGAGTGAATCAACGATACAGAGCCCCGTCAACCGGCAATCTGCGGGGCCTGCGGTCGACGCCCGCCATGAACCCGGCGCCAGTCCAATCCCTCCAGAAGCGCGCCCAACTGAGCGGCAGAAAGACGCATCACGCCATCCTGAATACTGGGCCACTTGAAACCGCCTTGTTCCAGACGCTTCGCCATCAGACATAGCCCGGTCCCATCCCACCAGATCAGCTTGATCCGATCGGCGCGCTTCGCTCGAAAGACGTAGATCACGCCAGAAAATGCATCACCGCCATAGTCTGCGCTCACCAGCGCCGCCAAGGCGTCCGGCCCTTTGCGAAAATCCACAGGGCGCGTCGCCACCATGACCCGCGTGCCCGGACCAATCCCGATCATCGCTGTACCTGCAACGCCTGGATCACCGCTGCCACAAGATCGGCCTTAGCCGTGCGGCCGATCCGAACGACGGCGCCTCCCATCTCAACCTCTATCGCGACATCGCTCGACAACGGCTTGGGACTGTCGGCCATGACCGGCACAAACATCGGCTCCGCATGGCTAGTGGCCTGACCGGCTTCCAAAACATAGCGCAGCTCCCGACGCCAGGTGTAGAGCAACGACGTGCGAATATCGTGCTGGCGTGCGAACTCAGCGATGTTGCCGCAACGCGCCATCTCCCCGACTATCGCCAGCTTCTGCTCCAGCGTCCAGATCCGTCGCCGACCTGCCATGCTGCGGAGCACCTCAGGGCGGCGGACAGGCTCCAGACCAACTCCAGTGCGGGTGTCCAGTGCGCTCGTAAGGCTGTCGGCTTCCATACCGCCCAACGTCTGCCCCAATCACCACGGCGTGCAAGGTGGGTGGGAAACAGCGCTTACAGCGGTCGTATGAGTAGTCGGATAGAGATCGTTAGCCGGGTGTCGGGCCGGCGGCGGTGGACGGTGGAACAGAAGCTGGCCGTCCTGCGGGATGCATTTGGCCCCGAGGGTTGCGTGCGCTCAGCCTGTGAGCGCCATGAGGTTGGCAGCGGTTCGATCTACACATGGCGGCGGCAGGCGATGTCCGGTGAGCTTGCCGGGGTGCGCAAGCTGGCGGAGCCGGCATTTGCGGAGGTGCAGATCAGCGAGCAGCTGGCCTTGCCCGCGCTGACGACCGCGGCGCGCACCGATGGCGTGATCGGCATCGAGTTGCCGTCGGGCATCAGGGTGAGTGTGGACGCCACGGTAGATGCCGATGCCCTTTCGCGGGTGATTGGTATCCTGACGCGATGATCCCGCTGCCGCCCTCCACGCGGATATTCCTGGCCTGCGGGGCGACGGACATGCGCAAGGGTTTTGACGGCCTTGCCGTGATGACGCAGCAGGTTCTGGAGCAAAGCCCGCATTCCGGCGCGCTGTTCGCCTTTAGGGGGAAGCGCGGCGATCTGGTGAAGCTGCTCTGGTATGACGGTCAGGGCATGTGCCTTTTCTCCAAGCGGATGGACCGTGGCCGGTTCGTGTGGCCATCGACCAAGACTGGATCGGTGGTGATGACCGCAGCCCAGCTTTCCATGCTGTTGGAAGGCATAGATTGGCGCCGGCCCGAGCGCACGTTCACCCCTTCATTAGCGGGATAAACGCCCATTTTCCGGCGCTTTTCCTGGCATTATGACCATTGTTCCGCTATAGGATCGCGGTGTCGGACGCAGGCCTTTCCACCGCTGACAAAGACGCTCGGATCGCCGAGCTCGAAGCTGCATTGGCGGCGGCCCACGCCCATATTTCTGCTCGAGACATCCTGATCGACACGCTGCGTGTGCAGATCGCGCGCCTCAAGCGGATGCAGTTCGGCAAGTCGTCCGAGAAGCTCGATACCCAGATCGCACAGCTTGAGCTGGCCCTCGAAGAACTCGAAGGCGAGGCCATCGTCGCTGCCGCGCGGCAGGCGGATCCGGCAGATGGCGGTCGGTCAGTGCCTGTTCGCGCGCTGCCCGCCCATCTGCCGCGGGAGGAACAGCGGATCGAGCCTGAGCAAGGCACCTGCACCTGTCCCGACTGCGGCGGGATGCTGCGGCCGCTGGGACAGGATAGCGACGAGATGCTCGATGCCGTGCCGGTGCAGTGGCGTGTCGTGCGGACCATCCGGCCCAAGTATAGCTGCCGGTCCTGCGAGAAGATCATCCAGGCGCCCGCGCCGGCAAAAGCCATTGCCCGGGGCAAAGCGACCTTTGGCACGCTGGCCCATGTCGTTGTTTCCAAGTTCGACCATCATCTGCCGCTTTACCGCCAGGCCGAGATCATGGCGACGCAGGGCATCGAGATCGATCGCTCAACGCTGGCAGGCTGGGTCGGGCAGGCATCCGTGCTGCTCGATCCGATCGTCAGTCGCATTCGGGAGGTCGGCCTGACCGCCTCGAAGATCCATACCGACGATACGCCGGTTCCCATGCTTGATCCGGGCCGCGGCAAAACGGCCACCGGCAGGCTTTGGGCTTACGCCGTCGATGATCGCGGCTCCGGCGCCACGACCCCCTCGCTGGTCTGGTATGAGTTCACCACCGATCGCACAGGCGCGCATCCCCAACGCCAGCTGGCCAACTTCACCGGCTATCTCCAGGCCGATGGCTATGCCGGTTATGACAAGCTCTACGACACGAACCGCGTCACCGAGGTTGCTTGCTGGGCGCATTTCCGGCGGAAGATATTCGACATTCACGCCACTAAGCCGACGCCGCTTACCACCGACCTGCTGCAACGCATCGGCGAGCTCTATGAGATTGAAGCAGAGGTTCGAGGCCAGCAACCCGAGATCCGGCGACGAAGCCGGCAGGACCGCACCCAGCCATTGATCGACGAGTTGCGCCAGGCACTCGACGATGCCCTGCGCCGGCTCTCGCCCAAGTCCGAGATGGCCAAAGCGATCGCCTATGGCCGCAAGCGCTGGGTGGCGCTTACGCGTTTCCTCGACGATGGCCGCCTGGAAATCGATAACAACATCGCGGAGCGCGCCATGCGCTGCGTGGCCCTGGGCCGTAAAAACTGGCTGTTCGCCGGCTCAAAGGCGGGCGGCGATCGCGCCGCCGCCATCTACTCCGTCATCGAAACCGCAAAGCTCAATGGCCTCGAACCGCAGGCCTATATCGCAGATGTCATCGCCAAGATCGCTGGCGACTGGCCTGCTGCCCGCTGGGATGAACTCCTGCCCTGGAACTGGCGGCCAGATCAGCAACCGATCGCCGAAGCCGCCTGATCTGCGGCCTCCAGCCCACGCTTACCTCTTTGGCTCGGTGGGACGCGGCACATCCAGGTAACGCTGTGCGCGCCCTCTTCGAGCGATGGGCTCGGCCGGGTTGTCCACTTTCGCCAGAGACGCCACTGCGGATGATGCCCTTTAAGGACAGCATCGCCATCTATCATTACGGTAGGAAAGTGGGCTCTTTGCTTTCGGCTGATGCCGCACCCTTGCTTACCGTGACCGCCGATGGCGGTGTGCGGACCTATCGCCCTGCAGCACTTGCGACCCCGAAGCGAACGGATGAGATAATCAGCAGCATAGAGGAGGCGTGTACGACACGATACGAGGGTTCCTGTTTCCTCGAAGAGGTCATCGCAGCTAACCCTGGCGTAATAGGCGTGACCGCGGAGTCTGGTTCCGGAGACCGCCGATATGGAGGTCGCATTGCCGTTGCTCAGGTAGGAACTAACTACCCGGCCGGCATAGCTCTGTGGGACGTCATGACTGCCTGCTCCCACAATTTGCACGGGCGAGATGGTGGCGCCCCGGCCTTGTTGCAGCCCATTGAGAATGAGGATGACGGCAACGCCGCAGCGGCCCAATTGTGTCAAGCGGCCGAGACACTGGTGAATCTGGACGAGCTTTTCCGTAGCGGCACATGCCCTCGCAGCGCTTCTTTGTGGCGCGCAATAGCCACGCATCTACCTCCAGCCATAATCGGCCGTCCGGGTTTAATCGTCAGCGCCTATTGGCCGAAAGGTTACAACCCTCCGGTGGCAAGTCGGCGGATTCAGCAGTGCGTTGATAAGCTCTCCCGAACTGGTGTTATCGACCTTCTGCAGGAAGGCGGCCGAACGGTCTTGATGGCACAGCAGGCAACGGACGCCACGTCCCCGGCCGAGCTGACACTGCCCTTACTGATCCAATGATCTCCATGACCAAATCTGTCGCAACTGATGAGTAGAGAGCCTGCATGCCACTCTTTGAACGCAAATTCGACGTCGATGTCCTGCGCAACTACCGGGATGTCGCCGTCATTAAAGCTCTGTTCGACCGCTGGGTGCTGCCGGGCGAAGATGCGGGTCCACATGGACTACGCGTTGCGGTGCGCAATGGATATTTGAACTTTTATGTAAAGGGTCAGTCCGTAGCTAAGCTGAGCATACGTTCTGGCTCGCCTCGCTTCGAAGTTCACGACAAATATGTGGCGGGCGTCGTTAGAGGGCATGAAGACGAGAGCAAATATGCTCAAAAATACACGTCCTTCTCGCTCGATCATGGGACGGCGATACCCATGATGGACATCGCTAAATGGGTTCACGCCGCCGAAACCTATGCAGGTGATGAGAAGCGTTTCGTAGATGATTTGGTCGCGGTCACTGCGGGCACGTTGGATCTGGAGATGGCTCTTCCTGCCCGTCCCGATGCCAGGGGAAGAGTCGCACCGCGCATGGATCTAGTGGTCGCGCAGGGTCAAGACATCGGGTTCTGGGAAGCGAAATGCGCCGTGAACGGTGAACTACGGTCCGAACACAATAAACCAGCGGCACCACACGTCGTGGATCAACTTCGCAAATATGTGGGCTGGATGGATCACGACGGCGGTCCCAGCGAGGTACGCTCAGCCTATTCCGAAGCTGCACGCACCCTTCTCGCGCTAGCCGAAATGTTCGGCAAGACCGGCCCGGCCATCGCGGCTTGGCAGACATTTGCCGACGCCGGCGATGCAGCATCCGTGATCCTTCCTCCCGGAGTGGTCGTCGGCAATTACTGTTCGCCCCGAGCCGATGGAGTGCCGCGCAGTACAGAGATGGAGCGCTATTTGGCCCATGCGAATTCCTTCTTGAAAAACGAGCATGAGGCGCGTCTCAAACGGTTTGGTATCAAAGTCCTTCCAATTGACTGCAAGCCTGCGGCCTCCTGCCTATGCATTCTGGTCCCAGGCAAGATCGCGGAAGTGGAACCGCGCCCCTGATGCTTGAGGTGATTGTTCATCGCGGCACACGCGCGATCGGCGGCTCGTGCATCGAACTAGTCGCCTCAGGAGGCGAGCGCTTGATCCTGGATGCTGGCCGGCCACTCGACGCGGCCCGCGAAGCCTCTGGCCTCCTACCCGAGACACTCGATCGCAACGGTCCGGCCACCGTCCTGTTCAGTCACGCGCACATGGATCACTGGGGCCTGATCGACGAACTGCCCGCGCACTGGCCTCTTTGGACCGGAGAGAAAGCAGCGGAACTGATGCGGCTGACATCGGGTCTGTTCGGGACGCCGCTTTCCCGTTCGATCTCTACTTGGCGGGCTAGGTCGGGTCCTCTCGCCCTCGGCGCATTCACGGTGACACCATTTCTCACCGACCACAGCGCCGCTGACGCGTACATGCTCCTGATCGAAGCAGAGGGCCGCCGCATACTCTATTCTGGAGATTTTCGCTGTCACGGGCGTAAGGCCGCACTCGTAGAGGCGATGATCGCCAACCCGCCCCCAGATGTCGACGCACTGATCGTCGAAGGCACGAACCTGGGAACCCATAAGCCTGTAGTCACCGAAGCGCAGCTGGAGCACGATTTTGCCCAGCTTTGCCGGGAGGTGCCGGGGCACATCTTCGTAAACTGGTCCGCCCAGAATCTCGACCGGACAGTCACATTGTTCCGCGCCGCGAAGCGCACTGGGCGTTCCCTGGTGGTGGACCTCTATGGCGCAGACGTGCTGGAGCGGATTGCACCTGGCACAGGGATCCCTTTCCCCGGCGATCCGCGCTTCCCGGAGTTGCAAGTAATCATTACCGGCGCCGGAAAGCGCCTCTATGCAAGGCAGGGACGGTACGATTGGGTCGACGCTCTTGCCCGGAAACCATATGCCACCTCCCGCAAGCGCCTTTCAGGCGGTCGCGCGATAGTTATGACGCGAGACTCCATGGTGGCAGAGTTCGCGCGCGGCGGCCTCGGCTTCACAAAGCGCGATGCATACGTCTTCTCTAATTGGCGCGGCTACTTGGACGAAGCAGCACCAAACACGGGTTGGGGACGTGCCCGGCAGGCAGGTGCGAAGGCCCTGCACCTGCACACCAGCGGCCACGCCAGCCCTTCCGACATCGCTCGTTTTGCCAACGCCATAAACCCCCGCGCACTAGTCCCGGTGCACGGTTTGTCCTGGGATGCCCCCGGAATCGATCTTCCGCCTGTCCAGCGCCTTGCCGATGGAGAACGCTGGTCAGTACCGTGACTGCTGCGCTTCGGAATTCGGAGGGCTGATGGCCTTGCGTATACCCGGGCGCACTAAGAGATTTGCCAATGTCTCGATTAAGACTTTGTCGAAGTCCGCACTCCGCGAGAAGCCTCCATCACCTTTCGTGTCAACATGCCGCCAACGGATTTTGCGGCACTGCCGAGCAAGCTGGCAGCTTCTCCTGCCGTCCTTGACGCCTCAGCCAAGCCTTCACCAACTTTAGCCGCCGTAATGCGGCTTTCCTCTTGAAGGATGCGCTCAATCGCTTCGAGCGCCAATTCTTCACGTTCATCGATGACGCCATCCGCAGCAACCAGTTCACGCAGAAATCTCATCAATTCCGCCTGCATCGCAGGTGCGTTGCAATCAGGGTTGCTTGCCTGAAACTTGGAGAGGTCTCTAGCTAGTGCCTTCACCCGCGTTTCATCAGATCGAGGCACAAGGGCATCAAGCCTTCTCGAAACGTAGGTATGGTCAAAGCCCCAGTCATGCACGAAGTGCTCCAGGATGCATGTGCGCTCCGCTGGGTCGATCCGGCCGTCGATCGCGGATACACGAAGAGCGAGACTACCAAGCAAATCGACGAGGGCGGCCCCCAGCACGTCAATCGGGGAGTTGATGTATTTCGGTATCGTATCAACAAATTTGTCGGTCTTGCCGGACAACCAGCGCGAAACGCCATAATAGCCACCGCCAGCGACCACCGCCGCTGCAACGACCCAGCCAACAGGCGTCGCAGCGGTTGCCAGTCCAAGCCACGCTGCAAGGCCTGTGGGGGCAAAGAAGGTGCCAGCAACGACTGAAGAACTTGCGATCCCAGCGCCGGTCGCGGCCGCGCCGGCAGTTTCCCAAACGGTAGAAAGTTGCTTCTTCGCCTTGAGCAGCGCGAAAGCATCCTCCCCTATTTGGAGATGTTTTTTAAAGCGCAGTGGGTCTGCAACCACCTGTTTAATGCCAGTCTCATCAAAAGCGATCAGGTCCCCGCTAGTGACAGGGCTCAACGACTCAGCCATTCGCCACCACCGCATCCAGCTTCGCTCCAAACAGCGCTATCTGCCGTTCAACGGTGCTATTACGCATGTCAGCAAGGGCGCCCTGGGTGATCATGAATGCGGCAAGCAGTGGCCCCGCTATCGGCCCGAGAACAAAGCCGAGTAGTGGGATAGAACCCACGAGCGACGTAACAGTAAGCCCGACCAGCGCTCCAAGCGTAGTACCGGGGAAACTTCGCACCATTTCTAGCACGAATGATAGGATGCGCCGTCCAACCTCAATAATCCGGCCGGCTACTGTTGCAGTAGTTTCGAGCAGCCGCCCCATCAATACTTTGGCATCGGCAGGAAGCGCAAGGTGATCCAGTCGACTGTGTAGTTCCCTACGGCTGGGTAGATTGTCCCAAATGGCGTCAACACATGATATTTGGGACATCCCCCAGAAGCTCCTATCAATTTCGAACACGCAAGTTGAATTGAAGTCCTATCCGCTCGCCAGCAAGCGGAAAAGAGCCCATTGATTGATCCGCAAAAAAGCGGTTGGTACTCCGTGCCGACCACGACCCAGCCAAGCTGACCATTCCGGAGGGCCTAAAGCGGACGAAGTGTAAAATGAAGGCGCATTAGCGGGAGCCCTGCTTTCTTCTGCTTCCTCACACCTCTAATTTACCGTAAAATGCTTAGTTATCACGCGGCTTCTGGCGCAAGCTCTGAAACGATGGCGGCGAACGCCTGCTCGACGTCTTCACCACCCATCACCTCATCAATCAGAAGCTCCCTAAACTGCTGGATGGCAGAGGGCATCCGAGCGCGGTTGGCTGAGTAATAGTCCCATACGATTTTCACGGCGGTCCCGCGATCACATTTCGCTTTGCGTTCATTGACTTTGCGCCATTCTCCCAACTGCACGAAAAATGCGGGTTCCACATTTTTCCAGTCGAAAGCAGCGACTTTCGCCTGTTCAGCCTCGGGATTCGGGAAAACATCAGCAGGCAAGTTGGTCCGCGGTTGCACTACAAGACAGGTGAGGTCCGGGTAGCCAAGAGGCGCTGTAAACGCACGAACTGTAGCCAGCCGGCGACCGAGCCCGACTGGCACTTGTTTTTGAATCGCCGCATTATCCGGATGACGCTGTTTCGCTCGGTCAATCAACTGAAGACAAGTAAGCTTCTCCCCGCCCCGTGCCGCTTCAACCAGCTCAGGATAGAGGAGTTCTGCAATCTCGATATCCACCGGGGTGATATTACGCTGCGTCAATTTCGATCTTCTCCTGTCAATGCCCGCAGGACCCTCTCAAGAATGCGTCAATCCCAAGGACTGCTGAGGGATGATATCTGATTGCACGACAAAATTGGTCGCATTGAGCCAATCCCTGTCGTTCCAGAAGTCATCATTCCGCAGTCGTTACGGTCTAAGCTCTTAATTTTTTGTGGGAGCGTCGCCCGCAACCGGCGCCGCAGAAGCAGGGCTCTCTGATCCGTGGTGAGGTTTGAGGATAGAACTCCGCCTTCTTGCGACGTTTATCAGCAGCCGCGCGTCAGTAGCGAAACAGGGTCGGTTCCCGCACTTCATTCTCCATGCTAGCGGGCAGATATTGTGCTGAGGAACTGGAGACATGATGAGCTGGCTCGATCGCAGAACACCAGAGTTGCGAAAGTCTTTCGACACGCGGTCTGAGGGTGACGTGGATTATGGCCGCGTCGTTCACTCGGCCTCCTTCCGACGGCTGCAGGGCAAGACCCAAATCCTCAACCTGGGGGAAAGCGATTTCTACCGCACCCGCCTTACGCATTCGCTTGAAGTCGCGCAGATCGCTGGCGGGTTAGCCAAACAGCTCGTCCATAATCTGCCCGGCCATCCAGCCCTCGAGCACCTTCCCGAAGATGCGCTCCTTCAGGCGATCGCCTGCACCCATGATTTGGGGCATCCTCCATTCGGCCATGGCGGCGAAATTGCCCTCAACTACTGCATGAGAGATCATGGCGGCTTTGAAGGGAACGGCCAAACGCTTCGGATCCTATCGCGCCTGGAGAAATTCTCTGAGGCTGCCGGCTCTAACCTGACGCGCGAGACGCTGCTCGGCGTTCTCAAATACCCCGCGTCGTTCAGCGAAGTGGCCAACCCAGACCTCCGTCCGGGAATGTTAGCAGATACAAGCGGCACGCCGCTGCTTGATCGCAAGGTATCCGAGCCTCCGAAATGCTTTTTGGATTGCGAACAGGATGTCGTGGACTGGATCCTCTCCCCGCTCTCCAAGGGCGATCTGGATGCTTTCCGCCAGTTTGACATTCGAGCAGGGAGGCATGCCAAGGCACGTCATAAATCCTTCGCTTGCTCGATCATGGACCTTGCAGATGATATCAGCTTCGGCATCCACGACCTAGAGGACGCGCTCGAGCTCAGACTGATAGATCAAAAGCAGTTTCAAACGCACGTCCCCGCCGCGGCCTGCCAAGGCCTACTCGACTATCTTAATAGCCAATATCGCGGGCAGTATGGCAACGACGTCTATGGGGGCCTACTCGATCGCCTATTTGGTGACGGTAACGACCGCAAACACCAGATCAACCGGATCCTCAACTTCGTCATCCCGAGCATCCAGATCCAAGACGAAGCCGAATTTGAGGAGCCGAGGCTTCGGTATCGTGCGGAGGTCCCAAAACCCGTGGCGGACTTCCTGGCTGCGGTAACGAAACTGGTTTACGAGGAAGTCATTTGTAGCCCCAGCGTCCAGCATCTCGAGTTCAAAGGGCAGATGATGGTAATCGCCGTATTCGAGGTCATGAAGTCTGAGCCCAAGAGATTCCTGCCCAGCGATGCGTACGCCAAATTCGCCAGTGCTCCCGATCCGATGAGGATCATCTGTGATTATGTTTCAGGCATGACCGACGCCCATTTGCTGCGAACCTATGAACGCCTTTTCGCGCCGCGAATGGGATCAGTTTTTGATAAGCTTTGAAATGCTGAAGGTGTCTCAGCGGTTGCGGAATGGCTCAGCGCCAACCAACCGCGAACGGCTCGCATATCAGCCTCTCAGAAGGCGGGTGGTTAAGATCGAGATCCAACTGCAGGTCTTATGACCGTTTTTGACGCAGGGTCATGTCATCTGATTCCGAACAACGGCAAGGAGCAGGTGTGGCGGAACGCGAGAATGATCTTCTAGCCTGGGTGGGCGCGGGCATCGCCTTCGCATTAATGATGCAGGTAGCCCCTTTCCGTTGGGCCGTTTACGCGCTCGTCGCATGGCTGGGATTTCTAGCGTTTCAAGATTGGTGGAGCGAACATGAGCTACCCGCAAGCTCTCCCATCGCAGAATGGACAATCGAGGAGCAGGCTCTTCAATCCAACGCTGACGATCAGCAGCTTCGCTATTCCGTGAAAGGATGGTTTCAAAACCATGGGAGGGAGGCACTCGAAAGCGCGGCTCTGGTCGGTCGCCTTTACGAATGCGACACACCCGACCAGCCGATCGACCGGTGCACTCCGGTCAGCGAAAGCCATGATAATCTGTCGCTCGACCTGAAGCCGGGCTTCCGCACGCATTTTACGGTATATCCCCAATTCAGCGGCGCAGGAGGACCTAATCCACGCGTGGTTTGGAACATGCGAAACATCATTGCAGATAATGATTGGAAACTGGACCAGTGAAGTCGATTCCCTCAAGTCCTCTTTTCTGCCAGGACGAAACGACGATGCCAGATTCCAAGGCTAGCCAAAACTGAATTTTGATAGCCCGCCGAGCGTCGACATGATATCTGACTGCAAAGGAGTCGGTCATGGGTCGTTCCGAAAATATCCAGCTCAACGTCCGCTCGGCTTTTGCGCGCGAGCGGGTCCATGCGCTTACGAAGCTCACCGGCATGACGGCCAGTGAGGTGATCGAGGACGCGCTTCGAGGTTATGTCCCGCCGGGTATTCCGGCTAACACCGGCAAGCTGGTGCGGCGTGGCGCCCTGCTGGTTCGTCCGTCGAGCGGAAAACCGGTCAGCCTCGAAAGCGCCAATGAGGCTCTCGATCGTTCCCGTGAGCGTGACATTGACGATTGACGCACTGATCGACAGCAATGTGATTATAGCGGCGTTGGCAGGCGACCACGAGCATCATGCTTCGTCGGCCGATTTGTTCGACGCTGGTCGCGATCATCTGCTGGGCGTTGCCGCGCATAGCTATGCCGAAGCCTATAGCACTCTGACGCGTCGCGGAACGCACGCGCCTTTTCGTTTTACGGCGGAAGAAGCCTGGGCTGCGCTGGAAAGCGTGAGAACCGTCACCCAATTGATTGGCCTAACGCCGGCGCAAACGTTCGACACGGTACGCGGCTATGCGTCCGATGGCGGGATCGGGGCTCGCCTCTACGATCGAATGATCGGCGAAACAGCGGTGGTACACGGTATCCCCACGATCGTGACCTGGAACATCGGTCATATGCGCGGCCTATTCCCGACGCTCGATGTCCGCACCCCTCGCGATTTTCCGAGGGCATGACAGCTTCAATCCGTTCGAAATCCAGCCTTTATAAGACGATTAGCCCACCGCCCCAGCTATTAGCCTGATCGAAATATCTCCGAACAATAAGGCTCACGTCAAAAGGGGATATGGCGGTTTCGATTTGAAGCGCGACACCCATTGTGATGCGTAGCATTTCATCCGGGGTGGGGCGAGCCCCACCCCGGATGGCAAAATTTATCCGGCTTTGAAGAGGGCGATCTGCTCCCCCAGAACCTCATGCGGAGTGCGATAACCCAGGCACTTGCGAGGTGTGCTGTTGAGGCGATCGGCAACCGCCTGGATTTCGTTGTCTGAGAGCAGTGCAAGGTCGGTGTCGGAGGGTAGGAAGCGCCGTACCCGCCCATTGCAATTTTCCACGCCGCCTTTTTGCCAGGGCGCTGAGGGAAGACAGAAATAGCTGGTGATGCCGAGCCTGTTCCGCAGGGTCGCAAAGGCAGCAAATTCCGTGCCTCGATCGAAGGTGATGCTGCGCCGGAGGGGGGGAGGCATGTCGCGTAAATGCCGATCAATGCCGGCCATGACACCGGCAGAATGCCGACTCAGATTACGCGTCAGGAAGGTGAAGCGGCTGCAGCGTTCGACCAGCGAGGTGAGATTGGCTTTGCCATATTCTCTCCGGAAGATCAGGAGATCACCTTCCCAATGCCCAAAGCTGCTGCGATCCGCGATTTCCTGCGGCCGCGCGCCGATCGTATTGGCCACGGGTATATGGAGACCGCGCGGCTTTCGGCCATAACGTTGCCGGCGCGAACGGCGGGCAACTGGCAGATGCCGCCAAAGATTATGGTGCCGTCCCTCAGCGCCGTAGACATACTGGTAGATGGTTTCGTGGCACACCGCGTCCCGGTGACCGCGATGACGCCGAAGATAACCTGCAATCTGTTCTGGCGACCAAGCCGCCAACAAGCGATCAGCAATGTAGGCGGCGAGTTCCGGCTTGCGAGCAATCTTGCCTCCGCGAACGCGTCGATTGCTGGCCATGGTCTGCGCTGCAGTCGGGAAATATCCTCGAAACAGCGGTTCTTCATCAAAATGCCGGTTGCGCTTGATCTCTCGATAAATCGCCTTCACCACAAACAAAATCGGCAATGTCGCAAGAAACGTCTTTATCGACTCGGATGAGGTTGAAGGCTCGACTGCCGCCGCGGCGGCAGAATGAGCGAACAAGCCGTGACGGGATGAGTATCCTGACTCTCAACCCGTCACCAATCAGGGCGCTCCCCGCCGGCCGCCGCAGCAGGCTCGATAGCTTGGACATCGCCTGATTGTCTTCCACAGCGGGCAGCGCAGTGGACGAGCGGCGGGTACGGCGCGAAACGCCAATTTTTTTCCTGAGAGACTGCATCCAAAAATGAGCCTTGCACATGCTCGTAACATCCACGAATTACCCTCTAGGCATCTGGATGAAAAACCGAACATATGTCCTTTCGATACCCTTCTTCTAGCCCGCTCCATCCCGAGGCGCTCAAGAAAAAGCAGCGGAGCATTCGAGACGCCTTTCCCGTACCTCTGACCCTGAGAGTTCATCGGGCGCTCTCCTGGCTACGCCGGGCTGAAGCCGAAAATGAAGACGAAGATGTCCGTTTCATTCTTCTTTGGATTGGCTTTAACGCAGCCTATGCAGGTGACGTTGGGTTAGCCCTCGGCGGCGAGAGTCAGCGCGAACGCGATGCGTTCGGGCGGTTTTTCTCCACATTAGTCAGCTTCGATGGCAAACATCGAATTTACGACATGGTATGGCAGCGCTTCAGCCAGGAAATTCGACTGCTGCTCGCCAACCGCTACGTTTTCGCACCTTTCTGGCATCATCATAATCGCATCGCGGGCTTCGAGGACTGGGGCGAAATGCTGGAACGGGAGCGCGTTGCTACGGCGAACGCTCTTCGTCGTCACGACACGGCCACCTTGCTTTCGATATTGTTTGGACGCCTGTACGTCCTGCGAAACCAATTGGTCCACGGAGGGGCAACCTGGAATAGCGAGGTCAACCGCACTCAAGTTAGAGATTGCGGCGCCTTGCTGGGCTCCCTTCTGCCCCTGTTTATCGACCTGATGAT
Source organism: Sphingobium sp. EP60837 (assembly GCF_001658005.1). Lineage (NCBI taxonomy): Bacteria > Pseudomonadati > Pseudomonadota > Alphaproteobacteria > Sphingomonadales > Sphingobiaceae > Sphingobium > Sphingobium sp. EP60837. The sequence continues at coordinate 1,761,051 of NZ_CP015986.1, read as the reverse complement.
GGACAACGCGGATCATGAATGGCCGATGCCGCACTACCCGGTGGTCGATTCACCGGCTTGACGGCTCGGGGCCGTCCCGGACTTCAATGTCTAAAGCATCAGCGTCGTTGACGTGCGGCAGCCACAAAGTCAGAATTCGCCGCCGCACCATCAGGAGGCGTCGCGTGCCGTCCGGCTTGCAATATGAGTTCGGATAACGTGCCAACTGTTGCGAAGCTGACGGCGACGACTTTCGACTTCCTCGCGCGCGCGGTTCGCGATCCGTTCCAGATCAACGACCAGTTCACTAGCGAGGCTGCCCCGCTCTGAGTGGTCGGCGTCCTTCATCAGCGCGGCTGCCGTTGAAACCGCATCTGGCACAGTGCGCGAGATGAATGTCGAACAATCGACGATGCTCCATTCGACCGGGTCCCCAGCTGCCATCTCCAACACTTGAGCGCAGCGGCGCCTAGCTGCAGAAAGACGCTGGGCGTATTCCGGTGCAAGCTCTCCCGCCATTTCCCACGCCTCAGCGATGCGCGGATCCGCCTCAGGCTTGATCGCTTCCTCGACGATCGCGAAGGACGTCGACTGATCCTCTTCCATCGGGGACAGCGGACGAGCGGCGCGTCCGTCTCGAATCGCCAATTTCCTCCAACACAGAATGAAGGCTGCGATCGCGACACTCACAACCGCGATTCCAAACCAGTCACCGACGACAGTGATAGGGAGAACAAAGAAGGCGACGAGGCCAGCCAATCCCGCCACCAGAGCCGCTCCCGCCACCTTCGCTGAGATATAGGCGATTTTGGCGATGCTCCGCAAAATCTTAAGCGCCGCATTCCAAGCCAAGCGCAGAAAAACGGCGCCGGTGACCAACAAGAAGGCAATAAGAATTAGCCGCGCCAACTCATTTCTCCGAGACAGATACACATGAGGCAACCGTTCTCGCGCCGCGTTTGTCCGGTGCACTCACCAACCCGGACTCCTCCAGATCCTGCATAATGCGGCGTGCATAGGCATATTGAATACCCAATTCTCGGGCCAATCGGTTTGTCGAACCGGAACGCGATTTTGTTACCAGATCGCGAGCCATCGCGATGCGATTAGCATGCATGACCGTGCGATCGCTTTGGCTGTCGCCCTTCATCCCGTTCCCTCTCAACCGAAGAGACCAAAGAGCCACCTTACGCCCGATACCAACATCATGCCCGTGCCCAGCAGGATAAGCCCTCCAATAATGATTGCTTCCAAAGCCACTAGATTAGGGAATGCAGGACCATCCGCCTCTGTACCCTTCTCATCCCAGCGACGAGCCATCACCTGCACTCCCGCGCCAATTCGAGCCCATTGTCCCACTTCCTCATGTAAACCGCCTGCCCGCGGCCGATCTGCTCACAGGCAACATTCACGCCGTTTACGTAGACATGCGCTAGGGTACGCCCATAGCGGTCGTGTCCGACGCGGCGAATGCTGAGGGATCCGTTCATCAGATTTTGTAGGCTGCGTTTGCTCGCCTGGCCATCGCCGGGAGCACAGGCGCGGCCCGCCTGACACCCATGTATCTCAGGGGCATCGATACCGACCAGACGCACGCGTTCTCCGTCCAAGCGCAGGGTATCGCCATCAACGACGGTTACAGCCGCCAGCAGGAATATTCCAAACATCTTAGGTTCCGTTCAGCGTTTCTCGATCCCCCCGCAACCTCTGCTGAGGTGGGGCTGACCATGGCAGGTTGAGACCGTCTCGCCATTGGCAGGCTTCCGGTCCAGACGAGGTTTACTGACCCGCCCTGGCGTTCTTCGCCAACACGGAAATCGCGCCACCGATCAGCAAGCCGGCTCCAACCGTAACGAACGGGACCACCGCAGCGATAGCCCCGCCGGCCGCAGCGCCGGTGATGGCGGTGCGCCCCATCTCCGTTTCCCAAGCCTTCTTCACCCCATCGACAGTCTTCTCGCCAATTCTCTGGCCGACCTTTGCGGCGTTGGCTCCTGCCTCTTTCAGCGTATCTCGATCAATCTTCATGATATTTCCCCCTCTTAAGCTTTCACCACCCTATCGTGACTGCTGGGTCAAGACAGTTCGGCCTCACGAAGGCCATGACGGAGTAGTTACGACCGTATCTGTCAGATTCGGTCGTAGTAGTGCTGACCAACGCCAAGCTGGTGCCATCAGGGATGGCCCGAAAGGACAAGAATGGAACAAAGAGACGCTGCCCATACCCCCCGCACGAGTTCGAGCCATCCGCTGCAAATCGCTTTCGTCCCAACACGCGACAACGGCGGCAGAATAGGAATCACATTCTGCCCGGGGAAAAAGCAGCATGATGCGCTGACGGGTGCGTGGGACCGCGACCTTCGCGTCGATCTAGACGCCATTCAGGCTAGCGGAGCGGCGGCGATCGTTTCTCTCATCGAGCCCTCAGAATTCCAGAGCCTCGGCGTGGATCGGCTCGGGGAAGAAGTACGCGCGCGCCACATGGACTGGTTCCATCTGCCCATTGCTGACGTGAGCATACCGGGGCCGCTATTCGAGCAGGAATGGACCACCATCGGCGCAAATCTGCGCTCGCGGCTACGTCAGGGCTTCGACATCGTGGTACATTGTAAGGGCGGCTTGGGACGCGCTGGAATGATAGCCGCATGCCTGCTGGTCGAGCTGGGAACCGAACCCAAGGCTGCCATAGGCCAAGTGCGAATGGCTCGTCCTGGAGCGATCGAAACGCATGAGCAACTCACCTACGTGCAGCAAAAAGTCGCAGTCGCAGAAGCGAGCCCCGCCCAGACGCTCGCGGCCACGCGTGATCGAGGCCGAGGCGCTCTGATTGGATTGGCCGTAGGCGACGCACTGGGAACTACATTGGAGTTCGCGCGCCGAGACAGCTATCCCGTTCTAATCGACATGATCGGTGGCGGCCCCTTCGGCCTAAAGCCCGGCGAATGGACAGACGACACGTCAATGGCGCTCGCCTTGGCGGACAGCCTCATATCCTGCAACGGCATCGATGAAGCGGATCTGATGAAGCGCTTCGTCGCATGGCGAGATGAGGGAGCCTATTCATCAAACGGGCACTGCTTCGACATCGGCATGACCGTCAGTGCAGCATTGGCGCACTGGGAGCGAACGGGAAACCCCATCGCGGGATCAACCGACCCCTCCACCGCGGGGAACGGCAGCTTAATGCGCCTGGCGCCAATCGCTCTGCGGTATCATGACGACACTCCTTCGCTCGCAGAAACAGCGGCACGTCAAAGCCGTGTCACTCATGGAGCGCCTGAGGCCGTAGATGCCTGCGTCATCTACGCACGAATGATCGCGATCGCGATTTGCGGCAGCAGCCTCGACGATGTTCTCAGCATCCACACAGACAGCGTAACTGGGAAAATCGCCCACATTGTTGGCGGATCCTGGCGAGGTAAGCCGAGGCGGGACATTCGCGCGTCGGGCTATGTGGCCCATTCGCTTGAAGCGGCACTCTGGTGCATCGGCCGCACCGGCAATTTCGCAGAGGCTGTCCTTACTGCCGCAAATCTCGGCGAGGACGCTGACACGACGGCTGCTATTACGGGTCAACTGGCGGGCGCGCTCTATGGCGAGAACGGCATCCCCGAAGCTTGGCGAAACCGGATCGTCGGATATGAACGCATCGGCGCAATGGCAGATCAGCTTCTGTCGCGGTAGGTCCTCAGAGCCAGCGCAGCTCCTCCAGTCCACAACGCCGCACCTCGACGAGTCGCGGGCCTCCATTTCCGCCTTTAGGCTCTTGAAAAAGCGACGGGTGCGGACGTAGTTGGACATAAATGGGGGTAGTGCAGCATGACCGATCGTATGGCCAAACTGGATCGATTGTTAGCGCTCGTGCACGCGCTATCGGAATCGACAGAAGGTCTGACTCTCGATGAGATGGCGGAAACGCTCGGCGTCAACCGCAGAACCGCCGAGCGAATGCGCGACGTCATCGCTCGGCACTTTGACCTTGAGGAAGTGACAGAAGATCGCCGAAAGCGCTTTCTCATCCGGGACAGCCTTCGCCGCGTTTATACCCGCCCCACTGCGGCTGAAGTTGCAGCTTTGCAGGCCGAGGTGGACGGACGACGAGAAGCTGGCCAGACAGTTCGCGCCGATCAACTCGCCAACCTTCTGGCCAAGGTGAAAGGGGCGTTTGACGACCGCGAGAAACGCCGCATTGATCCTGACCTAGAAGCGCTCACTCGGCTTCAGCGGACGATGGTCACCGCAGGTCCTGTCGCGACCGTGCCGCCTGAGACAATCGCGACCGTCCAAGCTGCGATATTGTCCGGTAGCTGCCTCGAGTTCAGCTATGCCGCAGTTCAGCAGCAGGAGCCCCGCTGGCGGCGGGTCATTCCATACGGCATCGTCCATGGCCCCCTGTCGTACTTGGTCGGAAAGATGCCCGACCGCGAGAATGATCCGGTCTATTACCGACTGGATCGCATGATCGACCCCCGGCTCAGCGAAAAGCTTGGGTGCGCCCCGGATGACTGGGACATCGACGCCTGGCTGGCCCACAGTTTCGCTGTCTGGCGAGACGAGAAGCAAGACGTCGTGCTTCGCGTCCACGCATCGGCCGCCTCGCGAGCGCGAGAGTGGCGCTTCCATCGCCATCAGCAAATGGAAGAGATCGAAAATGGAGATCTTCTCATCCGCTTCACCAGCGGCGGCATGCGAGAGTTGGCCGAGCATCTATTCACTTGGGGCAACGAGCTCGTCATCGAGCAGCCTGACGCCCTGATTGAGATGATGCGCCAGCGCATCGTGGCTGCGTTGACGATGTTACCGTCTCAGGCCCAGCCAACCGAAGCGACCATTTCTGTCGCACCAACGATGCATGGCTGAACCATGACGATCGGCTCTCCAAGATTTTTCCGTCCCCTCCTCAATCTCATCATGTGGGTGGCAGCATGAGCGTCTCATCGCGCCCGCATGGTCTATCCAAATCGAGGATCACCTACTTCGAGCAATGCCCGAAGCGGCTATGGCTATCGGTTCATCGCCCTGAACTCGCGGAAGACGATGAGGGCGCAGAAGCCCGGTTCGCTGCCGGGCACGAGGTTGGCGCGGCTGCCTGCTCGCTCTTGCCGGGCGGCATCATGGTGGAGGCTGAACCCGATCTGTCCGCTGCATTGGCGACGACGAAGGCTTTGCTGGAAAACGGTCACGAGGATCCTATCTTCGAAGCCACCTTTCAGCATGATGGCGTTCTGGTGCGTGTCGATATTCTCGAGCCAAATGGCCTCGGTGGTTGGCACATGGCCGAGGTCAAAAGCTCGACTAAGCCCAAGGACTATCACGTCAATGACTTGGCTACGCAGGTCTGGGTCGCCCGTGAAGCCGGCGTGCAAATCGATAGCGCAGCGATCCGCCATCTGGACTCTGACTTCGTCCTCAAAAGTGATCGGTCGCTCGAGGGGCTGTTTTTCGACAGCGACTTGACCTCCAACATCGAGGATCGCATCGAAACGCGAGCCGCGGTGGTCGCAGCGGCATGCGAAACGCTTACTGGTAGCGAACCACGCATCGTTCCTGGCCCCCATTGCGAAGGGCTCCCATGCAATTTTGCAGCATATTGCGAGGCAGCGCTCCCGCCAGGCCCGGAATGGCCGGTGACCGTGCTTCCATACGGGGGCGGCAATCAGTGGCTACGACGCGGGGTCGAGGATCTTTTCGAAGTCGACCCTGCGGCGCTGACCAATCCGACCCATCAACGGGTGTTTCAAGCCACCTTAACCGGCGAGCCCGATCACAACATAGAGGGCGCCCGATCCGCCATGTCGGATTGGGCCTTTCCCCGAACGTGGTTGGACTTTGAGACGATCGCTTTCGCCATTCCTCGCTGGGTGGGTACCCGCCCCTATCAACAGGTGCCGTTCCAGTTTTCCGCTCATGTGGAAGCGGAGGATGGAGGCCTTCAGCACCATGAATTCCTCAGCCTGGACGGGGCGGACCCACGCAGGGCCTGTGCCGACGCGCTGGTGACGATGATCCCCAAGTCGGGCGCGGTAGTCGCTTACAACGCTAGCTTTGAAAAGGGGCGCCTCCGCGAACTGGCTGGCTTTTTTCCCGATCTGGCGGACGATCTCAATTCGATCATTGAGCGGGTCGTTGACCTTTTGCCGGTCACGCGCGCCAACTGGTATCACCGTGACCAGCGCGGCAGTTGGTCGATCAAAGCCGTTCTGCCCACTGTAGCCCCAGATCTTGATTATTCAGAGCTTGAGGTCAAAGACGGCGGGAACGCCCAAGCCGCCTATCTGGAGGCCATTTCCCCCGCAACAACGGAAGAACGCCGAGCGGCGCTCCATACGGCGCTACGAGCTTATTGCGGGCGAGATACGGAAGCCATGATCGTCCTTGCCAGGCACCTCTGCCAAAGCGGAGATGGCCGCTAAGCCTACGCTGAACATCTCCCTCGCAATCCAGTTACGTCCATTCTTGTCGCCAATCTTGCGAAACTCAACCGATGACCGAATCGATACCCGCCTTCCGACTGATCCATAGTTCTGACTGGCATATTGGGCATGAGCTGTTCAGCCATGAACGAGAGGCAGAGCATGAGGCTTTTCTCTCCTGGCTCCTTGATCGCCTCGTGGCCGAAGAAGCGGATCTGCTGCTCGTTACGGGCGACATTTACGATGTGGCGAACCCGCCGGTGTCAGCCATGGCACGGCTTTATGCCTTCCTACGGGATGCCACGACGCGCTGCCCCGATCTGCAGATCGTCATCATTGGCGGAAATCATGACAGCGCCGCGAGGATCAATCTACCCGCCGCACTTCTCGGCCCTGGGCGCATCCACCTTGTGGGCTCCCTGCCGCGCACAAACGGCATCGCAGACCCAGATAGATTGCTGATCCCGCTCACCGATCGGACGGGTAAGGCCGCAGCTTGGTTGGCAGCCGTCCCATACTGCCGGCCGGGAGATATGGGCGCTGGCGGACTTGCCGAGTTGTACGCCAATGTTCTGACGGCGGGCGCTGCACGAGCAGACGGGCTGCCTCTCATGGTGACTGGTCACCTTCACGTCGCGGAAGGGGACATCTCTGAACATTCAGAACGTCGAATCACCTTAGGGGGGGAGGAGGCCCAAGCCACAGCCCTTTTTGACAACCGAGCAGCTTATGTTGCGCTTGGCCATCTTCATCGCCCTCAGACGATCAAGGGCGATACTCTGATCCGCTATGCGGGTTCGCCGTTCCCCTTGTCCGCAACGGAAAGGCTCTACCGCCATTCAGTCAGCATAGTCGACCTTGCGCCGGACGGCGCGAGCGTCCGGGAGGAAGAAATTCCCCGCCTTGTCCCCTTTCTGACAATCCCGGCCGACGGTCCAAAGCCGATCGGCGAGGTTGAGATCGAAATCCAGGGATTGGACTTCGATCCCGATATGCCTCGCGGGCTGCATCCATTTGTGGAAATTTCAGTCCTCTTTGATGGCCCTGAACCGAACCTACAAGCTCGAGTCATGGCGGCGCTCGATGGGAAGGCCGCGCGGCTGACGCGCATTGCACGGGTCTCGGCTCGTGAGGCCACCAACCAAGCCATCGCTGAGCGCGATGTAGATCTAGCCGAACTGCTTCCTGATGCCGTTTTCGCAGAGCTGTTCGAGCGGGCTCACGGCAGCGAACCGCCGGACGATTTGAAGCAAGCGTTTCAAACCCTTCTCATCGAGACTCAAGCATCGAGGGAGGACGCCTAATGCGTGTCCTGGCAATCCGCGGCCGTAATCTCGCAAGCCTGAGCGGCGATTTTGAAGTTGATTTCGAAGCCGAGCCGCTCAGCGACGCCGGCATCTTCGCCATCACCGGCCCGACAGGCGCAGGGAAATCTACCCTGCTCGACGCCATGTGCCTGGCATTGTTCGATTCTGTACCGCGCCTCGGCGCAGCACCGGCACGCGCCAGGATCGAAACGGCCCAAGGTGACGAGTTGTCGGCAGGAGATCCTAGGGCCATCCTTCGGCATGGCTCCGGTGAGGGCTATGCGGAATTGGACTTCGTGGGCCGGGACGGCGAGCGATACCGTGCTCGATGGACCGTTCAGCGCGCCCGTCAGAAGACCGATGGCCGCATGCAGGCCACTCGGCACAACCTCACGCGCCTTGCTGACGGCGAGATCTTGGGCGGGACCAAAACTGAAACGCTGGCGGAGATTCACCGTCTCGTCGGTTTGTCAGCTGAGCAGTTTCGTCGGGCCGTCCTCCTGGCACAGGGCGATTTCGAGGCCTTCATCAAGGCTGACGATAACGAGCGAGCCCAGCTACTCGAACGGCTGACGGGGTCGCATATTTATGCGAGTCTTGGCCGCGCAGCTCATGAAAAGGCTACGACGATCCGGGCCCAGCAGCAGGCAATCCTAGACCGCATTGAGGCGCAGAACGGCCTCGACGACGAAGCACGCCAGATCGCCGAAGAGCAGCACAGTGCCGCGAAGGACGTTGCAGATCGCACCGCGTCTACGCTTGGAGAACTCTCTAAAGCTGTTCGCTGGGAAAGCGATCGTACGGCCTTGGCCAACAAGGTAACGGAATGTGAGTTGGCCGTATCGATCGCGAACACCGCCCGCGAAGAAGCCGCCCCTCGGCATGAGGCATTGCGCCTGCGTAAAGCCGCGTTCGCCCTCGCAGGAGACTGGACCGCCGTCCAAGACGCAGCCACGCTGGCGCAGGAAGCGCGCCAAACTGTTGTCCTGCGGCAAAGTGAATTTGAGCAGGCGAGCGAACGCGCGACACAGACGGCAGCTGAAGAAAGCCATGCAGCAGCTCAACTCCAGCTTGAGACGGAACGGGTCGCCGCTCAATCTCCTGAGATCGAAGAAGCCCGTGTGCTCGACCGGAAGCTGTTCGAAACAAACGCATCGCTTGATGGCATAGCAGGCGTCCGCGCTACGCGCGCGCAAGCCCTGTCCAGATGTCGGGAGCTTGAGCAGGCCGCCAACATCTTGTTGGCAGAGGCTGCAGAAACTCGTGACGGCCAGGCATCGTGGCTTGCGGCGAACGCCGGGCTTGCCACATTGGCTGCACAGGAGCAGGAACTCGCTGCAGAGCTCGTCGAGATCGCAGCCGTCGATATAAAGCTGTCCGAGCTTTCAGAGAGCGTAAAGGAAGCAGAGGCCTCCAAAATAGAGGCCAACGCCACATGGGAAGCCGCCAAGGCAGCGGAAGAGGGAACCGCCGCAGCTGCCACATGGGCTCGCAATATATTGGACGAGGCTAAGGCATCAGCACCATCCGATGCCGCCTTCTCAGCGATCATTGAAAAACGGGATCGCCTGGGAGGTCTTTCCCCTCTCCTAGTAGATTGGAAGCATCAAGAAGCTCAGGTAGAAACATCCCGTGATCTCCTGGTCCGTCTACGCAGCAATCTCGATGACGCTAAGGCCGAACGCAAAGATCTGGTCGTCCGGCATTCCCAGGTCAGCTCCTCCCTTCCTATTCTGCGAGCGCAATTGCAGGAGGCACGGCGTGCCGGCGAGCTAGCCGAAACGGCCTCGGGCGAAGCGGCAATGCAACTTCGCGCAACACTCGAGGACGGTCAGGCCTGCCCGGTTTGCGGGGCGACCGAACATGCGTTGAGTGCGATCGACTCGCTCTTGGGCCTACAGCTTCGGGAGCAGCGGGAGCGCATCGCCCAGCTGGACGCCTCACTGTCTTCAAAGACCGCTGAAGAGGCCGCCCTGGCCGCAGGGATCCAGGCTACTGACCAGTCAATCCTCCGGCTGGACCACGACATAGAAAGTCAGACCGCTGCATTGGCTGCGGCCAGCAATAATGCTCAATCTGCCTTTGCCATCCTGTCAGAAAAGTGCAACTCGGTGGGCCTTGATCCGGCCGGGCCAGATTTCGAAGCTACTCTGCAAAGTGAACTCACCGCGCTCGACAAGCAGCGCACTTCGATGACGGAGGCGAGGACCGCAGTCACAATTGCGCAGGCCGCCGATGAAAAGGCTCGAAACGAGTGGGAGAAATGCCGCGCAGCCTCCGGTCTCGCCGCTCAGACAGCGCGCTATATCGAACAGAAATTGAGCGGCATAGCGGAGCGACGATCGCACGCTACAGAAACACGAGATCGGCTCGCGCGATCGATCGACGCTAGGTTCGGCGGCAGCGCAGATTGGCGACAGTTAGCTGACCCCGCAGCCTGGCTCGACGAATCTGCCAAGGCTTGGCGCGCCCACTCTGCTGAACATTCACGGCTTCTCGCCGCAATTCCGGGGTTGGAGAAATCGGTTGCTGACGCGCGTACAGAGACCGCCACAGCCGCCGCCCGATTCGATGAAATCGAGTCTCAAGCGAAGGGGTGGGAGGCAGATCAGCTTCGGCTAACGAACGCTCGGAAGATCGTGCTTGGCGGCGACACGGTGGATATCGTCGTCGCCCGCAACGAAGCGGCCCTATCGCAGAGCCGCCGAGCTTTGGAAGTTGCCCAAGTAGAGGCCAGCAAGGCGCGAGAGCAGCAGGCGGCCGCAACCGCTCACAAAGAGTCCGCGGACCAAGAAGCAGAGCGCAGGATCAAGGACCATCTGGATCGCCAAGGTCGATTTCACGCACGCCTTGCTGAGTTGGCGATCGAAGAAGACGCCGTCGCCGACGCAGCGCAAACGGGACAGGAGGCCATCGATCAGGAGGCTGAGGCTCTTGCCAACATCGAGAGGGCCGCAGAACAGGCTGCTGCCCTCCTTACCCAACGACAGCAGGATCTGAGCCGCCACGACCAGACAGACCCTCCTTCCCTGTCCGGCGATGCCCTTGCTCAGGCAGTCAGCGAAGCCAAACAAACTGACGAGGCGGCCCAGCAGGCGCTCCAAGATGCCCAATTCGTGCTCCGCCGGGATGATGAGGTTCGGACGCAGATTACGAAGCTTCGTGCCGACTTGGAACGTGAGCGCTCAGCAGCGCGGGTATGGCTCGCCCTTGATGAACTCATCGGCGATGCGACGGGCGCTCGGTTCCGGCGCTTTGCCCAAGGGCTGACGCTTGATCGCCTGCTGGCGCACGCAAATTCGAGGCTGGCGGATCTCAAGCCCCGCTATGAACTCCAACGCGCCCCCAGTGGCGACATGCTTATCCAGGTCATCGACCATGACATGGCTGGCGAAATCCGTGGGGTTCACAATCTTTCAGGCGGCGAGCGTTTCCTGATCAGTCTTGCCTTGGCACTCGGCCTTGCCGAGATGTCGACCGGCCGGGGCCTCAAGATCGAAAGTCTGTTCATCGATGAGGGCTTTGGCGCACTGGACGGCGCCAGCCTTGGCCAAGCCCTGTCCGTCTTGGAACATCTTCATGCGACCGGGCGCCGAGTGGGCGTCATCAGCCATGTCGACGAAATAAAAGAGCGGATTCCCGTGAAGATTGAGGTGACGCCCGTCGCCCGTGGTCGTAGCGAACTATCTGTGATCAGTGGATAGCCCGCTGATTTTGCATCCGGACACGCTCTGATGTTCGGACCCAAGATGCGCGATGTCCTAACGGAGTGGCCGTTGATGAAAACTCCGATCGGGTAGGCTTCGATTCTGCTGTCTGGCGCCTCTCGTTCTCACAGGAGGCACTTTCCGGTACGCGCGCACTCACGGAGCCGTTGAGAAAAGGTGCGTTCGCTCAAAATGCCATCTCCTCAGGGACAAGCAACACTTCGCCTCTTACGGTCGGACGGGTCATGCCTTCTGCGATGCCTGGAGCTGCCTCATAGGCGTGCGCCAGCAAGGTCTTGGTGAGCGTTGCCAGAGCCGCGCCTCCGCTTTGCAGGGAGGTTATCGTCGCATCCGATCGGCCAAGACGGTTCAACCGCTGTAACAGTTCCCAGTCGCGAAGGATGTGCACCTTGCCCTCAGGATCCTGCCACGCCCCGATTACAACGCGGCTGACCGTTTGGCCTTGGCCAGTGACTTCATCGCTAATAGTGGCAACCAGCAGCGGAGAATCAAGCCTGCTGCACGTCACGAGGAACACGTCGCGTATCTCACTTTCTAGCAGAGCGCGGTCGAACAGTGCATGGCCGACGCCTACCAATCTGGTCGGAGCCTGCTTTGAGTCGATCGGAGCGTTGCGATCGAACACGAGGCCTGTGTACTTCTTATTGATGGCGTAGTCGGACTTGCTCCAGGCGTCGGGCGAGTTCACCTCTAATCCGTCGGCGCGGCTCATGGCGCGCCGCCCCTGACGTTCCAGCTCCAGTTTCAAAAATCGTTCGAGATCTGGCAGATCAACTTGGGGCAGATTACGCCCGACTTGCGCGAAATCGAAGCGGCTGACGCTGCCAAGCATATTCCGAACGCTCTCTACGACGTCGCGCCCACCGATCGTGGCGGAACGCTGGTCGAACCATTGAGTCAGCCCTTCCCTCCCGCGCGTCTGCCCATCGGCAAAGATCGCCTCGATCGTCGCCGGACCGCTCATGCCTACAACCAGCTGGCTGATGTCCTCGCGCTCGTCCATCGCGACGTCGAGTGCGGCCTGTATGCGCTCCAGCTTGGCATTGAGAAGATCCCAGATCCGCGCCTCGACGGTGTCTGGATTTCGCAGGATGAAAACTTCGACTGGCCGCTTCTGACCATAACGCGACAGACGGCCAACCCGCTGGTGCAGCCGCATCGGGTTCCATGGCATGTCCACATGAACCAGCGTAGCGCAGCGTTCCTGAAGGTCGATGCCTTCCCCTGCAGCCTCCGTCGACACGAGGAAGCGCACCTTCCCACCGTTGAATGCGTCGGCCGCTGCCTCCCGAGTCCAACTACGCGGGCCGCGGCTGCCATTCGCGAGCGAAAGGTCGTCGAGCCGTCCGTCACCGTTGATGAAGGCGCAGCATCCATGCCCGAAGCGAGCGTGAAGCGCATCGACGACCATCGCCTGCGTCGCCTTATATTCAGTGAACAGCAGGACCGGTTCATTTTCCGGCAAATCCTTGTCGATCAGGCCGACAAGTCGCTCGATCTTCTGCTCGCGCACGATCGGCTCGGCGAGTTCCAGCAGTTCATCGAGACGCGCGACCTCGCCGTCCATCAGCTCTACCAGCATCTGCGCCAAGGTGTTCTCTACCTGGACCGCCTGCTCGTCGAGCGTTTCGGCCTCCTCGGGAATGCTTAGCGCCACTCTCGCATTCTCGGCCACGGCCGCCAGCTTTGCCCGACGCTTGATCAGCGCGCTACGGATAGCCGCGATCGAGGATGCGGCGAGCTTCTGCAGCGCAATTAGGAGCAGCATCCTGGCAGACTGCGCCCGTCCATCAAGCGTAGAGGCATAGGCGCGGCCGTCGATGATGAAGGCGCTCAGTGTTTCGTAGAACGCGGCCTCGGCTTCGGAGAAGGCATAGTCGCGCGTCTCAACTGTTACCGGCGTGAACAGTCGGTCGCCCTTGAGGTCGGTGACCGTAGCCTTGTTGTTGCGGATCATGAAGTCGGGCAACGCTGCGAGCTGCTCATCGACGTCCTTGTCCGGCCCGAACCGTTCGGCATCAAGCAGGCTCAGCAGAGAGAAGAAACCATGATCCTTTCCGCGGTGTGGCGTCCCGGTGAACAGCAGCAGCGACCGGATTTTCTGTCGCCTCTCCATTTCCTTCAACAACTCAAGCGAAAGCGTCTCCCCTGTTCTCTCGTCGGCATGAAGGTGATGCGCTTCATCGACGACCACCGCGTCCCACGGCTCGGCATCCAGGAATCGACTGGCCTCAGCGCGACCCTCAGCGACCTCGCGCCTAAGTGTATGAACTGAGGCAACGACCATCTGCGCCGTTCCCCAGAAATCGGCAGTGGGTTTGTCGACCTCACGGTCGTACATCTGCAGGCGGAGATCGAACATCTGGCGCAGTCGCGCCTGCCACTGCGGCACCAATTTGGCGGGCGCGAGTATCAGTAAGCGGCGCACCTGCGCGCGTGCCACCAGTGGCATGAGGACCAGGCCCGCCTCGATTGTCTTGCCGAGGCCCACATCGTCGGCGACCAACCAGCGGAACGGCCACTGGCGGTTGACCTTGTGACAGACCCAGAGTTGGTGTGGAAGTAGCTGCACGCGCGAGCGCGAGAACACACCCCACTGGTCGTTGACCGAACGGATCGCGAGCGCGCTGGCACGCAGCAGGCCATCGGCGCTATCATCGAGCTGGCCGGCGCCCAACGCAAGTTCGAGCGAGCGGGCAAGAGCGAGTTCGGAACGCAGGACCTGTTGGATCTCCGCGCCGAAACGTACCACTACCGTGGCACCGGTATCGGCAATGACTTGTCCAGTACCGTGAATCGGGTGCGAAACGGGGGTATTGGGCGCTAGCGCATCGGCGGCATCAAGCATTTTCCATCACCTCATCGAGATCAGGGGCGATCCAGGTTCCGTTGAGAATTTGGGCACGGGCGGGCAACCATCCGCGGCCGGGTTCACGGGTATTGAGCAGCTCTAGCGGCAAGTCGCCGTCTGTTCCAAAGGGCAGCTCGATTCCCACTTCATCAATCACGGCGTCGTACAAGCCTCGCCCCTCATCGATGCCTGATTCGAAATCGCCGAGGCCGATCGCACTGGCAAATTGGCGGATTCGGAGCCGCGCGCTCCACGCGAAGGGTTGGACGATCGCCGCATCATCCTCGTCATAGACGCCGCGCCTCGCCAACTCACGAACGATCCAATTTGCGCCCATGCCGAGGGACCGGGCGATTGGGGCGGCATCTAGCCCCATCCGGGCGACGATGTGGCTGCTGGACGGGCGCAGCAAATCACGGAGCGCCAATTGGTCGTCATGCTGGCGCACCATCTGCGGAAGATTGAGAAAAATCTCGCGATAGGTTTCAAGATGCCTCGCGATCATGCACATGTCGCCAAGGCAACGTCGCCACAGGAGATAGTCGTCTGCCGCGCCGATCTCTGTCCAGTCGAGCAATCGCTGAACGTAGGGCTTCAGTTCGCGATCACTTTCGTTGATGGTCGCCAGATCGCGCCACCATCCTTCGTTTACACAGCGCTCGATGAAGGCACGTGACTGCTGAGGCGTGATCCGGCCCAGCGTCTGAAAAGAACCGAGCGAAAGCAGCGTGAACCAGGCGACGTCCTCCATGTTAATGAGGTCCGCCCGGTCGCAGAGCTCGCCATATGTGAGGCGATCATGCCGCGCAACTAGGGTGAAGCGGTTTTCCTCCCACCAGGAGGCCACGTCTTGAAGGATTTCCTCGGCGCTGCGTTCGACATCGTCCTCGAAATCGAACGGGGATTGGGGAGCGCTAGGATCTTCGTCGTCGTTGACGAGGCGGGCTTCAAGCGAAAGCTGCTGCTGGCGGGTAAGCTGATGATATTCGGGTAAAGACTGAAGATCGGCGACGGTTGAAAGCCATTCAATCCCACCAATCTCGCTGGGCCGGTCGGCCAAATAGGTGAGGGCTGCAAAAAGGCGAGCTGAATCCTGATTAGCGGTCGCGAGATATCTGCGTACGATGGTCTGAGAATAGCCCGCCAGCGCGCGCACGAGGTGAGCAAATTCCACCGCATTGCCCGTATAGTCAGAGTTAAGCCTGCCCGCGGCGGGCGCAAAGGCGGCACGCTGTCGCTCAGTCTCGCCCTCCTGAGTCTCGCGTGTGTCTTGCGGGAACAATAACTGGTTAGAACGCACATAGCTGCCGTCCTCAGGCAGCAGTAATACATCGCGCAACGCGCGTTCCGCCCGCTGGCGCTCCTCAGGATGCCAATTCTGGCGTTCGCTCGAATTGAACACCGTGCCGAACGCCGCAGCACGAACCGGATCAACACCGCCACCGGAGAACAGCCTCTCTGCGAGGACGCCAAGATCGATCCCGGCCACCTTGTCGAAGCCGAGTGCCTCTAGATTTGCGGCCCACCCCGCGTTTATCGCGTGGTTGTGAAAACCGAGTTCATCGCCCCAAGCTCTAACGCGCTGCAATGTCGCGGGATCTGCTAGGGTATTGCGATAGACGCCCTCAACCTCATCAGCGCAAACCAGACCGCCTCCGGACAGTGGTACCACCGGACATGCATCGACGAGCGCAGCCAGTCCGCGCAATGCGCCAACTTGGAGAGACTGCCCAACTCGCCCATGCAGTTCAAGGGCAAGTTGGTCATGCGTGTCATCGATCATGCGGTCGATTAAGAGCGCGAAGAAATCGTCGCGACCATCGACAGCCAGCCCAGCTATAGGCGCTATCTCGTCCCAGCCCTGAAAAAGTTCGACTAGCCGATCACCAAGCGGGGCCCCAAGCGCGCGCATAGCGCGGCGTTTGTCTTCTCCCTGACCATGGAGCCCGCGTCGGCCCTGGTCCATCTCAAACCGGCCATCAATCAACCACGCGGCGTTCACCGTCTCGCCATCAAGCGGAGCAAGGTTCCACAGCCGGCTCCATCTCTTGGCGAACGGCGCTGGCGCACCCTCGACGAGCTTGACGTAGAGATAATGCTGGCGACCAAGATCTAGGCGCAAAGCGCGCTGGTCGTGGCCATACTGGACCGCAGCGATACCCCGCGCCACCTCGGTGACGGAGGCTTCGCCACTACGGGTTTCTCCGCCGTCCTTGATCACGATTTCGCCGATTTCTGGCGCGGTAACGGGAAGGAAAGGTGCGACCTCAACGAAGCAGTTCCACGCATCGGCTGCAGCATGCTCCAGACCGGGGGAAATCGGCATATCGATGATCGTCGCCTGCGCGTCTTTGGTGTTATGCAAGTGCTGAAGCGCGCGGCCATCTTCCCAATTTTTGGGGATCATCCCACCTTCGATGCGAAAGCGCAGCCGCCCGCTAGCGACGCTCACATTGTCGCTCAACATGTGGGTTGTCTTGAAGCCAAGGCCGTGCTTGCCGTGATCTGCTTCCTTCTCAGACGAATCGAGATCGAGCATGTTATCGAGATCGCGCGCGTAGCGGGCCGGCGTCAGCGGTCCGCCCGGCACGTTGACCGGCCGCCCCCAGTGGATAAAGCGAAGGTGGCGGATCGCGCCCGTTTCGTCGCGTTCGGCCTCGACCCGAACGTCGGAAGGCTGGCCTTTCTGCCGGGCCGCATCGACTGCGTTCTGGAAGAGTTCGAACAGCGTCCGCGATGGCGCGTAATTGCGCCGCAACATCTTCTCTCGGATCGCCGCGAGCAATTCCTTGCCCGCCTCCGGACGGGAGATCGCCGCCCAAAGATTGTCCTTGGCGCGCTGCCGCGCGGCGGTATCGTCCTGTTCGTGTCGGCCCTGCTTGCGGTCGTCGTCGTAGCGGCTCAATGCCGACTTGAGATAAGCGCCGCGGGTCAGCTTCTTGATCCGCTCGGCCAAGCCATCGCGGATGTCGGCAATTAGTTCGTCAAGAGTCGCTTGGTCGGAGGCCAGGTAGCCATCGAATTGGGCCAGCACCGCGCTAGACTGGTTTTGCATCCTCATGCCGATCGGTTCGACCAGCTTCTTCACCGCATCGCGCAGCAGATTCGTGGCGTGTGTTAGATCCCGAGGTTCGATCGGCGACATCGTCAGCTGCCAACTATGGGATCCATCACCGGTCTTTAAACAGCCGTAGAGCAGAGCGCCTTCCCGCTCGGCAGCGGCCAGCATAGTCGTGCCCGCGGCTGACAGCGCCAGTGCCTGGCCGTCTTGCACCGGAACCACGTCGAGGCGCAGGCGCGCCATGTGGTCGGCCAGCGGATCGTACAAGCCCAATTGTCGGCGCGACCTGTCATCAAGGTCTGCACATATATCGTCGAGACCGGGATTGCCCACGAATTGGCTAGCGACCCGACGAATGGCCTTGTCGCGCCCCAACATGGCCAGAACCATTAGCACCGCAGTGTGCAGTTCGTGGAAGGGCTGGAACGGCTTGAACAGCGCGTCAACCATGTCCCCGATCGGCCGGCATGCTACCTCTTTGCCAAGTGCGGCCGGCGAATGATCGGCGGGCACATCGAACCGCCATTGCCGCGCTAACAGATCGCGCGGCTCCACACCTGAGGCAGAGAGGGCCAGCTCGTCGGCACGCGCAAAGCGACCGGCCTCGCTTTCCACCAGCAGATCGGCGGGCAGAAAACCGGTTTCGGTACGCAGGTCTGGAGCATGCTTCTCAAAACCGGCGCGCCACAACCTGCGGGCGGCCTCACCGACTTGACCATCGCGCGCGGAGATTCCGGCCAGCGCATTGAGTTGATCGACGACGGCATCGAGATCGGGGGCAGCAAAGCGGATGCCGGCCACGACCGCTCGTAGCGCCTCGTCATCCGCAAAGTTGCGGAGCGTGCTAGCAACGATCGGCCAAACGCCTTCGGCCAAGTCGCAGCGCGCGTGCGCAAGCTTTGTCAGATCCGCCCGCCAGTTCAACGTATCGACGATCAACCCCGCCAGGCGGCTTTCGGCCGCGTCGCGCAGCACCCGGCGGAAAGCCGTCGCTCGATCGTCGACGAGGCGATGGCGATCAAGCGCCGAAAGCAGGTCGGAGGACAAGTGCTCGCGCAGTACCGGGGCTGGCGCGGCCATCACCTGGGTCCACGCTTCGGCAGCGCAGGTCGGCAGGTCGAGCACATCGCGCGGTGCCCGTCTGCGCCCATCCACCGCCAACCAAGCCCGATCACGCAGATCTGCATCCATCGAATCCTTGAGTGACGCGATACTGCCCAGCACCTCGGCGATCTCCGAGCAGAACCGATGCGGTTCGGCGCTGTCTAGGGCGAGCCTAACCTGGCGCTGCGGACTCCATCCGACTATCAGGTCATTTTGCACGGCAGACGCGCGCGGATCAGGCCAAGGGTCCAAAATCCGCACGAGGCTTCGCATGGTCACGGGAACGGCATTGAGCCCACCTCGAAGCAGCGTGTCCGCGCGGTGCAGTCCCTCCTCATTCATCGCCCGGTGCAACGCCAATTGCATCAGGACTTCTTTCGAGAGGCCCGACGTGAGTAAAGTTTCAGCCTGATTTTTGCTAAATGGCTCGACGAAGCTGCGCCGACGCACCAGCTGTTCACCGAGCCAGGCCAGATCGAGATCCTCGATGTCGGTCTTGCGCGCCTCCTCGTGGCCGAGCTTGTCGGCGATGGCCGGGTCAAGCAAACGGATCGAGACATCATCCGCCATCAATTTATGGACGAGAGATCCCAGCGCCACAGGCAAGCCGACAAGCCGCGCCAACGTGACCTGATCACGGAGGCCCGGTTCGCCCGTTATCAGGCGCCGCATCAGCGGTGCCGGCATATGTTCGCGCAATTCCTTGAACAGTTCGACCCGCGCTGAAATCGGGCCGAACTGCAGAACTTTACCCAGCACCGCGACCTTGTCGGATACCGTGTTCGACGAAGCCAGCGACATGCCCGGCGGCGGGGTGAGCGCGATATTCTGCCGCAAGTGGTAGATCGCCGGCTCAACAATCGCGCTGGCAAGCTTTTCAAGCTGCGAGTGCGGACCGTGGTGGAACAGCAGCTTCTCGCGCATGAGATCAAGAACTTCCGCGGGGGAGAGCATGATGTCTGCTCGATCATCAACCCGCACAACGGGGATGACCTTCAGCGATGCTGCCTTGCTGTCGCGCGCCAGTTCGGCAAGCGTCGGGCCGTTCTGCAAAATAAGTCCGATGAGTGCGAGCGCCTGATCAAAGATGCGGCTCGGCCGCTGGGTCACCGATTCAAGCACAGCCAGCAACGACACTGCTTCGTCACGCGCAAGCCTACGCGTTTGCTTCGCCTGCTCCTCGCTTATCCATTCTGCGCGAATGCACAATGTGTCTGGAAGTTCTGCAAGGCGGGCGAGCAACTCCGGATCGGTTACCGACTTGGGGAGGACGAGCACCTGATCGTGCGGCAGATGCAAAGTCAGTCGCCTGAGCTGGGCCATCGGCGCCAACTTCGTGCCATTGCGCATCGCAGCGCGAAACGCATTCGCGATTGCGGCCCGGGCCAACGGACCAATCTCGCCGCCGCCCGTGCTGGCATTGTAATCGAGAATTTCGACCAATGTATTGGCGGCATCCTTGCTCGATAAAGATGCTGGGGCGAAGCCGGCTACCAACTCGGCCAGCTCACGATCCTCCCACGCAGGGCGCGCTTCGCCGAGCGTGACGCCTTGCGCGAGAACGAACTCATTTGCTGTGCACCAATCAAGAAAGCCCTTCCACGCCTCCGTGAGGCGGCGCGGGCGAGTTGCCTCGGAAGAAGGCATAGGGCGCAGCTGGGGCGCCTTCTCAATGCGCCAGTTGCTATCGCTCCCATCGAGTCGTCGCACTAGCGCGCGACCTCCGCAAATCGCTCTCGCCCTCTCCCGCCACCAACGACTTTCACCAAGAGCACGAATCAGCTCATAGCGGTCGTTGTTGGCTTTAATGCCGAGGACCGCCTGAGCCACAGCGTCGAGCACGCAGGGAAGCGAAGCTTCGGCCTGCAAGGCTTCGTTCCAGCGAAGCTTGATCGCGTCCTGCCCCCTGTTACCGTCGCTAACAAGAATACTCGCGCGATTGCTCGACACAAAGAAGTCACCGTGGACGACGATGTCTACATTTTCACTTCCTGGGAGCGCGGGATCGCCAAGTACGACGCTGCGGTCCTTGGCCGGGTCACCCAGTGGCAGATAGACGCCCTGCCATATGCGTAGCCGCGCGGACTTGCCAGGACCTACTGGGTGCCGGCAAATGATCGACGCTCCATGTGGCGTGGCTTTCGCCTTGTCCAGCCCGGTCAACGTCCAGGCAGAGGGCCAGTCATCTTCTTGTCTCAGCGTCACAGCCGTTCCATCGGTAAGGCTGCGCTGGGCGCCATGTACCTCGCACGCTTGCCCGTTTACAGTGAAACGCCCCCCAAACGCTGCCTCCATCTGACGCTGGGCGTCATCGCCAGGGCCGGAGAGGCGCGTGCCCCCCGGCTGAACTTCGGCGCGCCAGGGTATTTCGCCCGGGCATTCGATGTCGATCCGCACGAGGTGACGCAGGCAACTTATTGTGGCGTGGAGCTGCTCGCCATCTACAATATCCTTCAATGCGTCGCGAGGATTCCATTGCGCGCTGGTCAGGCTAATCCGAGAGTCAGAACTGGGCCGCAGCTTATCAGTGCGCAACGGGATGTAGAGCACGAGCCCCATCCCCATCCCCTGACCATCGGCCCACTCAGCCAACAGCATTTCGTCCTTCGCCGAAAGCGACTTCCATGCGCGGGCGTGATCGGCCTCAGCGATTTCCTCATACGGATTGAGGATCATCGTGGTCGGCTCAGGACCGCCATCGATCCGGGCGAACACGGGATATGCATCGCACAGGTGGTAAAGCGCCTTCTGGCCTAAACCGAAGCGGCCGACCGCCTGGCCATCACCACCCTTACTGCCACCGGCAGCCAGTTGCAGTCCCTCCCAGTTGCTCGAACTCACCGGACCATCATTGGCGACAAAGATCCCAGGCGCACGCAGCAGCACGTTGTTAGCATCAGGGAAGCCGTCGTGCCCCGCCAAGAGAAGCCTGCTAGCGCCGACATCATCAGCGTTTTGAATCAGTTCCTTGAAGATCGTGAATCCCGAGCCGTAACTTTCCGAGAGCAAGGTCTGGATCTGCTGTATGGTCGCCTGCGGCGTGGTCTTCAGTGCGGTCATGCAATTTCAACTCAAGAGTTTCTGAGGCCAATTATTCATCAGATGCGAGATTCCACCGATGGGCGGCCGCTAGGTTGTAAGCGCCAAAAACTCCGTGGCGCTACCGAACAGCCAGCGATCACGAAGATCTGAGCGAGATTACGCGTCGCCATGGTTGACGGCAGCTGGCGCTGAATTGATGGATTCTTGACATGCGCTACAGCTTGGCACGATCAAGCGACAAAAATGGTCGCACCATCATTCGCCTCGAATTCCGTGCGCTTGGGTGAATGGCGCAAACCAGCGGGTGCTTTGACGAGATGCAGCTATCAATCAGAATGCCCCCTTGTCGACTGCCAACAAAACCAACATCGGATCTGTTGCACAGACAGCTAGTGCCGAAAAGTTGATTTACTTACGCATCGGCAAATTTTAGTTCTTGTCCCGCCGGACAGCCTTTCCACTGCGCAGTACGATGCAAGAGCGCTAGGCCCTACCGCCGAGGAGGGGCTGATCAGATCGGCGCAGGGACGTTGCAATGCACCGGACGTAGACCGATCATGCTGTAGCCAACTTCAGATCACTCTCGAGTTCACGAGGCAGAAGGTCGAAAATCATTTTTTTCAATTCGTTTTGGACGAGGTTCATCTGCGCCGTCAAATCAACTAGCCCCAAAGCGAGCATTTCTCGCCCTCCGGCTATACCGAAGCGGTGGCTGAGGGCCGTTCCGCTCCCCGCCATCGCCGGATAGAGCAGCATCAGCCGATCGCACCGATAGAGCCGGGAATAAGCCATCATCTGGTACACATCGCCCTGGGCCACCCCCCTCTTTCCAACTGAGGCATCCCGGGTGAGACTTTTCCATTTGGTATCGATGATGGCGAGATCCTTGCCTCCACGACGGAGCAGAATATCAGGTCGCGTTTGGAAAACGCGTCCCTCACAATCCTCATCTTTTGTCCATTCGCCCAAGCAATGACGAAGGCCTCCCTGCTCCACGACGCTGATGCCGCTTCCTGACAAAGCCCGCCGTAGCAGGGCAGCGACCGCTGCTTCGAACAGGTCATTCATTGGAAAGAGAAGCGTTATGCCGTTGTGTGATCGATGATCGTAAGTCGTTCCCTGCCAATCACGCCTGAGCAGCAATTTCGCCAAAGCGAAGACAGTTTCCCACCGCTGGCTGGTGCGATCAATCCTGACCTTCTCCCAGGGAAGTGCGGAAATAGGCACATCCGCGACATCTGCCAGAACGAAGCGCAGTTCTTCTAGCAGTCGGCGCGTGTCGTGCGCGCGGGCCAACCGAGACAGAAAGACCACGGCTGCTTTCATCACCTGCATCAGCGGTGTGTCGCTAGACAGCACATCAAAGCGGCAGGCGAGCCGATCCGGGCGCCCCACATGAACTGTCAGTTGGCGGACAATATCGAGCTTTCCGCGGAGTGTCGGCAGATCTTCAGCGCGGGCTTGATAAGCGCGATGCAAGCCTCGGCGAGCCAGGGCTAGAAGCCGCTGCGCGAAAAGGCGGATCA